>QMOQ01000032.1 GCA_003650285.1 Caldisericota bacterium | reverse complement strand
CAAACTAAACTTCCCTATAATAAATTCTTCTCTTCCCTTTCGTGATGGAATATTCTCAGTAATCTCCGCAAATACAACTTTTCTTTTTAATTTAATACCCATCTTTTGAAATATAATATTTCGCACAACGCTTCGGTATACGAGAAAAGATGCAAGTGGATTTCCTGAAAGTCCCACAATAAGCTTGCCATCAATCACTCCAAATACAGTCGGTTTCCCGGGGGAAAGATGCATACCATGAATAACAACACCGGGTTTACCTAACAAATCGATTGCCTCCACAGTGAAATCAAAGCTACCTTTACTTGTGCCTCCACTCATAAGGACAACGTCATTTTCATTAAGCGCAGTTTTCAAAGTAGAAATAATTTTCTCCTTATCATCTTTCACAATTTCGTACCTGTTAGCAATGAATCCATCTTTAATAACCTCTGCCGCAAGAGCATAGCTATTACTGTCGTATATCTTGCCCTTTCCCAATTCTCCTTCGTCGTAAAGCTCATCTCCCGTGGCAAAAATACCCACCTTTACAGGTTTAAAAACAAAAACTTTTTTTATTCCAAAACTTCTTATTCCAGCAACCTTTTCAGGTGTAATAAAATCTCCTTTTTCGAGTATAATACTGTCCTTTTGAATATCATCACCGACAGGTAAAACATTTTCACCTTTTGAAACCTCTTTCGTAATAAAGATTTCATTGCCACGCATTTCAGTATATTCAAACATAACAACAGCATCAGCTCCATCAACAACTACTCCACCTGTTGGCGTAAAAACTGCTTCATCATCAGCTAAACAAATAGAAGGAAAATCTCCAATATGCGTCTCGCCAACTAATTTGAGCGGAATAGGATTACCATTTGATGCACCCCCAGTATCCTCGCAATGCACAGCAAAGCCATCGACAAGAGATTTTTTAAAAGATGGAATACTAAATGACGCAAAAACATCCCTGCTAGCAACCCTGCTAACGACAGATAAAATATCCATCTCCTCTTCGAAAGGAGAAAGAGTGATAAGAGAAGAGATCTTCTGTATTACATCAGTCCTTTTACTTACAGTGAAAAACTTTTTAGGCATTTCCTGAGATCCTTTAAAACAACTTCAACAGGCTGATTAATTGAAATTTCACTCTTTGAAAAAATTGGGGCATTAGGATCGCTGTTCACTGCAATGATATGCCTGGCATTAATTCCGGCCATATGTTGCAGCGCACCTGAGATACCCAATGCAATATAGATATCGGGTGAAATAGATATACCTGTCTCTCCTATCATTCTTTCTTCGGGAAACATCCCTATATCCGCTAAAGGCCTTGTGCAGCCAATTTCTCCATTAATACTTTTTGTAAATTTCTCTGCCTCTGGCATAAGAGAATGCTTTACTCCTCTTCCTACTCCTACGACAATACGTGCTGTTTTAATAGGATTTGCAGATGTTTTTTTAATAGAATCGCGTTGGATCAAATCGCTTGTCGCAAATGAAACATATTTAGGCTTCATAGGAGGCATCTCCACAACTTTGTCATCTTTTAAGATAAGAAGCACAGGGCAAGAAATAGATAGTACCTCTGCAAAAAGATTATTCCCTCCGGGAACTGTACCTATCAATCTGTCGCTATCCATTTTCAATTCTTTGCTGTGAGCAATCAGTCCAAGTCCTTTCTGAGCAGAAAAATAAGCTGCAGTTTCTCTCAATATAAGGTCGGACGAAAAAAAGATAACATCAGGGGCAAGTTCTTCACAAACTTTCATTAAAAAGCTGCATCCTTCGATTACATTCGTTATTTCGTGAGATGGAGCAAAATTAGCGTTGCCTTTTTTATCAAAACTAACAACAAAAATCTCCCCGCCTAATTGACTTACCTTTTCAATAATGCCATTATGCTTGTTCACTACAATAAGAAATTTCATATGACACCCGCCTTCTCAAGAAAATCCATAAGATGTTTAGCTCCGTTATCTTTTATCAATTCAGCGCTAGATGGAAGCTCAACCTGAATAACGTTTATTACCTCTGTCTTTGATCCTGATTTGCCAATTCTTTCTTCTGGAAGCTTCAGCTCTTTATTCGTATATATTTCAACGCTTTTTTTTCTTCCGTCCATAAGACTAAAAAGATTCACTGTTATGCCATTATTAATCCCTCTTCTTACGGAAACGAGTGCAGGCAATTTCAGCGTATATCCCTCTATTGATTCTTCTCTCGATCGTTCTATTTGCAGTGATTTATCCATTTTTACAGAGCTTGCCTGAGAGACAAAAGGAATGTCCAAAAGAGCTGCCATTTCGCCTCCAAGCTGGCCCGTTGCACCATCAAGAGAATAATCACCTTGTAGGATTAGATCGTAATCCGGAATAAGTTTTTTAATCGCACTGCTCAGCACAAAAGCCGTTGCAATAGTATCAGAACCAGCAAATGCCCTATCGGTAAGTAATATCACGCGATCAAATCCGTACTTAAATAAAGTAGAAAGTAATTCGTTCTCCTTCAGAGGCGCCATTGATACAGCTATAAGTTCCCCACCGAACTCTTCTTTTAATTTTCTTCCCTCCTCAGCAGCAAGAAGATCAAGTGGGTTAAAAATAGATTTGACATTCTCCCTTACCACTCTTCCGGTTTCTTTGTCAATTTTAATCTCCTCAGGTACTACCTTTACAGTAACAACGATTTTCATTTTTCCTCCTCATGTTCAGCCTAACTTTTCGCCAATTTTTAATCTAGCTCCATTAATGAACTCTGAAGCACAAATACGTCTTTTCCCTTCAATCTGTACTTCTTTAATAAGCAATGCACCCGCTCCGCATTGTACAACAAAACCTTCTTTTAGTAAATCAATAATTTCTCCTGGGACTCCTTTATCGAGATCTAAAGTGTTTGCCTTAAACAGTTTAAGCCGTTTCCCTCTAAAAAAAGTAAATGAAGCGGGAGAAGGATAAAGTGCTCTTATCTTGTTGTATATACGTACATTATCTTCTTCCCAATGTATCAATTCATCCTCTTTTGTAATCTTTTTTGCATAGCTTCCTTTTCCTTGCTGAGTTATTTCGCTGTAACTCCCACTTTTTACCATAGATATAGCTTGTTTTAACAACGGGATCCCTATATTTATAATTTTTTGCTCGACGGCTTCCCGTGTATCATCAAACGAAATTTCAAAAGCCTGTTTTAGAAGTACACCGCCTTTATCCAATTTTTCATTTATTACCATAATAGAAATAGTGCTCTTTTTCACACCGTCCATTATCTGTCTCTCTATGGGAGCTGCCCCCCTGTACAATGGAAGCTCGGAAGGATGTAAGTTCAAAGCACATTGTGCAATGAATAAAATATAATCAGGAATAATTTTCCCGAAAGATACAACGACAAATAGATCAGGGGAAACGGATTCTATCCTGTCCTTGCAGCTTAAATCGAACTTCTCAACAGTAACAAATGGCAATCCAAGTTCTATTGCACTTCTTTTTACGGGATTAGGAAAAAGGTTTTTCCCTCTCTTCTGTGGTTTATCGGGCATAGTAACAACAAGCACTGTATCCTCTTTTAGTGCTTCAAGAAACGGAATAGAAAAAGGGGAAGAGCCAAAAAACACAATTTTCATTTTTCTTTAAACCTTTCTACTAATTGTTCGGGCAATTTATAACCCTCCTCCACTGTAAATTCTTCTATCTTTTCAATATAATCGGTAAAAATAATACCATTTAAATGATCTGTTTCGTGCTGAAATACACGAGCTTTCAACCCATCCAGGTTCAGTTTAAATCTTTTACCTTTAATATTTAATCCTTTAACAATGATTTTCTCAGCACGCTTCACTGGGCCATAAACACCTGGTACGGAAAGACACCCTTCTTCTTTTACCTCTTCTCCTTTTTTAGAAACAATCACAGGATTTATTACAACGCCTTTATCATCATCCACTTTATATACGAATAAGGCAATAGAAACCCCAACCTGCGGGGCAGCAAGACCCACTCCAGGAACTTTGCCGGCATCCATTGTTTTAAACATTTTCTTTACAAGGTCGACTATTTTCTTATCAATACTTTTTATCTTTTGCGCTTTTTTTCTAAGTACCGGATTACCATACGTTATTATTTTCATATATCTATTTCTCCCTTCCTTAACACTATAGAAGTCTTGTCTCTACAATCAATTACAGTAGAAGAAACATTACTGCTCGTTACATTATACTCAAAAAGTACTGGATACACAGCACCGCCAAAAACATTTATAACATCTTCTTTTGTAAGCAACGCAGGCCTATTGGATACATTAGCGCTCGTCGAGAGAAGGGGCATTTTTACATATGCAAGAAAATCAAGCAAAATAGGCAAATTCGGAATTCTTACACCAATGCTTGTCCCCTTGCCCAAAGGAGTTGTATGCAAAACTTCATCAGAATAAAACACTGCAGTCATTGGCCCGGGGAAATACGTTTTAAGTAAAGGGTATGCATAAAAAGGGATAAGTCTTGCGTACTTAAAAATCTCCGTGAAAGAATAAGTAAGCAAAGAAAGCGGTTTGTCAGAAGATCTATTTTTCAATGCAAACAGTTTCTTCACTGCGAGCTGGTCCAGTCCATTCACGCCAATCCCTATTACTGTATCCGTAGGAAAAGCGATAATCTTGTGTTCCAACAAAGCTTTCCTGGCTAATTCAAATTCTTTCATTTACTTAACTCCCTCGGCTATTCTATAGAATCCTGCAAGATCCTTTAAAATTTTAATATCTTTATATCCGGTTTTTTTCATTTCATTCATTATTGTATGTTCCATTCCATCATCAATTTCAATAATCAATACCCCTTTTCCCCTTAAAAATTTATAAGATTTCTCAATAAGGCTCGGATAAAAATTAAACCCGTCACTCCCTCCGTCAAGGGCATTAGCAGGTTCAAAATAAAGGTTTTTACAATTCTCCTTTTTCACATACGGAGGATTAGAAATAACAATGTCAAATTCCTCGTCAAAAGTAAGCTCTCTATAATCTCTACACGCAAAATTTACTCTATCAGATAGATTAAATTGCAATGCATTTTTTTTAGCTGTTCTATTAGCAATATCTGAAATATCAACACCCAGACCTCTGCTTTTGTGATTATAATAAAGAAAGGAAAGAATAATACAACCTGTTCCAGTACCTATATCAAGTATATATTTCTCTTCCCCGTTAGATATTTTTATCGCCTCCTCCACCAACATCTCTGTCTCGGGACGAGGAATGAGTACTCCTTCTCGTACAAAAAAATCTAACCCCATAAAAGCTTTATGGTTTGTTATATAAGAAAAAGGATATCCTGATTGCCGTTTTTTGATAAGTAATTTAAAATTTTCTTCGTCAGCAAGCGAAACATCTTTCGTAAAATTTGCAAAAATCTTTTCCCTTTCCTTTTTTAATACATAAGAAAGTAAAAGTTCAGATTCTAAACGTGGGGTGTCGGTTATATTGTTTAAAGATTTTTGACCAAACAGAACAAGAGACCTTACATTCATTAACAAATCACTATTCTTTAGTTTCCAGCAGTTCTAACTGTTCCCTCTCGTCTTCTTCAATAAGTTTGTCAAGTAACTCATCTATTTCTCCTTCAAGAATAGAAGGTAGATTATACAACGAAAAATTAATACGATGATCTGTCACACGCCCCTGTGGAAAATTGTATGTTCTGATCCGTTCATTTCGATTTCCTCTGCCAATCTGAGAACGCCGTTTTTCAATCATCTCATGGTCTTTTTGATTCTGAAAAAAATCATACAGCCTCGCATAAAGAATTCTCATCGCTTTAATTTTATTCTGGAGCTGAGAACGTTCATCCTGACAGGTTACCATAATACCTGTTGGTTTATGCAAAATGCGTATAGCTGTTGCCACTTTTTGCACATTCTGCCCGCCATGCCCGCTAGCATGATATACATCTATGCGTAAATCCTCCGGGTTAATAGTTTCCTCTAAATCAACCGTCTCTGCCTCAGGAAGGACTGCAACGGTCACAGTAGAGGTGTGAATTCTTCCGGAAGCTTCTGTCTCCGGCACTCTTTGAACCCTATGTACTCCGCTTTCATATTTAAAACGCTTATAAGCATTTCTTCCTGAAATAGAAAAAATAATTTCCTTAAATCCTCCGATATCAGTTGGATGAGCATCCATTATCTCTACTTTCCAGCCCTTCTTTTCAGCATATATTGTGTACATTTTATACAAGTCTGCTACAAAAAGAGCTGCTTCATCCCCACCAACTCCTGCACGTATTTCCATAATAATATTTTTTCCATCCATTGGGTCCTTCGATAAAAGTGAAAGTTTTATTTCTTTAAGCACCTTCTCCTTTCCTTCTGTCAGAACCTCAATTTCTTTTTCAGCAAGCTTCTTCATTTCGGGATCGGCACTCGTTAGTAAATCAGATGCCTCTTTCAACTCTTTTTCAAGTCTTAGAAATGTTCTAAACTTTTCTATGATATTCTGAAGTTCTTTGCGTTCTACTGAATATTTTTTAATAAGTTGCTGATTGGAGAGCACTTCTTGTTTTGAAAGAAGGTCGGTCAGTTCATCATACCTTTTGACCAGTTTTTCTAACTTATTTCTCATACTTTACTACTCTGCTCGTCAGGTTTATTTAAAACATAATGGTGTTTTCGGCATCGTGCTTCATATTTTTCTAATGCCCCAATTACAATAATGGGATCGTCATAACTTGCCGGTTTTCCGTCAATCAGCCGCTGTGTCCTGGTAGCTTCTTCACCACAAATAGCACAAATGGCATGAAGTTTTAATATCTCGTCTGCAACAGCCATAAGATTGGGCATTGGCCCAAAAGGTTCGCCACGAAAATTCATATCTAATCCTGCTACAATAACGCGTCTGCCATCACCTGCCATATTATTAACAACATCCACAAGTGTGTCGTCAAAAAACTGTGCCTCATCGATTGCAACCACATCTGTATCGCTATCAATTTTATCCAGAATTTCCACTGCTGATTTTACCGGATACCCCTGTACTTTTTCTCCGTCATGAGAAACAATTTCTACCTTAGAATATCTTGTATCAATTAAGGGTTTAAATACCTGTATCTTCTGCTTTGCAATGCGTGCTCGCCGAACCCTTCGCAGAAGTTCCTCGCTTTTTCCAGAAAACATACAGCCTGTTATAACTTCTATTTTCCCTATTCTATTTTTCATCGCCAGTCATTATACTTTCGAGAAATTCTTTATTTGATTCAGTCTTCTTCAGCATATCCAATAATCTTGACAGAGATTCGGAGGGATCAAAAGAGCCAATGAATTTCCTTAAAGTCCAAACCTTTTTGTATTCCTCAGGTGTATACAAAAGCTCTTCTTTTCTTGTGCCTGACCTCTTTATATCTACAGCAGGGAATAACATCTGTTCCGCAAGTGATCTGTTCAATATAATTTCCATATTACCCGTGCCTTTAAACTCTTCATATATAACCTGGTCAAGTCTGGATCCTGTATCGATCAGTGCAGTAGCAAGCATTGTGAGACTTCCGCCATTTAAAATATTTCTTGCAGCACCAAGAAATTTTTTCGGCCCTTTAATTGCAGATGGGTCCAAACCACCTGACAGAGTTTTTCCAGTATTTGAACTCAAAAGGTTGTACGCTCTGGTTAACCGGGTAATACCGTCCAATAAAATCATTACATCATTTCCCATCTCAACAAGTCTTTTTGCCCGCTCAAGTGCCAGCTCGACAACTCTTATATGATTTTCAGGTGATTGATCAAATGTAGAACTTACCACTTCCGCAGAAACAGACATTTGCATATCCGTCACTTCTTCTGGACGCTCATCTATCAGCAAGATTATAAGAATAATTTCAGGATGATTTTTAATAACACTCTGAGCAATTGCCTTAATGAGTGTTGTTTTTCCTGCTTTAGGCGGAGAAACAATAAGTCCCCTCTGGCCCTTGCCTAACGGGTCAACAAGATCCATAATTCTAAGGGCAATATTACATTTGGGGGTTTCCAGTATAATCCTTTGATTTGGATACATAGGTGTGAGAGTTTCAAATGCGGGACGTTTCAAATAACCCATAACTTCTACTCCATTAATTGTTTTTACTGTAACTAAAGAAGAATATTTGCTGCCATCCCTCTGTGGTCCCTGAACTGGTCCGTAGATAGTATCCCCGGTTTTTAAACCAAATCTTCTTATTAACGGTGGAGATACGTATACATCAGAGAAGGAAGGGAAATAATTAGACCTCAAAAATCCATATCCGTCAGGATGTATCTCGAGAAGTCCTTTAAAAAACATTTCTTCCTTTTTTTCGTCTCTGCCTGTTGCTATTTGCCGTTTCTGGATATTCTCGGATTGTTGAGCAGGTCTTACTGGTTTTTCTTTTGTTTTGTTTTCCTGACTCATTTGTACTTTTACAGCTCCTTGTGTCTCATCTTTATCAACATCGATCCCGCCGCCGGGTGCTCCTCCGCCAATACCTTTCTCTTTTCTGATTTCGTTCATTCTTTTCTCTATTTCTACAAGAAGTTCAGGTTTTCTAAAATGGGTATAATTTTTAACTTTTATAGCTTTTGAAATTTTATAGAGATCCCTTGCAGTCTTTTTGCTAAGCTCTTCCCTGGTAATACTTAAATCCACATCCGTGTCATCGTAATTCATTCGTTAATTAATCCTCCTTACTAAAATTCATCCCTCATGCTTTAGGATTCAGACGCTTTTGAATCTTTTCCTCAAAAACATCTAATTTATTTTTTACAAAAAGTATGATTTTTGTTGCTTCATCCTCTATTTCCTTCTTAAAATTCCCGTCTTTCAAAAATTTTAAGTTAATAACCACATTGTAAAAAGCACCTCGAGTAGCAGTATCTGCGAGAAGCAATGCTACTCCTACGTCACTTATGGCTGAATCCATTGTATTGTTTATCACAAAATCAAAATAATCAAACTCCTCTTTAACGTTGCGCATCACTTCAAGCGGCACAAGAGACGCAGCCTTCAGTCCTAATTGTATTTCCTTTTTTCTATGCTCTTTTTCTTCCTTCTCTTTCCTCGGCATTTTATATGCCGCCATCACCTTATCAAAAGCACTTGCGTCTTCATCCACAAGCAAAATCAGCTTTTTTGATAATCTACTATACTTTTTTGCTACCTCTTTGCATTTTTCTACTTCGTCCGGGTCATCTTTCTTCTTTAAAGAAACCTGCAAAACCATTTCAATAAGAGCTGCACTCAT
>QMOQ01000031.1 GCA_003650285.1 Caldisericota bacterium | reverse complement strand
AGACAGCCAAAAAGGAAAAATGGCGTTCGTTTTTTCCACAAGTGGAATAGATATCATCCCAATAATAAATGATTTCAATAAATTTCTGCAAAAGAGATTATTAAAGAAAGGATTTAAAATCATCGGAGAATTCAATTGCAGAGGATGGGATACATACCCGTTTATAGCAAAACCTTTCGGAGGTATTAGCAAAGGCAGGCCAAATAAAAAAGATATAGAAAATGCCAAAAGATTTGCAACGCACTTAAAGAACATTCTTATTTTTTAAAAATAAAATATGATAGTTTTAAATGCTACTTTGTATAATACTTTCCCCGCAATTTATCAAGGTCAAACATTAAAGAAGCCATCGGTCTATGAATTTTACCATCCTCATCTTCTACTGCAATCAAAAGTTTGACTTTCTTTGAATATTTCTCATCAATTAGTTTTTGCACTAACTCTTTTATGCTGGTTTCTGCCAAACAAACCTCGCCTTCTTTCAATTCATAAGGAAGACTTTCTGAACTTAAAAATTTTGGAATAACCTCAAATTCATTGCGGGGGACATTAATCTTTATAGATTTTATCACAGCTGTTTTTCCACCTATATTCGTAATTTTAATAATAAGAATCCTTGAATCTTGGTTGAGTTCATCATCGACAAGCCTACTAGAAAGAGCAATAGATAGTTTGGATTCATGTTTAAAAAATGATAAGCCCAATTTCGTCACCTCCTCTCTATATGTAGTATACGACTTTACTCAATTTATCTAAATCTATGCCCAATTTTTCTTAAGATAAATAATAAACTTATAAAAATTTTTATTGTATTGACTTTTTTCTCAAAATCCATAAAATAGGATGATATTAAAAATTTTTGTAAGTTGCTAAAATTTTTTGTAAGGAGCAGAAAATGTCTTCAAAAGAAGACGAAGCAATTATAAAAGCCTTAAAACCCGTAACAAAGGGCATTGCAGCATTACTCGGAAAAAACTGCGAAGTCGTATTGCATTCATTTATGGGCTCCCGACATTCAATCATTGCCATTGAAAATGGAGAAATTACAAACAGGAAAATCGGTTCATCTCTCACTAATTCAGGACTAGAAATATTAAATGAAGCTATCCAAAATAATAAAGAAATCGTAGGTCCATACAAAGGCATTTCCCTCACAGGAATTCCGCTGCGTTCCGTTACTATTCCTATTCGGAACAGAAAAGGCAAATTAATAGCATCTCTTTGCCTTAACATGAATCTTACTATGGCTATTTCACTGGACAAATTTCTTAAATCTCTTACACAATTTGCAGAAGACAAGACCTTAAGCAAGGATATCTCAAAAAATACATCTCATTCTACCATCGGATTAATGAAAAAAATCTTTGATGAAGTTGCTTACGATACAAGCATAAAAAATAATCTTTCAATAAGCCAAAAAAATAAATTAATTGTAAAAAAATTGCGTAAACGACAATTCTTTCAGATTAAAAATTCAGTCGAATTTATAGCCACTAAATTAAACGTATCTCAATTTACAATTTATAACTATATAAGGGAGATAAAAAAATCAGAAGGAAAGGAAGGTAATAATGGGAAAAAACATCATTGAAAAAATCATTGAGAGCCACATCGTAGATGGTATCCCCAAAAAAGGAGAAGAAATTGGCATACATATTGATCAAACACTTACACAGGACGCAACCGGAACTGCAACATATCTTGAATTCGAAGCAATGGGATTTAGAGAAGTAAAAACAGAAGCAGTCAGCTATATAGATCACAACACAGTCCAGGTAGGTTTTGAAAATGCTGATGACCATCGTTATTTGCAGACTGTCGCAAAAAAATATGGCATTATACTTTCCCGTCCAGGAAATGGCATTTGCCACCAAATACAATTAGAACAATTTGCAAAACCCGGAAATACCTTAATAGGTTCAGACTCCCACACACCAACAGCAGGAGGTATTGGAGAAATGGCGATTGGTGTCGGAGGACTTGATGTAGCAGTTGCAATGGGAGGAGGTCCATTCTACCTTACGTATCCCAAAATAATAAAGATAGAACTTACAGGAAAGCTACAACACTGGGTTTCAGCAAAAGATGTTATACTAAAAATCTTGTCCATGCTCACAACAAAAGGCAATGTAGGTTACGCAATAGAATATGGTGGAGATGGCGTGAAAACGCTTACCATTCCAGAACGTGCAACAATTACAAACATGGGCGCAGAAACAGGAGTAACCACGTCCATCTTCCCCTCTGACGAGCAAACACACGATTTTATGAAAAAACAAAGAAGAGAGAAAGATTGGATTCCACTTGAGGCCGATCCGGATGCACATTACGACAAAATAATAAAGATTAATCTCTCGGAAATAGAACCAATGGTTGCATGCCCCGATTCACCAGGCAATGTAAAAACGGTAAAAGAAATTGCCGAATTAAAAGTTGACCAAATTGCTATTGGAAGCTGCACGAATTCGTCATATAAAGATTTAATGACTGTTGCACATATTCTAAAAGGGCATACTACAAATGAAAATCTTGAGTTTGGTGTAGCCCCGGGATCAAAACAGGTAATAGAAATGATAGAAAAAGATGGGGGTCTATCATCAATTATAAAAGCAGGAGCAAGAATTTTTGAATCTGCCTGCGGTTTTTGTATTGGCAATAGCTTCGCACCAGGAACAGATGCTGTGTCTGTTCGAACAAATAACCGCAATTTTAAAGGACGCTGTGGAACAAAAAGCGCAAAAGTATACCTTGTAAGCCCAGAAACAGCTGCTGCAACAGCTATAACGGGAAAAATTACAGACCCAAGAAATCTTGAAAAAATGGGAATTAAATATGAAGAAATAAAAATACCAGAAACATTTGAAATAGACAAGTCCATGTTTATTTTTCCACTACCAGAAGAAGAAAGAGAAAAAATAGAAATATTTAAAGGTCCGAACATAAAATCAATCCCCAAAAATGAATCTCCACAAGAAATAATAAAAGGCACTGTAATAATTAAAGTGGGGGATAAAATAACGACAGATCATATAATGCCCGCAGGCCCTTATCTTAAATATCGTTCAAATGTACCAGAATACGCGACTCATGTATTTGAGTCCATAGATCCACACTTCGCCGAGCGCGCTTTAAAAAATAAAGAACACGGTATAGCAAACATTATTGTGGGAGGAGAAAGCTATGGTCAGGGCTCATCAAGAGAACATGCAGCATTATGCCCTATGTATCTTGAAGTAAAAGTAGTTATCGCAAAAACAATAGAAAGAATACATCAGGCAAACCTTGTAAATTTTGGCATAGTGCCTTTACTGTTCGATAATCCCTCAGATTATAATGAAATAGAACAAGGCGATAGCATTGAAATAACCCACATCAAAAAAGCAATAGAGAATGGAGAAAAAAACATCAAAGCAAAAAATACAACAAAAAACAAAGAAATCACACTTAAATTATATCTTTCAAACAGGCAACAAAAAATTATACTTGCTGGAGGACTATTGCCCTTTACAGCACAAGGAGATGTAAAATGAAAATTACAGTAGAAAACGGCAAAATGTATGTACCAAACAACCCCACAATTCCATACATAATAGGGGATGGAATCGGAAGAGACATTACGCCTGTTGCCCTTAAAGTGTTTGATGTAGCTGTGGAAAAAGTTTATAATGGTCAAAGAAAAATTGAGTGGCTAAAAATTATTGCAGGAGAAGAAGCATTAGAAAAAAAAGGAGAACCACTTCCGAAGGAAACAATAGAAACGATAAAAGAATATATTGTTGCAATAAAGGGACCTCTTACAACACCAGTCGGGGGTGGATACAGATCGCTTAATGTTACTATGAGGCAAACTCTGGATCTATTTGTTTGTTTCCGTCCGGTAAGATATTTCAATGGCATGCCGTCTCCCATGAAACACCCAGAATTATTGGATGTAATCATATTCAGAGAAAATACAGAAGATGTATATGCAGGAATCGAATGGCCATATGATTCAAAAGAATCAATTGAAATAAAAAACTTCTTGAAAGATAAATTAAACGTTAACATAAAAGAAAACTCGGGTATCGGAATAAAACCAATTAGCATATCTGGATCAAAGAGGATAGGAAAAGCAGCTATAGATTATGCGCTTAAATATGGAAGGAAATCCATAACAATTATGCACAAAGGAAATATTATGAAGTACACGGAAGGACTCTTTAAAAATGCAATTTATCAATTTGCAGAAGAAAAATTTAAAGATACAGTAATCACAGAAAAAGAACTAACAGAAAAATACAATGGAAAAATACCTGATGGAAAAATCGTTTTGAAAGATAGAATTGCAGATGCACTATTCCAGCAGCTATTACTCCGCCCAAGTGAATATGATATAATTGTCGCACCAAATCTGAACGGTGACTACATATCAGATGCTTGTGCCGCACAGGTTGGCGGACTGGGTATGGCTCCGGGGGGAAACATCAATTTTAACACACATGTTGCATTGTTTGAGGCAACACATGGCTCTGCACCAAAACATGCAGGAAAAAACGAAATAAATCCAGGTTCAATAATTCTATCCGGTGCTGAAATGTTTGAGTATATGGGATGGGATAAAGTAAAAAAAGTAATTATCGCTGCAATAGAGAAGACAATTCAAGAAAAATATGTAACCTATGATCTGGCAAGACAAATAGACGGAGCAACAAAAGTATCTACTTCAGATTTTGGCAATAGAATAATCAAAAATATGGAGGAAATTTAATGGCACAACGTGGAATAAGGGAATATGCGGCAAAAAAACTCTTATCAAAATATATCAATGAATACTCCAGCAGAAAATTTCAATACAAAGATGAAGTAGCCCTCGTAAGTCCCGAAAACAGCATTGAAACAATTGCAGAAAAAAATAATTGGATCAAAGAAAAACACCTCGTTGTAAAACCAGACCAACTATTTGGAAAAAGAGGCAAGCACAATCTTGTTCTTCTCAACACAACGTATGATGAAGCAAAAAAATGGATAAATGAAAGAATGGGAAAAGTCGTTGAAATTGGAAAAACAAAAGGACCACTAACCCACTTTCTCGTAGAGCCATTTGTTCCGCATACTAAAGAATACTACATAGCAATTAAAACTGAACAAAATGGAGATAAAATATATTTTTCTGAAACAGGCGGAGTAGAAATTGAAGAAAATTGGGAAAAAGTAAAAGAATATTTTGTACCTATCCTTAAGACAATAGAGGATATTGAACTTGCAAACATAAATGAGAAAATAAAAGAATTTATAAAGACATTGCATAAAATTTTTGTCGACCTTGATTTCACATACCTTGAGATTAATCCATTTGCAATAGTAGATAGTAAAATTGTACCGCTGGATCTCGTAGCACGGCTGGATGATACAGCACTTTTCTGGGATAAGGATAAATGGGGTGATATAGAATTTCCTATTCCATTTGGAAGGATATTTACTAAAGAGGAACAATTCATAAAAGGATTGGATGAAAAAACAGGCGCCTCATTAAAACTAACCCTACTTAACCCAAAAGGAGATGTATGGCTTATGGTTGCAGGCGGGGGAGCAAGTGTTGTATATGCAGATACAGTAATAGACCTTGGATATGGCAAAGAACTTGCAAATTATGGAGAATATTCAGGTAATCCATCCGAGGAAGAAACCTACCTTTATGCAAAAACCATACTGGATCTTATGACAAAAGAAAAGAACCCGAAAGGTAAAATATTAATCATAGGCGGAGGGATTGCAAATTTTACTGATGTTGCTAAAACATTCAAAGGAATCATAAGAGCAATAAGAGAATACAAAGATAAAATAAAAGAAAACAATGTAAAAATATATGTAAGAAGAGGAGGGCCAAACTACAAGCAAGGACTTACCTTTATGAAAAATTTGGGGGAAGAGACCGGCATTCCAATTGAAGTATACGGCCCAGAGCTCCATATGACTCGTATTGTTGGTATTGCCCTGAAAGGAGAGAGATGAAACAGCTACTTAGTAAAGAAACCCAGAGCATTATATATGGCAAACAGCTAAAAGCAGTTCAGCGGATGTTAGATTTTGATTATATTTCTCAAAGAAAAATACCATCTATTGCATGCATTATAGACCCCAACGGTAGCGGTATTGAAACAGCATTTTTCGGAAGCAAAGAAATTATAATACCCGTTTACAATACTATAAGCGATGCAGCAAAACATCACCCAGATGCAACGGTAATGATTAATTTTGCATCATACCGTTCCGCTTTTGAAACGACAGTTCAAGCACTGGACATCTCTACAATTGAGCTTATTACAGTAATTGCAGAAGGAATACCAGAACGAAAAGAAAGAATAATGGAAGTTTTAGCCAAAGAAAAAGGAAAAATAATTATTGGTCCTGCAACAGTAGGAGGCATTGCCGCAGGTAAATTTAGAATTGGCAATGCCGGAGGAAGCGTTGAAAATCTCATTGCATCAAAACTTTACAGAAGCGGAAGCGTTGGACTTGTAACAAAATCGGGAGGGATGTTAAACGAAATGTTTAACATCGTTGCAAGAGCAGCAGATGGCATTAATGAAGGTATTGCGATTGGAGGAGACAGATATCCATGTTCTTCTCTCATCGATCATCTATTGCGCTACGAAGAGAACGGAGAGATTAAATTTCATGTGATGCTTGGAGAAGTGGGTGGAAAAGAAGAATACAAAATTGTTGAAGCGCTAAGAGATGGAAAAATCAAAAAACCACTTATCGCCTGGGTCACGGGAACATGTGCAAAAATATTTCCAACAGAAGTACAATTTGGCCATGCAGGAGCACGCGCAAGTGGCAAACAAGAAACAGCAGATGCCAAAAATATAGCCCTGAAGGAAGCCGGAGCTATTGTTCCAGATTCTTTCGACGGACTATTTGAAAAAATAAAAGAAGTTTATGATAACCTAAAACCTCAGGGCATTCCTGGCAAAATTGAAGAATTTACTCCACCTGACATACCTATTGATTATAAAAAAGCAATAAAAGAAGGTATTGTAAGACACCACAAAGAATTTATTACAACGATTTCAGACGATAGAGGAGAAGAAGTAAAATATGCTGGCATTCCATTGTCACAAATTATAGAAGAAGGAAAAAGCATAGGAGATGTTATAGGCTTATTATGGCTTAAGAAAAAACTCCCAGAATATGCTACAAAATTCATTGAGCTTGTCGTTGAAATTGTAGCGGATCATGGCCCCTGTGTTTCTGGTGCACACAACGCTATAGTGGCAGCACGGGCAGGAAAAGACCTTGTTTCTGCATTAGCCTCAGGGATGCTCACCATTGGACCACGCTTTGGAGGCGCAATAGATGGAGCAGGACATTATTTTAAATGGGCAAAAGACAACGAGCTAACACCCAAAAAATTTGTTGATGAAATGAAGAAAAAAAGTACACCTATACCTGGTATAGGACATAGAGTAAAAAGCATAAGAAACCCGGACAAAAGAGTAGAGTTGCTTAAAAATTATGCAAGAGAATACTTTCCCAAAACAGAATATCTCGATTATGCACTCGAAGTAGAAAAAATTACAACTGCAAAGAAAGAAAATCTCATCTTAAATGTCGATGGTTGTACGGGCGTTTTACTTGTAGATCTAATGAAATCTATTGGCTTTACAAACGAAGAAATAGAGAAAAGAATTAATGCAGGCGTTCTAAATGCATTCTTTGTACTGGGAAGAAGCATCGGTATTATTGGGCACATAATTGATCAGAAACTACTTGAAACGAAACTTTACAGAACTCCATATGAAGACGTGTTTTACACATTGCCTAAAGAAGAAGAATTATAAATAATAATCTTTGTTGTTAGTCATCCCCCTTTCTTATCTGAGTAACAGGAAAGGGGTTTATATTTCTATGCATTCCAAAATAACCAAATGTATAGTATAATATGCCATGCCAATATTTTATTATCATATTAAAAAGGATACACAAGAAATAGCAGTTGAAGAAAAAACTCTTATTCACCACCTTAGAGACGTAATGAGAGTCGGCAAAAATGAAAGCATAAGATTCTTCGATAATAATTATCTATATGTTACAAAAGTAAAAGAAGTTACAAAAACAAAAATTGTCTGCCACATTGAAAGGAAAACAAGAGCCAAACAATTCTTACCAGAAATTTCGGTTGTTCAATCCATTATTAAACCCCAACTATTAGAAGAAGTAATAAAGCTCTGCGTTCCTGTGAAAGTGCAAACATTTTTCTTTACAAAAATGGCTAAAAGCCAAAAATATAACATCGAAAAGAAAATCCAACGATTCAATGCAATCGCACTCTCTGTAGCAGAACAATCAGAAGTTGCGTTTATCCCAAAAGTAGCCATGTTAAATGGAATGGAAGATTTTTTCAAACTAAAAGACAGAAGCTTTTCTGTTGCACTGGAACCATCTGCACAGCAAAACATTATGTCTCTTTTAAAAAATACAATGCCAAAAAAACTATCAATTATGATAGGACCTGAAGGAGGTTTTAGTAAAAAAGAAATAGAAATGTTTAACGTTTATAACATACCTTTTGTTTCCTTAAATACAGGAATATTTCGCTCAGAACTTGCAGGGTTTGCAAGCGCACTCATAATAAGAGAACTTGCACTTAATCGCTAACGACTGGCGAATCCTGATTTTATTTAAGTAATTTCTTTGAAATTTTATTGTGCTTATCAATAAATTTTTTCTCGTCTAAGTTTGTAAAATGCCCGTCCTCTATTACAACTTCGCCATTAATCATTGAAAAATCTACAGATTTTGCATCACAAAGTACAAGGGACGCAATAGGATCAGTAAGTCCTCCCGCAAATTCAAGCCGATCCATCTTAAAGCCAATAATATCCGCTGCTTTACCCTTTTCAATAGAGCCAATTTCTTTCTCCATTCTTAAAACTTTTGCCCCGCCCATTGTAGCAAAAGATAAAGCTTCGCGTGGAGTCAAAGCGCCTGCTCCATACTTTACGCGTTGAAGAAGCAGCGCATTTCTGATTTCGAGCAAAAAGTTCCCTGAATCATTTGAAGAACTTCCATCTACTCCTAATCCGATTCTCATTGCCGTATTCTTCATTTTAGCAACAGGGGCAATACCAGAACCCAGTCTCATATTTGAAGTAGGACAGTGGGCCATACCCACATTGTGGGCAGAAAGTTTTTTTATGTCCTGCTTGTTCACATAAACAAGATGCGCAAACCATACATTTGAATCTAACCACCCTATTTTTTGCATATAATCAACAGGTCTCAATCCAAATTTAGAGAGACAAAACTCCTCTTCATCCTTTGTTTCTGCAAGATGAGTATGCAACAAAAGATTATATTT
>QMOQ01000030.1 GCA_003650285.1 Caldisericota bacterium | reverse complement strand
GATAATGCAAGAATTGCTTTTTCCGTATGAAGTCTGTTTTCTGCTTCGTCGTATACTACTGACATTGGGCCATCGATTATCTCATCTGTTACTTCAAGGTTTCTATCTGCCGGAAGACAGTGCATAAAGATTGCTTGTTTTTTTGCAAGATCAAAGTGTTTCTTAGAGATTTTCCAGTTCTCTTTGAACTGTTTTCTATATTCTGTATCTTCTTCTTTACTCATCAAGAAACTACCCCAACTTTTTGCATAAATAACATCGGCATCTTTTGCTGCATCAAAAACATCATGTACTACATTGATTTTGGCGCCGCTTTTTTCTGCTGCGTTATTTGCAAATGCCATGTAATCCGGATCTACATCATATTTTTCAGGATACGCTAATGTCAGGTTCATACCGAGGAGTGAGGCTGCTATTGCCATTGTTTGTGGAACGCCTGCCGATTTTACCC
This sequence comes from Caldisericota bacterium, assembly GCA_003650285.1. GTDB lineage: Bacteria > Caldisericota > Caldisericia > Caldisericales > Caldisericaceae > UBA646. The sequence continues at coordinate 9,486 of QMOQ01000030.1, read as the reverse complement.
TTCCGGAATATGCCCAGCTCATTACAATTTTTTTGCTTTTCCAGTTTGGACCAAGTTTTTCGATCATTGTCATAATATCTGCCATAATTTGGAAAGGATGTTCCTTATCATCAAGTGCATTGAAAAGAGGGATATTTGCATTAGCCGACATGAGTTTTAAAATCTCTCTTGCCTGTCCGTATTTTTCCAGGCCATACATACGAATCATAATACCGTCAACATAACGATCGAGAACTCTTGCAGTGTCAATCCAGGTTTCATGATGTGCAATTTGCATAACCTCGGGAGTATGGAATTGAGCATGTCCTCCAAGTTGTGTCATTGCCGCTTCAAAAGAAGTTCTTGTTCTTGTTGAAGGGTTCGCGAAAATCATTGCAAGCGTTTTGTTCTTAAGAAGATTATCTTGTGGTTCTCCCAATGCTATTTTTCTTTTAAGATTGAAAGCTACATCAAAAATTGTTTCTAGTTCTTCTTTGTTAAAATCCATCAAGCTGATAAAATCTCTGCCTTTAAGTGCTTTTGTTAACATTTTTACTCTACCTCCTTGTAGAATGTGATATTTTATATAACTAAATTCTCTTGGGCTAAGTTGCCGAAGAGCAATGAATAGTAAATATTATTCTTTTATTATGTTGTAACTCTTTAACCTTAAAAAAATATAATATCTAAATTTTGAAGTAAGTCAAGCGGAATCAAAAATTAAACTCAGATGAAACTTCCGTGAAAATAGCTCTTTTGCCAATTTTTTTGACAAACTCCATTCCCGGAAGAATCCCAGTGCAATGCGATATGGTGACGAACTTAGGGTTCATTCCGGCAATTAATTGTACCGTTTTCTTTATTCTTTTATTTGATGCATTTTTAAGGTGCATTCCTCCTATTATTCCGTGCAGCTTGTTTATTCCTGTAATTTCCATTCCATAATTAATGATATTGATGATGCCTGAGTGCGCACAGCCTGTTAAAACAACCAGGCCTTTATCGGCTATTATATACAGCGAAACATCATCTTGAAAGGGATCTTTTTCAAGTTTGCCATTTATCTCTCTATAATATATTGTTTCTTCTAATTCCCATTTGTTTATTTTCGGTACTTCGCCGGAGTAAATTACCTTTGGGGAAATTTCCACAGGGCCTGCATAAAACTTTGTGTTAAATTCGCTTAAATTTGTTTTTAGCCCTATATTTTTCTTTAACTCTTTTGTAATTTTATATTTAGGATAGAGAACTGCGGGATGGGCGAATATTTCAAATTGATTATTCTTTTTACTGAACGGTTTAATCCCTCCCGTGTGATCATCGTGTCCATGGCTCAAAACAATTGTTTCAATATTTTTAGGATCGATGCTTTTTATTTTGAGGTTATGCAGTAGTGCATGGCCCTGGCCGGTATCGAATAGGATTTTCTGTTGTCCTGTTTCGATGAGCGCAGCGAATCCGTGTTCTGCAATAAAATTTCTTTTTGTTGTATAGTTGTCTACTATAATTGTTATTTTCATTGCACTACAAGTTGCTTCTTATGAGTTTGCCATGACCTCTGTATCTTGTTATTCCATACTTTTCGTCAAAGACAACCTTTCCCCTCACAATGGTTTTTGCTACTTTACCTTTTAGCGTGCATCCTGCGACAACGGAATATTTTCCTTTGCTTTCCAATTGTGCCGGATCGACAGTCCATTCTTTATTTAAATCTACAATCGTAAAATCTGCATCGGTACCAACTTTTAAACTGCCTTTTTCAGGATATAAGCCATAGCGTTTTGCTGCATTTTCACTTAGTAGTTGTTGCATTTTACTTAAGTTAAGCTTTCCCTTGTGATAGCCATAGGTAAGCATGATCGGGACCATAAGTTGTGTTCCCGGTATTCCTGCATAATTTTCCCATATATTGTTTGAAGATTTTTCTTCCGGATATTTCCCTGCTGCATGATCAGTTGCGATAAAATCAATTGAGCCATCTTGCAATCCCTTCCATAAGGCCTTTTTGTCTTCCTCTCTGCGGACAGGTGGTGCAGTTTTCAGGATTGGCCCAATTTTTTCGAGATCCTCGACGGTAAACAGAAGATAATGTGGGCATGTTTCGGTTGTTACGTCTAAATTGTGTTGTTTCCCCCATTTGATTGCATTCAAACCTTCTTTTGTAGTAAGGTGAACGATGTGCAATTTATTTTTAACCTTTTCGGTAATTCCCAAAAGAGACCAGATGGCTTTTGGTTCTGCTTGATATACTCTTCCTTCAAACCAGCTTCTTGCATCTGTTCTTCCCATTTTTTTCATTAGCTCTGAGTAGTATTGTACGAGATTAAAATCTTCCGCATGTGCTGCGCATATTAGGTTTAGTGTTTTAAGTTCTCTAAACGCTTTATCCATATCAGGAATAGTCATTTGTGGGTAGAGCTCCATCCCAGAGATAGTATAGAATTTTACTCCAATGATTCCTTTTTCTTTCAACTCCTTTAGTGTTTTTTTATATTCATTTGATTTTATTTGCTCTGGAGTAACACCTCCCCAAAAGCTAAAATCTACATACGCTTTTGGCTGTACGATGCTGAGTTTATTGTCAAAATTTTTACCTGTCGTGATCGGGGGGATAGACGTGCAGGGCATATCAGCGATTGTTGTGATTCCACCGGCTGCTGCACTTCTTGTGCCTGTTTCAAAATCTTCTCTCTCTGTAAAGCCAGGATCATCAAAGTGCACATGGGGGTCTAAGAACCCTAAGAAAATTATATTTTCTTCCGCGTCTATTTCGCTATCGCACGGAATTGCCGTATCGTTACCAGGAACAATAGCTTTTATTTTTTCTTTATCAATATAGATAGTTACTTTTTCATGTTTTTCTTGTTTTGTTACGATATAGCCATTTTTTATGCGTATCATTTTTATTATGCCCTTACAAAAAGAGGGACAAAGGCAAATTTATCTACATCAACAAGGCCTTTATCCGTTATCTTTAATTTTGGAATAACAGCAAGAGACATAAAGGCAAGTGTCATAAATGGATCCGGTACGGCAGTGCCATTTTCTTTTTTTACAATTTTGTGGAGTTTTATCAATATTTTCGAAGTTTCGTTGATTGATCTATTTGTCATAAGACCGCCATATGGAAGGGCAAGGGAGCCCAGAACTTTACCTTTTTTTGTAACAGCAATCCCTCCTCCCATTGCTTCAACTTGCGCTACAGCAAGAAGCATATCCTTGTCATTTGTCCCCGTAACAATGATATTGTGTGAATCATGTGAAACCGATGTGGCAAATGCGCCACTTTTTAATCCTAATCCATTTATAAATCCCACTCCTACGTTTCCTGTTGCTTTATGTCTTTCAATGACTGCAATTTTGATTACATCTTTTTTGATATCTGATATAACAAGCTCATTTTTAATGCTTGGTGTGCAGTGCAAATCGCTAGTAAAAACCGTGTCGGGGTGAATGCCAATCACTCTGATTTTATTCCCCTTGACAGGTACCTTTAAATCATTGAAGGTAACCGGTCTAATATTGATTGTATTTTTGACGGCGTCATCATGCAGCGGCCCTTTGAATTCAAACAATGGCTTACCGCTCTCTGCGACCAATTTTCCATTTTTAAATACTTTTTCTATTTTCAATATATTTTTGAAGACAACAATATCTGCACTGTATCCCGGAGCGATACCTCCGCTTCTTTTAAATCCAAAAAAAGATGCAGGGTTCAGCGTAGCAAGCCTTATAGCGAGCGGAAGTGGAACTTTGTTTTTAATTAGTAAAGAAATTGCAAAATTAATATGACCTTCATGCACAAGGTCTTCGGGGTGTTTATCATCAGTGCAGAGAAGAATTCTGTGCTTTGTGTGCTCATTTAATATTGGGATGAGTCTTTGTACATCTCTTGTAAGAGAACCTTCACGCATCATAATCCACATTCCCTTTGATAACTTTTCTTTTGCTTCCTCTGGTGTTGTGCATTCGTGGTCTGCCATCACACCGGAAGCAAGGTAAGCATTTAAATCTTTTCCAGTGAGTCCGGGCGAGTGGCCATCAATAATCCTATCTCTTGATATTGCAATTTTTGCCAGTACCTCAGGGTCTTTTGCGAGAAGCCCCGGATAATTCATCATTTCTGCAAGTCCCAAAACTTTGGAATCGTTTTTAAATATTGCAAGGTCTTCTGCGTAGAGATGTGCTCCGGATGATTCAAGGGGCGTTGCGGGGACACAGCTTGATAGCATAAAGTAAATATCCATCGGCAGATTTTTAGTAGAGTTGATCATAAACTGTATACCGGGAATTCCCGCTACATTTGCTATCTCGTGAGGGTCTGCAACAGCTGTTGTTGTTCCCAGGGGGACTACAGCCCGTGCAAATTCAGGAGGAATTGACATGGTGCTTTCTATGTGAAGATGTGCATCTGTAAAAGACGGTGAAATATAAGATTTATTTACATTTATTACTTTCTTTGCTTTTTCATACGGGCCAATGCCAACGATGATTCCTTTGTGGATGAGAATATTTCCTGTTTCGACAGACTCATTAAATACATTAATAATCTTTCCGTTTGTAAGAAGAAGATCTCCTTCCTTTGTTCCTCTTGCAACATCGATAATTTCTGCTAAATCTTCTTGCGTAAAATTATGCATTCTGCATTTTCTCCCAGAATTTTTTTGCAATTTCTCTTGATTTTGTCATTACCTCTTCTTCATCTATTTCTGTAAGTTTGTGATCCTGCATAACTACTTTTCCATTGACTATTGTTGTGTTTACCATGTGGTCTCTCATACCAAAAATGAGATGGTAAAAAACATTTGAACCATTGAACGGCGTGGGAGGGAAATAATCCAGAACAATAACATCGGCAGAAGCTCCTTCTTTGATTATTCCGACAGGCCTTGCAAAGAATTTTGCAAAGATTTTTCTATTATTCTCGAATAGCATTTGTTGGATTTCATTTCCGCCGACACGAGGATCTTTGTTGTGTAGTTTTGGCAAAATATAAGCGACCTTTGCAGATTCAAACATTGACGGAGTATAGCCATCTGTTCCGAGTCCTACAAGTATTCCTTTTTCAAAGAATTTTAACAACGGTGCAACGCCTACGGCATTATTCATATTAGATTCGGGATTATGTATTACCATCGTATTTGTACTTTTTAGAATATCCATTTCATGTTCATCAATATGCACACAGTGGATAGCGAGAGTTTTGTCTCTTAGTATATCAAAATCGTTCAGCCGCTCCACGACTCTTTTCCCGCTTTTTTGCAATGAATCTTCGACATCTTCTATCCCTTCTGCGACATGTATGTGAAATCCCGTATCAAGGTTTTCAGTTGCTATCTTACATTTTTCCAGTGTCTCATCTGAAAGTGTTAACGACGCGTGCATGCCAAAGGTTGCCGCAGTGAGAGTACTTACGGTATCTTTCTTTTTTCGAATATAACGCACATTTTCATTTATTGATGCATCTCTCAACTTTGTTCCGCATCTATCAGATGTTTCATAACAGAGAGCGGAGCGGACTCCGGCTTCAGTTGCTGCCTTTTCTAATATATCAAGGCTTCCGTCCACAAGTCCAAAAGAGGCATGATGGTCCAGAATTCCTGTGGTCCCAACTTTTATTCCTTCGATGAGAGGGACAAGAGCGCTGTAATAAAGTTCTTCTTCTGTTGTTAAATTTCTGTCCATCTTCCACCATAATTTTTCAAGGATCTCTTTGAAGTTTTTAGGTGGAGCACCCGTCAATCCCATACCCCTTGCAAAAGTACTATACAGATGCATATGCGTATTAAGAAAGCCGGGCATAATAAGACGGTGCTCTACGTTTAGAAATTCTGCTTCAGGATATTTTTGTCGCAGCTCGTCTGTTTCTCCGATTTCTTTGATTATTTCGTTATCTATAAGGATTGCACCGTTTGTGATAAATCTGTTATTGTCGTCTAATGTTAGTATTGAACCATTCCCTATGATTTTCATGCTTGCCTCCTTGCGTACATTATATGCATCTTTGCACTGTTCTGTCAAGTGCAACGAAAAGAAAAATTGGAATGTCTTAATTAAGGGATGATTTATTTAATACATACCTAGAAATTCAAAAGGGAAAGCATCACACTTTCCCTCTTTTGTCGCCTTGCTCTTTTCCTTGGCACGCATTACGTCAAGTTTTATTTCAGGGTCTCTATGTATATTTATATTTACGGCAGAAGGTCGTTTTCGAAATAATCACCAATTGTTGGCTTATCATTATCACAATTTGCAACTGCATAATCAAAAGCTTCTTCTACAGTTACTTGATTTATTTCATTCAGTAGACCATCGTTATCGTAATCGTGAATATTAGCTTGTCCCTCAAGTATTCCTTCTTCGGCGAAATAGTAGGTAAATTCTCCATTTTCTAAAGCGCTAAGCTCGTAAGAAAATCCTGACTCAGTGCTTGCCATTGCAATTACTCTTCCCTCTGCTTCAAGGTCTTTTTTCATTCCCCCGGCAAGACAGCTGTCAAAGATGAAGTTTATTCGCAAGGTGGCAAATTCGGCAAAAGCATCTCTTAACTCTCCGTCCCAGATGGGAACTATTTCTGTGCCATCATGTACGACAATAGATTCGTCAACCCTTTCTTTGTCGCCGTCGTCCGCAAAACCTTTCATCCCGTGCCCACTAAAAAAGAATACAATTTCATCATTTGCTTGTGCTTTGTCTTGAAGTTCGCGAATTGCGTTAAGAATATTCGTCCTTGTTGCATTTACTGTTTCTGCTCCCTCTTCGTCAATAAAGGTCTGAATGTTTCCTTCGAGGAAACCATAAGAAGAAATCAAAGCATCCTTCATGTCTCTTGCATCATCATCGCAAAATTGCAGGTCATTTGCTGTTCCGGGATAGTCAGATATTCCAATGATAATAGCGAATCGTGTCCCAGTTGCCTCAGTACCCAAAATACCTGTTGCTGTACTTTTACTTTTGCCTTTCTTGTCTCTTCCAGGCGGGCGAATCGGAGCGGCTCCCGGCCCCTTTACAGAAATTTTTTTAACAAGCTCAATATTAACTGCCTGCACTGGCTTTAGTGGATTTGGTTTTGTAGGTTCGTTAGGATTTGCAGCGTAAGAAATACTTGCAAACATTAAGAGAACGATTAAACAACTTGCTAGGACTACCGTCCCTAAAAAGTTTTGCTTTTTCATTTTGCACCCCCTCTATCTATATATTTTAGCATTATGTAAACTTTTGTCAAATTTTTTTTAGTTATTGTGGTGCCATTGCGCGAAAATAAATCGGTCAGCCAAAATGGTTAAAATGGTGCCTGGCACAAAAATAACCACTTTTACATTGTAAATGCGCTTTGTACTCTTTTTTTCTCGTCCTTGTGCTTTTGCTTTTCTTTGTCATTCCGGGCCGACAGTTTCATCGTCGTTGCGAAGGTTGCTTGTATAACCTGAAGCAATCTCATCTTTGTCTCTACATTCTTTTCCGACAATCTCTCTTTGTCCTTCATTCTTTTCTGATAATTCCTACATTTGCCTTCCAAACCCTTAAAATAGCCAACAACGCCTGATAAACACTGCATTTATGGGATATCGCCTGAGGACTCCTTTAAAGGCCCTTTAGAGAACGATTTACAAAAAGGGGTACATTTGTTACGAAAATCTCTGTCATAGCTCGTAAGACGCACGGAAACGCTATCAAAAAATCCTGCGTTTAACAAGGTTTTTAGGGGTTCCACGAAGGAATGCGTGTTTCTTGAGGGTATATTTGCAGACGGTATAATCAAGAAACCCTTTATTTAAGCCAAAGTCATTTTTGGAATACTTCTTTTAAAAAGTGTAATTTAGAAAAAGTGCCAAGAAATGGCTTATCTTCGTAAAAATACGGCACAAATATAGCGTTTATCAGCGTTTTCTGTGCCAAATTGTAGTTTGGCAGTTTCCTCTTTTATCTGTCTTTGCGAGGGAGTGAAACGACCGCGGCAATCTCGTTTTTTCCCGTGGCAGTCCCACAACAAATATTAAAGTACCGAAAAAACTGTCATTTCAAGACCAGACTCCTTCAGTTTCAGGAAACACCCCCTCAATACTCTCCCCAAAAAAGCAAAGATGTAAAAACAAAAGACAAAAGAATAAAAGGAGGATATTGGTGAAAAAAGCGCAATGAGAAGAAATGTTAAAGTAAAAAAATTGTTATTTCAAGACCTGACCCCTCAGCTTTTTGCTTGATCAAGAATTTTTATCGCTCTTTTCGAGTCAACAGGTTGAGATAGCAATTTTTTTGAGTATGTTCTTCCTGCTTTTGCATTTTGCTCGGCTAAGGTAATTTGGGTGAAGGCGTAGCCCGAATCAGACACACGCTGTTAGTTGAAGTTGCTTCGCGCTTCACAAAATAATGTGCTTTATCATTCTCTCAACAAACTGATCTGTTTTATTAGTTCGATAATAGATATGGGACGAACCCAGTTGAACAACATCTCATGAAAAGTTTCCTCTGCAAATGTACAAGTAGTATCACCAAAAGAAAAATGGATGAATTGACCATCGAAGTCGACCAATCCCTTCTTGGTAGAACCAGATGATCTCAGACGATTAGACTCTTTTGTGGTTGTGAAATTCGCTTTTAAACCATTATCGTTACAAAGAGCGACAAACCTTTGAGGGTTGAAAAAAAATTTGAGCATCTTCCTACCGAGTAGCAAATCTATTAAATGTTGGTCAGGAATGTGTCGTAGCGTAATGGGTTCTAGAATTACGGACCCAAATCCTTCTCGCCAATCTATTAGCTTGATGGTACTTAGAATCTCAGGTAAATCTGGCGGGTATGGTGCTCCATCAAGCGTTTCAGGATTGATAAACGAATGATAAACATACAAGCGCACATCATACTTACCAAGCATCAGCATCTTTTCATCCTCGGCATTAATAGCCCCAATGACTAAACAGTTGTCTACTTCGTCGACGGCAAATTCATTTTGATCAGCCTTTTCTATAAGTTGGGCTACTTTGTCGGAGAAATAGTGTACCTGTGCTTCATTAGCTGCGATGATTAAGCTTTCTTTCGGGTTTAAAGGGTTTTCATAAACTCCTGGCTTAGCGTTTATAAGCTTTTGGCTCTTCTCTAATATCATTTTCTGACGAAAGAAACGCTCCATCTGTTTGATTCCCTTTTTGCCATAGATGTCAAAGAATCTCAAGTACGCATCCCTTGTTCCAGTATCAATGGTTTCAAGCATCTCATAGTTTACCTTGCCTGACTTCATTGCGATGAAAGAAATATGCCGAACGTTATCGCTTTCAGAATATGATATCTTGAGAATGTCGCAGATAGGGGAGAAAGAACAGAAGTCCAAAGGGATGGCAATCTCGTTTGGGTCTTTGTTTACTTCACTAACATATGTCAATACAGATTCGATGTTTTGATGAACCAGGTCTCCGTACTTAGGGCCTTTAAATACTTTTCTGACATTGCTTCTATCCATCCCGACATTCATCCAGACGAATGTGTTGTAGAATAATTCTAAAAGGCGTT
>QMOQ01000029.1 GCA_003650285.1 Caldisericota bacterium | reverse complement strand
TCAAATATAGAAATCCTGCTGGAGTAAGAAACTGGATGGCAAGAACTGGCATACATACAGCAGACCTAATACATATTGAGAATCCGCGTGTAGTTAGACATGTTGAGAGACCTCGTGTAATTGAGGTAAAACCACCTAAAAAACCTGTAGCGATACATGAGGTTAGACATGTATCCAAACCGAAGCCTCCTGTTCAAGCCCCAAAAGCACCTGTCCGAGCACCGAAGCCTCCTGTTCGAGTATACAAGACAAAGCCGTCTGTTGTTCATATATATAAACCAAAGCAATTACCTCAAAAGCAGCCCCAAGAGCAGGTTTATAAAAAAGTGGCAGAAAAGCTCCATGAGCGTAAGGCAACAAGTATAGCTGATTTTCTAAAAAGCTTTGGCACATCAACTGCTTATGCAGCCAGCATAGAAGAATTTAGTAAAGCCAAGATGCATGAATATGTGCAAGAGGGAAAACCATTGCATAAAAAAGAGTCAATTTTAAGTAAAATAAACATAGATGACATACTATTACTAAGCGCAATAGCGATACCTGCTATAATGCTATTAAAAGGCAGAGATTAATGCATGTTCAAGAGAAAATCAAGTTAAGGTTAAACAGAATTTATAATAAATCGACCAGATCAAATAAATTTGCAATATTGCAAAATTTTTTCAAAGTTGTAGGGGAGAAAGATAACTATGATGACTATGATGCAATGAAGTTTTTTGAATGGGCTGAGAAAAACTACAAAGGCACATCAATTCAGCAGGTATATGCTGTAATAAAGTGGTTCTACAAAACAATGAAATTTGACTTTGGAGATATTCCTCCGCCACATATAGAAGAAGATGAAGTAGAGGCTGTAGCTCTCCCAAAAGAAGATGTAATTAAGCTAATAATAGCATCAAGGAACATGAAGCCAATTCTGCAAGGATTTATTGCTTTATCCACAATCTATGGTATAAGAAGAAAAGAAATGGCTATGTTAAAGCCTGAACATGTAGATATATCTGGTAGTAAAATATTTATTACAACTGCCAAAGGAGGCATGTCCAGATGGATGTATCTTCCAGATGAAATAAAACCTGTTATGGCAAAATGGATAAGCTCGTATAAGCCAGTTAAGGAAACAGCGCTAAGCGGAGCTTTCTGGAAATGCTGTAGAGAAGCCATGATAGATATACCTACAAGGAGAGCTGGTTGGCACATGATAAGAAGAAGGCTTATTGTGGAGCTTACAAAGGTGGGGCTACCTGATCATGTAATCATCAGATTTATGAGATGGAAAAGGAAGGATGCAGTAAGCAGTATTCTTTATAGATACAGACAGGCAGAGCCTGATGAGGAGCTGATAGAGGAAGTTGATAAGAAAGTAATGGAAGTGCATCCTTTTTTAAAGTATTGGAGATTTTTACATGCAAGTAGTAGTAAAAGTATCCAGCAATAGAAACACAATAAGAGCTTATCATGGCAGCTTTTCAAAAATCTCAAAGTTCAAGCCAAGAAAAGAATACTCAGAAGTTGAAGTAAGATTTGACAGGTATATAGGCCCCCATTTTGCTGCTGATATAAAACTTGCTGAAAATGTTGTAAAAGTTCATGCAATTGGGTTGGGTGTTTTTTATGGGGCAGAAAATAAAAAGGCATATATCCATGAGGTAATTTTAGAATGTAGCAAAATATATGATTTACCAGACCATTCAAATGAATGGATAATAAATGATGAAGGAAACTTTGAGATAGACATTGCAGAAAAAGTTTTTCCTAAAAGGAAAGATTTATTTGTAATGTATTACAGCAAAACGAGGCTGATACCAAAAGAAGAACTTGAAAAGGTTTATGATATACTTGCTGATAATATACCAGTTTCCATAGAAGGACTTAGAGTTACAGAAAAGCTGATGAATGAACTTAAAACTACTACATTTGGAGCTATTGGATTTAACCATTCCTTTCTTGTAAATTCTCAAGAGGATTTGCAGATAGTAGATGAGTATAGGAATATTCTTTTATCTCAAGGCTATACCTGCATAAGATATAAAAATACCGCACCTATGGAAATAAAAGGGGTGTCGGATAAAACATGCTATGTAGTGCTTGACCCAAGTATTATAAAAATAACAGGTGTGCGTGAAATTGAAATACATCAAGCGTAAAAACATGCTTTCTAATAGCCACAGAGAACAATGTTCGATGGATTATACGGTATTTTATATGCGTTGGCTTAAAATAATGCAAAATAGAAGCGATTAGAAAGCAATAGGTAAGTATTGGAGGATATTAGAAAAATGACAAATCCAATCAAAAAACTTATTATAAGGGATCTTATAAGAGACCAAATAAAGCGCATTGCAATTGAAGCAAGAAGGGAAGCTGAGGAAAAGTTAGGAACTGACTTATCAGCGCGGTGTTATGAAGCAAATTCAATTTTAGCAGATAAGCTAAGAGAAAATGGATTTAGAGCAAGGCTTTATGATGGGTTTTTCAGGTATAAAGGACAGCTCAGGAGACACTTTTATGTAATAGCTGATGGCAGAATAGTAGACATAGCAGCCGATCAGTATGGGCAAGATAAGATTGTAGTAGCAGATTTAGACGATCCGAGATATGAGTAAAAAGCAGGAGTTAAACAAAAATGGCAAAAATTATAGTGAAAATACCCAAAAAATACCCCTGGGAAATGACAGAAGACGATATATACAGAACTAAGGGGTGGGTGTTTAATCCAAAATTAATTGATTATGCTATATGTTTAAGCCATGAAATCAGAAGGCCAGATCCTTATTATATATTTAGAGGCATAGTTAGTGGATTAGATGAGTTGTATAGTTTAATAAATGGGGGTAAAAGTGGGGCGTTTTGGTCTAACTATATAGACAGTGCATATGTAAATGCAGGATTGCTTATATCAGAAATGGATTTGCATCAAAGTAGGATTATGGAAGAAGCTTTTAAAGGTAAACTTATGCTTAGCGATATGTGTGCAATCTACATAAATAAATGGTTTGTTGATAAAGAAAACTCGACAATAATAAGGATTCTTCCAAAAATGACATTCAGCGAGTTTATAAAATATTATCCTAAAGCAACTGAAGACATATTTAATAAATTTTTCTATACTCCTAAAGTAAAAGAACTAATGGAAATAGTAAATAACAGATATGGTTATTAATTTTTAGCTATACTTGACAATATATTTCAAAAATATTACATTTCAGAACACAAATCTTGTAGGCTTATACAACATAGCAAGAATGGGAGAGAACTCCCCAAGACTGATTGAGAATTTAAAACTTATAGATTTTCCTTACAAAGTATCTCCTGAGTCCCTTATAGGGATAGGGAGTAGTAGTTCGCTTTTAAGCAGGGTTGATTCTTCTGATTACCAGATATGTAATAATTTAGCTACATTTTAATACATCTGGTAGTCAGAATGAATACCTAACGAGCTAAGGAGCTAAACAATGCCTAAGCAAATGATAGAAGTTATATGCCCTGTATGTGGCAGAACAATGCATAGGATAGTCACTCCTAAAAAGACTACAGACAAGGAAGAAGGGCTAAGAGAAAAATACTATGACGCCATATCTGGAGTAGAAGGAGAGTTATATCTGGACTATCTGAAAAAGAAATGGGATCTGAACAAAGAGCATTGGGGTATAGTAAGAGATTGCCCTGGAGGCAGAGGAAGCGGATTCCCTATTGTGGATTACTTAACCGAGAGAGAAGATAGCCCCGTATTGTTCGATAAACTAAAAGAACAGCTAATAAGAGGAATAGCTTGGTGGATAAATAGAGGATGGATAAGCAAAGAGGAATTGACAAAGAGGATAGAAGAAATGTAGCCTTTGCTTTTCTTTGCCTTGCCTTTTAGCTTGCTTATCCTGTATATCTTGCCTTATATCTTGCCTTATATGCTGTATATATTGCCTTCATTTTATAAGCGCTTGATTTTATTGCTTTTTTTAAATTAAACGCATGCGTTAAATTTTTTGGCTAAAAAATATATTTTTGCCTTGACAAAAAAATTTGCCTTTGTAAAATAAAAAACAAAAAAATAAAAAACAAAAAAAAGAAAGGGGGTGTAAACATGATAAAAGAAAAATTAAAGCAAGTGAAAAATCTAAAAGAATTACTTGAAATAGCGGAAAAAGACACGATGATGTTTAGACTTGCGGTAAAATCTTTAAATTTAAAAGAATTACTAAGCCTTTTAGATAAGTTAGACTTGCCTATACCAGACGATGACGATGTAATAAATTTTCTTATAGACCAATTGACTAAAAAATTACAGGATTATTTCATTAAAGCAGTATTAAGCTAAAAATTATGCCGCCCTTTATGGGGCGGCAAAACAAAAAAATAAAGGGGGGTTAAAAATGAAAGTGCTAAAAAAAGAAGTAGAAAAAGAATTACAGGAAAAACAGGAAAAAGAATTACAAGAAAAAGAATTACAGGAAAAACAGAAAAAAGAAATTTTCGGTCTTAGCATAGAAGAGGCTAAACAATTGATAAGCTTAATTGACAAAATTCTGTTAAAGTATGATAAGCAAGAAATAAAGAAAATGGAACAGGCTGTTAAAGCTTTAAGAGACTTAGGACTTGAAGAACAGGCAAAAGAAGTAGAAAAGAGGCTTAATAAAGCAAAGCAAAATGATTTTCCTAATGGCTGGGTTTTGCCAAGCCTAAAAAGGCTTAAAAAACTTATTTTAGAAAAAATTGAATAACCACCTAAGCGCCCCACATGGGGCGCTTTTTTTTATTTTCTATCCTTATTTTTTTTATCTCTTCTTTTTTTTTATTTCTACCTATAGCTTAGCTTAGCCTAACTTATGGCTTATTGCTAAGCTGTAGGTAGAAATAAAAAAAAGGGGGGTGCCATGAAATTAAAAGATTTTCTGATAGAGTTAGGTATTAGTCAGGATTTAGTCCAACAGATCCCTGACTATATTCACTTACCAGAGAAAGCACCCCGAGGTCGACGGGGTGCAAAGATTAAGGCAAAAAGTAAGCCCTTATTTTTCTATTACAGGAACAACATATCTTTACACAAAGTCAAGTGCCCCCATTGCGGGGCTAAGGTATTTGCTTCTTACACTTGCCCTAACTGTGGCAAGTGTATGGAAGTTCCAAAGGAAGATCCCGTGCCTATTCAGAAAGCACGGGATTTAAAGCGAGCAAGAGAGCTCGCTAAAAAATGGGGCTATGAGGTAGTTAAAAAGAAATAGTCTCATAGCCTTATTTTTTTTATTACCCCGCTTGAGCTTATGCTTAAGCGGGGTTTATTTTGCCTATAGCCTACCTATTAGGGATAAAAAAAATAAAAAAAGGAGAGGAGAAGATGAGAAAAGTAAGTCTACCTAAAGACTTTGTTTCTTATTTCCTTAAGTATTCAGCTAAACAACTAACTAAGTCCCAAGTAGATTTCACTTCTCCTCTTTTGGGTCAAGAAGAGGAGTGGTTTCAAAGTGGAGAACTAAAGTGGCAGTTAAAAATCGGCATAATAGATGAAGATTTTGTGATGTGGGAAAAGGTGGTTACAAATAGAGGGGAAATAACAGACGAGAGCGTAATAGAAAAACTACAAGACATGTCGATGTATGCAATATTAAAAGAGCTGGGTAGAGAAGTATCTCTACCCTTCTTTGTAAGAAAAGAAGTTTTTAAAAATATTTCTAAACCAGACGCAGAAACTGTTTATTACAAAGAACTATTTTGCGGAACAGATGAAAATCCAGTGGATAAAGAAGTTGCCGAGGGGTGGGAAAAGGAACAAGAAATAATAGTAAAGAATAAAAAAGAAGAAGCAGAAAAAGCAAAGGAAGTGAAACAAGAGAATAAATATTTGTCTGTGACATGGAAACCAACAATTATATCCAAAGTAAACAAAGAAGTGCAGAGCCTTGAAAAAGGAAGGGGTTTTGCGAGCTATCTTATAGCCACCGTCAAAATTGAGTGGGTGCCAGAAATAGAATTTAAAGTAGATGTCGCAAAAGACATAAAAGAAATAATCCTAAAAGAATTAACAGGAGGGGAAAAATGAACAGAGTAAAGCTAATTGTAAAAAACAACCGCATTGCAATAGATTTAGGTGAGTTTGGCTTTTTTTACCCAAAAGAGGAACCAAAGAAAATTTACAAATGGATGCAGACAAAAGTAAGAATTAAAGGGCTCTGGGAGCAAGGGGGTGAAAATAAAGAAGGTTATCTTGAGTATTACTTAAAAAGCGAGGGAGTGGAAATACCAAAGGATATTCTATCTTTTGAAATACTTGACACCGATTTTAACAGCATAGTCGGTGGCGTTCTAATAATAAAATAAAAAAAAGGAGGTGCTATTATGGAATACGAGAAACTTTACGAAATTTGGGAAAGAAGAGGTGTTTTAAAAAAATTAAAAGAGAACTTCAAATCTGACATCGATATAGAAAGACTAAAGAAGGAATTTAAAAACAAAGCCGAGACATGCATTGCTGAAGATGGCAGTAGCTACAAGATCATGTATGTTGGCTCGGTGTATTATATTACACCGAGCGGTAAGTATTACACACCTTGGGCTTGTAGTAATGTAACTCCAAAGGAAATTATAAAAGATGAACTGTTTTTTGAGGCTCTTGAGGAGGTTTTAGAAAAGAATGACCTCCATTTATACATGGAGGGGGATGAAATATACATAGTTCAATAAAAAAAAGGGAGGTGTAATTATGGAATACAGAGTAACATTTTTAAATGGTAGTGAAAAATTAAAAGAGGAAGGGCTAAAAATCCTTCAATCTGTTAGAGATGATTTGGATTTATTGCTTTTTCACTTCAAAAAGCCTCTTAAAGAAATTTTGCAAAAATTAGAAGACAGGTTTGGGGTTGAAATAGACCCCAGCCAGTATTGTTGGTATGAACTCGATGTTTTGAAAGAGGACATCTTAGAAGAAATAGAGAGGATACTTAACGAGTATCCTCTTTGTTTTGATTATGTTCCAGACTGGGGCTTCTTTAGGTATCAGATAGCTTGGGGAGGCCCTCAGTATGAGATAAGGTTCTATGACAATGGTTTAATAGAATTTGCCTACCTCGATTGGTTTGTCGGGGTAGGATTTGATGTTACCGAAGACCAAGTCTTCCAAAGACTCAAAGAAGTCTTGGAAGACTCTGGTTCTTTTGAATGGGCGTATAAAGAAGCTATGTCTTCTATATCAGAATAGCATTTTAGGGGCTGCCAAAACGGCAGCCCTAAAAAATACAAAATAAAGGGGAGGGATAAAAATGCGGAAGGAAACAAAATATGAGATGGTAGGCATTATAATAGTAAAAGACTGGTATGGCAATAGCGGATATGCCAACATTTGCATTGAAACAGACCAAGAGGGATATGAGCGGATCAAGAAAGATCCGCTTCAAGACTACCTCTCCTTTGGAGTAGCTAAAGTTACATACTGCGAGTTCGAAGTATTTAAAGAGATTATTTATAGAACTCCAAAAAAGACAATTACAGTCGCACATAATGAGCCAATAGAAACAATTACATCTGGCACTCCTGATACAGAAATATATCAAACTGCATTAGAATACCCAAACTATGTAAAAATAAAATACTAAAAAGAAGAACGAACAAAAATTAAAAACAAGAAAAAAAATAAAAAGGAGGTGCTAAAATGAAAAAGATTGCAGTAATAACATTACACGATAACATCTCAAGCGTAGATTTTCTTTTTAAGTTTCCTCCCTATGTCTCAAAAGATCAAGTAGAACAAATTATCAGAGACATAAGTCATGGCAACCTATCAAAATATAATTTACCAGAGGACTGGACATACGATGAAGTGGCTGAAGTTATAGCTAAAGAGCTCGGCGGAGAAATTTTATACCCATATCGTTGGGAATTTTATCTATAACGCATAAGCAGGGGGGTATATACCCCCTGCTTTTCTGACCCGATAAAGGGGATTGGATTAAAAAAAATAAAAGGAGGTAAAAGATGAATAGACCCTGGGAAAACCAAAAATGGAAGTGTATTTTTAATACAGGTGGTTATTGTTTTGCATTTGGTGAAGGGCTGCATTCCTGTAGTGCTACATTCTGCCCTATAACTGAGGAAGCCTTCAAAAATTTTACTTCAAAAAGTTA
Source organism: Caldisericota bacterium (assembly GCA_003650285.1). Lineage (GTDB taxonomy): Bacteria > Caldisericota > Caldisericia > Caldisericales > Caldisericaceae > UBA646. The sequence continues at coordinate 2,124 of QMOQ01000029.1, read as the reverse complement.
CCAGTTGCAGATGTGGGAGATAGTTCAACAAAAGGTAAGGGCGTGGCAAAGTGATATTCTATATGATGTTCAATTCATTGCCAAAGGTGGGGAGCAAAAGCAGTATCTGTGGCTTGTGAGGGAATATGGGACACATATTTTTGCTCTACCTATTTCATCCGTTGAAAATAAAAATACACTAAACTCGCTAATAGATATGTATAAAGATGAGTTAGATGTATATATTCTTTATCCTGCAAGAAATGTTGTTTTACCTATAAGAATAGAAACACTAAAAAATTTTAAAGAGGAGGTATAAAAATGAATATTTTGCAAAAATATGATGAAGGTATTAGCAATAATGGAATAGACATTAAAACTGGGAAATTTAAAAAATTGAAAAAATGGCATTATTTTAAAAATGAAAGGTCTCTATGTGGAAAGTATATACAGGCAGAAGGAGATATTCTACTACCAATAGATACAGCATTTAAAGAAGAAATATGTTCTAAATGTTTGTTGAAGCTTCAAAAGCGTAAGATGGATATAAAGAAAACAGCAGAGGCTCGCTTCTGGGAGACAATTTCAAAAAAAGGACAACTGGAAATTGCTATCGAGGATATAGAGGAGTGGCTAAAAGAACCAGATGGCATAAACTGCCCATTTAGAAAAGACTGGGAAGGCGGATGTTCTTTATGCACAGTCTTTTTTGAAGTGGAAAGATGCCCCTGTATTGTGCATGGAGCAATCTACACAAAAGAGAAAGCAAAAGAAGTTCTCAAAATTTTAAAATCTTTACCAAAAACAGGCAAGGAATAAAAGAAACATGCTTTAAACATCTACTAAAACTTTATAAGGAGGAGGCATAATGAAATACATACTTAACTCAGCCGTTGTTACAACCCCAGGCGTCTATGAGTATCGACTCATAGACATAGAAGAAGCAAGAAGATGGGTAAAAGAAGGGGGTTGGGAATCTACAATTGGTTATGTGGAAACAGCATTTGCGCTTGCGCAATTGGTAGAAAAGCCAATACCTGTAAACAGAAAGTTAATCAGAATGAAAGCTGGAGATGAGGCGCTGGTATTCAGACTTACAGTTAGACTTCCAGATTTTAGAACCAAAGGAAATGTAGGCACAGATTTTATACTAAAGCACTGTGAAATAGGATTACTCAAAAAAATAAGTGACTAAGACACACCCACCCCGCAGCGTTAGTTGCGGGGTAAAAAAGGAGGTAAAGCAATGTTTAAGAGAATCAAAGACAAAGCGGCAGCAATCAATAAAATAATAAGCGATGGCAAAGAGCTACCTTTAGAAAAAATACACAAATTATTAGATGTAAGAAAAAAAGGAGAGGTAAAAGAGATACTAAAAAGCTACAAAACAAAAAACACAGAATTTTATCTTGAAGAAACAAGAGATTTTGTCAGTATATGTGGAGTTTGTGAAGGCTACATAAAAATTGTTGTTTTATATGACAAAAAAGAAAAAACAATGCAGACATTTCTTGACTCAGAGATCAATATAACCCAGCTTGAGGAAGACATAGAAATTGCTGAAAAAATATTAAATTTTGTAAAAAAGGAAACTGGTAAAATAAAAAACCAAATTGTAAAGGATTTCCTCTATGAGGAAATCCTTTTTGCTATCAGATAAAAAACTATAAGGAGGGAGGAAAAATGGAGCTTATCACTAAAGAAAAATTATTAGAAAAGGCTAAAGAGCTGTCTGAAAAAATAACATTTGTAGGAGCTGACATCTTGAGATTGCTGGCTAACAAAGACATAAACGAGCTCGAAGGCGCATATATATGTGCAAATGTAGCGTCGTATCTTATAACACTAATATTGGCAAGAAATAACCTAAATAAAGAGCAAGTAGTAAACGCACTAAATAAGTATATAGAGCATACAATAGATATGTTTCTGGAAAATCTTGATGTAAAAGCCATAGATAGTGAATTTATAAGAAAAGTCTACTGGGAGGAGTAGCTATGTCAGATGCAGTTTTGGGGTTTCTTTTTGGCATCTCCTTGATCTTAACAGCAAACGAAGGGGATGCCTGGTGGATAAATATTGTTGGCGTAATTTTATTAGCACTTGTGGCTTTCATATTGCACTTGAAAAACAAAAAATAAAGTG
>QMOQ01000028.1 GCA_003650285.1 Caldisericota bacterium | reverse complement strand
TTTTAATTCATTCTTGATTGCTATTATTACTAATTCTCTTTTAGTTTTAGCTCTAACCATATATGCACAGAAGAAGTTTAAGCTAAGATAATTCAAAGTAAATTTAAAAAATAATGTAGCAGCTCAAAGGTGTGTAGAAGGCGATTTTAAAATAAGAAAAAGAGGGATGTCTATAAAATTCACAAAAAACCAATAATTTATTTTATACAGTTTTAATACTTAAATATATTGCTAAATTATAAGAAATCGTTATAATAGACTGAATTAATGTTATTTTTAAGCAAAAGGAGTTGACGAGTAATGGAAAGAATTAAAGAAATTGAAAAAGAATATTTGAAAGAAAATATTCCCGACTTTAATGTAGGTGATACAGTAAAAGTCCATGTGAGAATTAAAGAAGGAGAAAAAGAGAGAGTTCAGATATTTGAGGGTACAGTGCTAGCGAGGAAGCATGGTAGCATAAATGAGACATTTACTGTAAGAAAGCTTTCATATGGAGTGGGAGTAGAAAGAGTATTTCCCCTTCATTCTCCAATGGTAAAAAAAATTGAAGTAAAAAAAAGAGGTAGTGTTCGAAGAGCGAAGCTGTATTATTTAAGAGATAGGATAGGGAAAGCGCAAGTAGTTAAAGAAAAAAAGAAAAATAAATGAGCAAAGAGTTAAAAAGCTGGATTATAATAATTGTACTGGCTTTTGTCGTAGCATTTTTGGTAAGATCATTTATTGCACAGCCGTATCGCATTGAAATGACGTCCATGGTGGATACACTTTCTCCTGACGACCTTATTCTTGTGGACAAAGTTTCTTACAAACTCCGTTCTCCAAAAAGAGGAGAAGTGGTGATATTTACTCCTCCAATTGACAGCAAAAATAAGTACATAAAAAGAGTTATTGCATTGCCAGGAGAAACAATAGAAATAAAAGGAAACACTGTATATATAGATGGAAAGGTTCTTAACGAACCTTATATTTATTCGCCTATGTTAAAAGATTATGGGCCAAAAGAAATTAAAGACGGTTATGTGTTTGTTATGGGAGATAATAGAAGCGTAAGCATGGACTCACGTTATTTTGGGTCAATTCCTGCGGAAAGTATTGTAGGGAGGGCCGTTATTGTGTACTGGCCTTTTAATCACATAGAAAATCTTAATGCGTACAGCGGAGAAACTCCTTAAGATTATTGGAGTAGATGAAGCTGGGAGAGGTCCATTAGCAGGGCCAGTTGTATCGGCAGCAGTAATTATAGAAGAACGAATTGATGGAATAAAAGATTCAAAAATCTTATCCAAACGAAAAAGAGAGATTCTTTTTTGTTTAATACAAAAAAGAAGTATTGCGTTTGGAGTAGGGATAGCAAATCCTGAAGAAATCGATCAATTTAATATTCTCAATGCATCGCTTCTTTCTATGAAAAGGGCGATTAAATCTCTTGAGCTCTGCTATTTCTATCACTATAATTCCCCATTAGAAAATGCAATAGTACTTGTGGACGGGCTTTTTAAAATCCCTGATATTTTTTACCCACAGACAGCGATAGTTAAGGGAGATAGCAAAATATTTGAAATAAGTGCTGCCTCAATCATTGCAAAAGTGGTAAGAGACAGAATGATGTGTTCGTTCGGGAAAAAGTATCCTGAATATGAACTATGCACGCATAAAGGATATCCTACAAAAAAACATAGAGAACTTGTAAAACTCTATGGGCCATCGCCGATACATAGAAAAAGCTTTAAGGGAGTAGCATGTGAATAATAATAGAACCACCGGGAAGAAAGGCGAAGATATTGCAGTAGATTACTTAAAAAAGAAGGGTATAAAAATCATAGCGAGAAATGTAAGAACGCCTTTTGGAGAGATTGATATCGTAGGAAAACGCAATGGGAAATTGCTCTTTATAGAAGTAAAAACGCGAAGGGATGAAACATTTGGAGTGCCTGTTGAAGCAATTACAAAGAAAAAATTGCTCCACATTGTTAGATCAGCGACATACTATATGCAAGGAAACGATAAAGATTTTGGTATTGGTGCAGTTTCCATTGTAATGGATGGTGTACATTACAAAATTGAATATATTGAAAATATCCTTTAAGTTGGTTGAAAGGATGAATATCTCAGTCAAAATGAGAATTGTGCAATGTTTTTGGAAAGTAGTTCATATTGGCTGGGGCGGAAGGATTCGAACCTTCGAATGACGGATCCAAATTCCGTTGCCTTGCCACTTGGCTACGCCCCAATGCCAGTTTATTGTACAGATAAACGGAGAGTTGTCAAGAGATGAGCACTGGGCACTAAAGGGAAAAATTTTAATTTTAGTGATTAAGAGATAAGATGTAAAAATGGAAAAAGAATTTAATTTAAAACAAAGGAGGGCAAGCGGCTTTATTCCTTTAGCAAGGGAATAACATTAAAGACGCAAATTTAATATGAAAAAAAGCATAAAAATTATACCAATAGGAGGAATAGGAGAAATTGGGAAAAATTCCACTCTTCTTGAGATGGGTGGTGACCTGTTGCTTATTGACGCAGGATTTAAGTTTCCTTCTGCCAATATGCCTGGGGTAGATTTTATTATCCCCGATTTTTCTTATCTTAAAAAAAGGAAAAAACACCTGAAAGGAATATTATTCACACATGGTCATATGGATCATATTGGAGGGCTTAAATACTTATTGGAGGATGTGACTCCTCCAATTATTGCTGGTTCTCAGCTAGCGCTTGGTTTGGTGAAAGGGATGATTCCAACGAGCCTAAAGAAACATCAGCATTTCAGAGAGGTAAAAAATGGGGATATTTTACAATTAGGCGCTTTCAATGTGCAGTTTATAAGGATGACACACAGCATACCTGGGTCTTTTGGCATTGCAATAAAAACACCATTTGGGTATATATATCACACTGGAGATTATAAAATAGATAAGACGCCTGTGGATGGGAAGCCAATGGATATTAAAAGGCTTAAAGCGCTGGCAAAAGAAGGGGTAATTGCTCTGCTTTCAGATAGTACAAATGCAGATGAAGAGGGATTTACCGGATCGGAATCGCTTATAGGGAAAAATTTGGTAAAGATTTTCCGGGAAGCACAAGGGCGGATTATCGCAGCTTCATTTTCTACAAATATCCACAGAATACAACAATTTGTGGATGTGGCGGAAAAATTTGGAAGAAAAGTTGTGTTTGACGGGAAAAGTATTCTCGAAAGTATGCGAATATCAAAAGAACTGGGGTATATAAAAATCCCTAAAGCTGTGGAGATAGAACAATCGGAAATTGCTGCTGTCCCAAAAAATAAACTTGTATTTATAACAACAGGTACTCAAGGGGAGCCAATGTCAGGGCTTTCAAGAATTTCTAATTCTGCCCATAAAGGATTTTCTGTGGGGAAAGGGGACTCCGTAGTTATTTCTGCTGACCCGATTCCTGGAAATGAAAGAGAAGTAGCGAGTACTATTAATAGATTGTTTAAACTGGAAGCTAATGTATATTATCGAAAGGTAGATGGAATACATTTCTCGGGACATTGCTCTCATGAAGATATAAAATTTATGATAAACTTGTTAAAACCAAAATATTTCGTACCGTTACATGGAGAATACAGGCATCTTGTGGCAGCGGAAAAAATTGCAAACGAATGTGGAATAAGCAAAAAAAATGTATTTATACTTGAAAATGGTGCAGGAGTACAAATTGTAGATGGAGTAATGAAGCGTATTCCGCGAATAAAATCTGGCGCTGTTATTATAGAAGGCAAAGTGATGATCCCCGTTAAGGACACTGAAGTAGAGTTTCCTGCTATCTCAGAGCGAAGGGAAATGGCGCACAGGGGAATGGTGTTTGTTGTTGTATCTATGGGGAAAGACGGTAAAATTGTAAAACCTATTCATGTAGAATCGAAAGGCATATTATTCCCAAAAGGTAGCGAGGGAGAAATAATAAAAAACACAAAAGAAAAAATAGTTGAAACAGTTAAAAAATCTGCTAAAATAAGTGCGCAACCCAACGAATTTAAAAAGCAAATCGAGAAAACGGTAAAAAGAGTTTTCAGGGAAAATGTAAGAAAAACTCCAGCCGTATTTGTTATCACAATAAAAAAGAAATAAGCGGAAGTGGCGGAATTGGCAGACGCGCTGGGTTCAGGTCCCAGTGGGTGGTTAAAGCTCATGGGGGTTCGAGTCCCCCCTTCCGCACCAAACCTGCACCTGAATTGGCAGTTTGTCCTGTAGAATTGCGTTTCACTATTAAACTTGTTATTGAATTTATTGAAAACATAAAGAGAAAATATAAATAATAAAAGGGGAGCTTTTGCTCCCCTTTTATTATAAATTTATTTATCTATACTTAACTTTCTTTTATAGAGATAATAATGTTATCTTTTATCACTATTTCTGCACCTGTAACTTTTTGCCAGAGATTATCGCCTTCTTTTACCTCTACACTTCCTTCTAGCATTGTATATGTGAAAAGGTCACCAATTTTCAACTTGTCTATTTCTGTGGTTTTTCCTTTTAATTCACCCATCAATCCTTCTTGAAGCATTCTTTCCTCTTCTATGCGTGCCTTTAAGGATTCTACGTAGCTTGCATTTTTTATACCCGCACTCTCTATAACAAGCTTAGCAAGAGACGATTTTAAACCTTTTGCTTTGTTTTCAGCTGCTTCTATCTGTTTATTTAATTCTTTTTTGTAATCCTCTTTAAATTTTTCGGTTACAATTACTTTTACTAAAATATTTTGTTTTATTCGGAGCGTATTCATCGGGCTTCTCTACCTATATTGTCATTGTTTCTTCTTTAGGCTTTGAGTTAATCTGAACGCTTGCGTTCTTCCCAATTTTGCTCGCAGCTGCTTTTACAATTACTCTAAGCGCATTTGCTGTTCTGCCCTGTTTGCCAATAACTTTTCCGATATCTTTATCCGACACTTTGATTTCATAGATGACTGCCTGATCTCCTGCAATTTCTGTGATGACGACTTCTTCTGGTACATCAACTAATGCTTTTACGATAGTTTCAACTAATTCTTTCATTATTTACTGCCTCCCTTTTTAGATTCCATAAACTCTTTCCACACGTTGCCTCTTTCCAGAATTTTTTTTACTGAATCAGTAGGCTGTGCACCTTTTTTAAGCCAGTCCAGAATACGATCTTTCTTTAACTGGATTTCTTCTTTTTCTGGAATAGGATTCCAGAACCCGACAATTTCAATAAAATTGCTATCTGTCGCGCTACGCGAATCAGTAACAATAAGCCTGTAGGATGCCCGATGAAGTGCCCCTACTCTGGATAATTTAATTTTTACAGCCAATATAGAACCTCCTTGTAAACTTTTTTATGCCAACCATTTTACCTTAATTTAAGGATTTGGTCAATACTTTTTACATTTTTTGTGCCCTGCATAAACTTTTTGAACATTGTATAGTTTTTTAGAAACACGTTTATTTCATGATTTGTTACGCCTGAGCCTTTTGCTATCCTTTTTTTTCTTGAGCCATCGATAATTTCCGGGTTTGCTTTCTCTTCTTTTGTCATCCCATTTATTATTGCTTCTGTTTTTACAAGCATTTTTTCATCGCTTAATGCATTTAAATTCATCCCAGGGATTACTGGCATTGATGAAAGAATGCTGGAGAATCCGCCCATTTTTTTGATTGCATCTAATTGATTTTTGTAATCATTTAGGTCAAAAGTATCATTTTGTATTTTTTCGAATAAATCTTTACCTTCCTCCCGAGATATTGTTTGTTCTGCTTTTTCAGCGAGTGTTGCAAGATCTCCTCTCCCTACGATTTTTGATACTACTCTTTCTGGATGAAATATTTCGAGGTCATCTATTTTTTCTCCTACTCCTATAAATTTTACGGGTTTTCCTGTCACATACCGAAAAGAAAGGATACTCCCGCCTTTTGCACTGCTGTCATATTTTGTAAAGATTCCGCCTGTAAGTGGAATATATTGCTCAAATCCTTCTGCAATTTTAAGTGCACCCTGTCCTATTGTGCTGTCAAGCACAAGCAGAGTTTCGTTTATGGCAAATGTGTTTGCAACTGTTCTTAACTCTTCCATCGTTTCTGTATCTATTTCTTTTCTTCCCGCACTGTCTATTAGTCCTATATCAAATTTATTGTTTTCCATATAAGCCAATGCTTTTTGTAATACAGGAATAGGAGTGCCTGTCATTTCTCCAAATACTTCAAGGCTGTTATTTTTTGCAAGCATTATGAGTTGCTCCATTGCAGCTGGCCTTTTAAAATCAAAAGGTATGAGAAGGGGACGTTTCCCCTGTTTTTTTAGAAATTTGGCTAATTTTGCCGCTGTTGTTGTTTTTCCACTTCCCTGGAGCCCTACAAGCATAACGAGATTTTTTTTATTAGGCTCGATATTAAGAGGAGATGCATCGCCAAGGATATTTTTAATTTCATTATAAAGAATTGTGATAATTTGCTCGGCAGGCGTAAGGCTCTCCATAATATTTTGTTTCTTTGCTTCTTCTTCAACTTTTTCTACAATTTCTTTTACAATTTTATAATTTACGTCTGCTTCGAGCAGAGTAACCCGTATTTCCCTTAAACTGGTTTTTATATCTTCGTTTGAGAGTTTTCCTTTACTGCGTAATTTTTTGAAAATGTTTTGTAAATTTATTTTTAAATTGTCAAAGATAATCAGTCACTTCCCTAAATGTTTTCTTCTATTTTTTTCAGTATGTTTAATGTTTCTTCTAATGCTTTTTTCTGCTTGGGTGTTTCTTTTGCTACTGTTTCAAGTATTTTTCTCATCTTGGCTATGTGCATTGATGTTTTTCTATTCTTTTTCATATTTCCTATTTTATTTTCGCAATTTTCCATACGCGTCAGTGCTCTTCTTACATGGTCATGTACTGCCTGTCGTGAAATGTTTAGCTTTCTCGCTATATTTGCTCCGGTTGCATTTTTTTGTACAAACATGGAGAGAATTTTGTTTTCTTTGTCAGTAAGAAGCCCGGGGTATGTTTCCATAAGTTCTCTTATGTGTATTTTTTTACGTATTTTTTTCTCTTTTGGTGTTAATATTTCTTGTTTCATTTTTACCTCCTGTTTTTAGAAATAATATACAAAAATTTAAATTTGTCAACCAGAAAGCATTTCAATAAATGCTTCTGTATTAAATTGTTCTATATCCTCAATGTTTTCGCCGGTGCAAATGAACTTTACAGGTATTCCGTATTTTTGAATGATTGGTATTATTATTCCTCCAGATGAACTGCCATCAATTTTTGTAAGTATTATACCTGAAATGTTCACCATTGATGAGAATATTTTGATTTGAGCAATACCATTTTGTCCCGTATATGCATCAAGTACAAGTAATGTTTCATCTGGTTTACGGCCAATTTTTTTTTCGATGACGCGTTCTATTTTTTGGAGTTCTTTCAGCAGATTTTTCTTTGTTTCCACTCTCCCTGCACTATCTATAAGTAGAATATCTATATTTTTGCTTACAGCGCTATTTAACCCGTCGAACACCACTGCTCCCGGGTCGCTTCCCTCTTTTTGCATTACTACGGGAATGTTTAATTTGTTTGCCCATATTTCTAATTGTTTTGCTGCTGCTGCCCTGAATGTATCTCCTGCAATTAACATTACTTTTTTGCCCTGATTTTTGTAGAGGTGTGCCAATTTTGCTATGCTTGTTGTTTTGCCTGTCCCGTTTGTGCCTACAAAGAGAAATATGGCAGGGATGTTGTTACTGAAATGTACTTTTGGATCAGTATTGTTTAAAATGTTTTTTATATTTTTTTTTAGAGTTTCTTCTATATTTTTACCGGTAACTCTTTCTTCTTTGATTTTTTCAATGAAGTTTCCAGTAAATTCTGCGCCGAAATTGTTTTCAAGCATGAATTCTTCAATATTTTCAATGGAATTGCTGTCGTTTTTTTCAAATATTTTCTTGATTGTTTTTAATAATTTCATTTTGTAGCGCCTCTTTGGCTGCATATTCTTCTGCTTCTTTTTTAGAGTTTCCTTTGCCCTGTCCCAATATGGTTTCATCAAGTGATACTTTTGCAAAAAACATTTTATTTCTTGGTGATCCAGTTTCTTTTACTATTGTGTATTCAGGTGTGGTATGGAATTTTTTTTGAGTGATTTCTTGCAATTGTGTTTTGTAGTCCGTTGTTTCTATGTTTTCAACTTCTTTTAATTCCGGTGTTAGTATTCTTAAAATGAATTTTTCTGCCTCAGCAAATCCAAATGCGATGAATATTGCTGCAATAATTGCTTCAAGGGCGTCTGCAAGTAATGCTTTTTTGAATTTGCCTCCACTTCTTTCTTCTCCTTTTCCAAACAGCAGGATGTCTCCTATGTTTAGCGATAGTGCTTTTTCTGATAGGCCTTTTTCACTTACTATGTAGGCTCGTTTTTTGCTGAGTTCACCTTCTGAAAGAGATGGGTAGTGGCGAAAGAGGTAGTGTGTAACAGCAAGTGATAGTACTGTGTCTCCAAAAAATTCAAGTCTTTCATTTGATGGGTAGTCAGGAAACTCTCCGCTGAATGAGGAATGAGTAATTGCCATAATGAATAATTTTCTTTTCGAAGGAGAAATTCTTCTTTTTATAAATTTCTCAAGTTTCTTAAGTTTTGTGTAAATTGTTTTATGCAAAGTTTCCATGATTTAGTTGCTGAATTGTTTTTTCAATAATCTTTTCTTTTTCCATTTTGTAACACATTTTGATAGCGTTTTTTATTGCAATGTGTGATGAGCGGCCATGTGCGATAATAGAAATACCGTTTGTTCCCAGAAGAGGCGAACCCCCAAATGTTTCGTAATCGAGTTGTTTAAATAGGTTTTTCATCGCATTTTTCATAAACAGTGCTCCCAGGGCTGCGAGATTACTTTTTTTAATTTCTGCTTTTAATGCGCTGATAATATGCTCAACTGTGCCTTCTATTGTTTTTAGTGTTATATTCCCGGTAAAGCCATCTGTAACTATTATATCTACCTCTCCTGTTAGTATTTTATCTCCTTCTATATGTCCTTTAAATTCTTCAAACATGTTTTTAAGTGATTGATAAGCTTCTTGTGTAAGTTTTGATCCTTTCTCTTCTTCGGTTCCTATATTCAAAAGCCCGATGGTTATTTTTCTTTTTAATATGTTTTCAAGGTACACTTTCCCCATGAGAGCAAATTGGACAAGCTGTTTTGCATTGCAATCAGTGTTTGCTCCGGCATCTATCAGCAGGCCCATTGAATGTGGAAATGGCATGGGTACTGCGATTGCAGGGCGTATTACTCCTTTTATTCTGCCCAGTACAAATAGCGAAATAGCCATCTGCGCACCAGTATTCCCCGCACTGACAATTCCTACTGCCTCTTTGTTTTTTACGAGCTCTATTGCTTTGTACAGAGAGGAATCTTTTTTTGTCAGAAGCGCATCTTTTGGGTGATCATGCATTGTAATAATTTGTGTTGTAGGATATATAGACACTCTATCTTTCAGTTTTGAAGGATATTTAAGCAGTTCTTTTTGAATTAAACTTTTATCGCCTGTTATGATGATGTGGATATCTTCTAATTCTTTTAAAGTCTCTATTGTTCCTTTTACTGTTTCTTGAGGGGCATAATCTCCCCCCATGCCATCTAATGCAATATGCATATTAGGTTGTCGGTTTCTTCTCTTTTTTTGTTTTCATTGCAACAACAGGTTTTCCATCGTAATACCCGCAATAAGGGCAGACGTGATGGGAAAGAATAAGATTGTGGCAGTGAGGGCACTCAACCAAATTGGGTGATTTAACTTTTTCTTTCCACTGCCTCATTCCCTTTTTACTTCTTGTTGTTTTTTTCTTGGGGTTTGCCATTACTCTCAACTCCTTTTTCTATTTTATAACTTTTACAGTCGTGTTATTATAATGAATTATTTTTTTAATACAACGTTAAACAATTTATTTTTAATGTATATTATTTTTTTAATTGTTCCTTCCGATATTATTTTTTTAATTTTCTCTCTGTTCAACGCAATTTCTTTTACGGTTTGTTCATCCGCGTCTTTTTCTATTTCAATTATATCTCTTACTTTTCCATTTACTTCCAGGACAATGCTTACCTGCTCTTCTTTATAAATCCCTTTTGCCTCTGGCCATTGCTCTAAATGTACGCTCTCTCCATGACCTAGTTTGCTCCATAGCTCATCTGTTATGTGTGGGGCGATTGGCGCAAGCATTTTGATAAATGTTTCCATTGTCTCCGTAAATGCGTCTGTTTTTATGATATC
>QMOQ01000027.1 GCA_003650285.1 Caldisericota bacterium | reverse complement strand
TGCATAGACTTAACCTAAAAAATCTTTATCCATTCATACTTGTTGTCAATGAAAGTATTTACTGAATTTCTACATATTTAAGCCTTCTTGAGCCTGCAGACATAAGAGAAAAACCTACCACAAAGGAAAGAATACCTACAAGAACAAATATTGCAATGCCTGCAATTGTCCCACCCCAAATTTTTATAAATAACCTGTTTAAAAAGAAAAAACCAAAAGCAATACCAAACATTGCGTAACCCATAACCGTTTGAATTAAAACAACCTTTCCCGGTATTATTTTTTTAGGGCTCTTCACTTCTCTAAATATAGGAAACATCGCGGATGTAGAAACGCCAATTGTTGAGAAAATAAAAGGCAAAAAAAGTGCAAGACCAACAGAAACAAAAATCATGTTAATAGAAGGATGCCTGACAAATATCATAAGGATGAAAAATAAGGCATTCATTGCCTCCCCTAATAAAAATGGAATAACAAATTTGCTCCATAGCAGCTCTTGTGAAGTTATTTTCGATGCAAAAAGAACCCACACGCTCCTGCTTTCTGTATAAAAAAGCATTGGTGCAATCTGCAACGATGCCATATAAGATGAAAATACAAAGAAAAACAAAAGCATAAAAGAAGATAAATCAAACGATTCATTGCCCAAGGATTTTTTACCTAACACAACAACAAAGATAAAGAAAAAGACAGCAAGGTATGCTATAATTGGAAGAATTGAAACGGAGAGTTTTTGATCTCTTCTAATCATCTTTACATCTTTTTCTGCAATAGCCTTGATCTTTGTTGGTAGAAACGAAAAACCCTTAAACTCCTTTTCCGTCTTCCTCTTTACAATTTTAACATATTGAGCTGTTCTAATCTTTCCAAGACCTTCTTTGTATGTACTCAAAGAAAGGATCGTACAAAGATAAAAAAGCCCTGCGCTTATAACCAAATAAATAGTAAAAACAGAAGTTCCTATTAAAATATTTCTTTCTGCAAGAGATATGGTAAAATAAACACCAATATTTGTGGGTAAAAATCGCATAAGAGAAAAACCGTGAGAAAATAAATTTGTCAAAGCATCTTTGCCTACAATCTGATAAGCAGGATTTGCAATTTGCATAATCCCAAAAAATAAAATACCAAAAACCACATTAATGATCATGATTATAATCTGTAATTTCCTGGGATGAATTTTCTTTGCAAGTGGTAGAATAACAAATGCGGCAACGGTAAGGGGAATAACCGGGAACAGTAAGACAAATAAAAGTGTTTCAGCATAAAAAATCATATTTGCTTGATTTACTATACCATATCCTACAAAAAATGGATACATAAGAAAAAAGAGCCAGATACTTTCTTCAAATACTGTAAACACAAAACGTCCTGAAAAAACATCTCTTTCCTTGAGAGGAAGAGAAAGAAGAAGCATTGTGTCTGATGAAAAATAGAGCGTGCTGAGCATAATGGAAAAACTACCCAATAAAAGATATATAAAAGCAACAAGCATTACAATATTTAAAATAAGCGGGGCAAGTGAGATATCGACCAGAGGGATTTTCAAATTGTACAGGAATCGAGAGAGCTTTAAAAGAAGATAAAAAGCAACCAGTCCTGCTACTCCAATACTTATTGCAAAAATTGGGCGAAGTTTTTTATTTTTAGCAAGAGAGTTATATGAAGTACGAAAGTTTGTCCTTAGTAAAATTAAAACATTCTTCATATTAATACCCTAAAAACTTAATCAGATCTTTTGTGTCTTCCCCACCCGTAAGTTCAAGAAACAGTTCTTCAAGATTTGCAGTTTTATCTTTTGCTTTTTCCCGGAGCTCTTGAATAGTGCCTTCTACAATAAGTTCCCCTTGATTAATGATGCCAATCCTATCACACATTCTTTCAGCAATTTCAAGGATATGAGTGGACATAAAAATCGTTTTGCCCTTCTCAGCAAGTACGCGAAGAAGATCTTTTACAAGTTTGGCGCTGGCGGGATCTAACCCTACTGTCGGTTCATCAAAAATAAGAACAGACGGATCGTGAATTAATGCCGCAGAGATAACGATCTTTTGCCTCATACCATGAGAATAATTTTCTATCATCACGTCTGCTTTATCCTGTAGCGAAAACATTTCAAACATTTCATTTGCCTTCTTTTCTGCACTGTCTCTCTGAATTTCAAAAATATCTGCTACGAAATAAAGAAATTCTCTTCCAGTAAGTTTTTGATATACCATAGGGCTATCCGGTATCAGTCCAATATGCCCTTTTGCCTGGATTGAATTTTTAAGGATATCAATGCCATCAATTAATGCTGTGCCTTTTGTTGGCTTCAAAAGCCCTGTAAGCATCTTTATTGTTGTTGTTTTTCCTGCTCCATTTGGACCTAAAAATCCATATATCTCGCCTGAGTTTACTGTGATGTTTAAATTATTTACAGCAAGTAACTTCCCAAAAGCTTTTGTTAAATTCTTTGTTTCAATCATATTTCACCTCATGCATCAGCATTAAATCCATTTTAACAGATACCTCTAAACAAAACAAATTTCTTTTTAATATAGCAATTAAAAATAACAAAGCAATATTCATAGAGATATTAGTGTAACAAAGAAATTCTTTATGTGCAGGCACTATATTTATTTAAAAAATAAACGACTCAAAGATTTCTTTTGCAATTTAAGTACATCTCTTTTTCAAAAATCTTTAGTTACAGGATAAAACCTATAAAAAAACTATCAGGACAACCAGGTAAATTATTGCAGAATACAAGATAATGATTAAAATATACATATAAGAACCTAATTATAAAATGAATAGAATTTAAAAAATGTTTAATAAGAAAGGTGGGGTATTTATTGTGCATTATAAAAAATATGAAATAATAAATTATAGAAATGAGTTTTTTACAGAAGTTGTTGATTTACAAAAATATCTGTGGCCCAACTATGAAAGCAGCGCCCGGAGGTATCTAAAGTGGAAATTTGAAGATAATCCTCTTACCAAAAAACCATTTGCCATTGTCGCGCTTTACAAAAACAAAGTTGTGGGGTTCAACGGCTTTTTTGCTACTCGCTGGAGAATTGGAAATAAAAATGATAAAATATTAATGCTGTCCCCGGCAGACATATGCGTTCATCCGGACCACCGGAAAAAAGGATTATTTACGGCAATGACAATGCTTGCCGCAGAGGAATATGAAAAAACACCGTACAAAGCATTTATAGGATTAAGTATAAACACATCATCTGGGGCAGGCTATAAAAAAATGGGGTGGCCAAAAATTGCTGACAGGACGAGCTTGAGGCAGCACAACTTAATCGGACTGATAAACTGGTTTTTGATAAGCAAAACCGGGCGAGGTTTTTATAAACATCAGATATCTTATGGAAAGTTTGGCAATATTGAGATTTCAAATAAATCCAAACCAGAGAGAATGGCTGCCGTTATAGTAAAACAAAAACCTCCGGACAATAAAATCGCGCTGTTTAAAGATGCGTCTTTTTTCAAATGGAGATTCCAAAACATCAGGCGAAGCTACACATTTTACTACCATCTGAATAATAGAATTATCGATGGATATGTAGTGATTGAAACAGCAGATAAGAGCACAAGCGGACATATTGTAGACTATGCAGAAACAGAAAATGGAGTAATTTATGAACTTCTGCGTTACGTCATCGCAAAAAAACATTTTGACATCCTATCCGTATGGAATATCAATTTAAGAAAAGACATTTACCGGACATTAAAAAACTTGAACTTTAGCAGGAAAAACTTATTAGGAAAAATCGAAAAAAAATTCCCGTCTGAGTTTCCAATGCTCCCCGTGTTTGTGAGGCCGGTCAAAAAAACAGTAAAAGAAGAAGATTGGTTTATCGAGGGCATTGACATCAGAAATATTAATAATTGGGAGATTAATGGAATTTGTTCTGATAATACTTAAAATCTAAATGAGTGTACGCTAACATAAGGAGGAAATAATAATGGAAATAAAAAATTTGGATTTTACTCATTACTTAAGAAAAACATTAGAAATGATGGATGATCCAGGGCTACTCCTTTTATCTGGCAATGCAAATGAATCTAATGTTATGACAATTGGATGGGGTACAATAGGAATTATCTGGGGCAAACCTATATTTTGTGTGTTAGTCAGGCCTTCTCGCTACACAGATAACTTCATTAAAAAATACAATGAATTCACAGTAAATGTGCCTTCGGCTGGAATGGAAAAGACAGTTTTATATTGCGGTACTGTATCGGGAAAAAATTACAACAAATTTAAGAAAAAGAATATCACTTTATTGCCAGGGAAAAAAGTAAAATGCCCGACTATAAAAAAATGCGATATTGTTTATGAATGTCGAGTAATTCATAAAAATAGCATTGTGCCAGCCGAGTTAATGTTCGAGATTTCGCCTAAATATTATCCAAAAGGAGATTATCATACAATCTATTTTGGTGAAATTTTAGCAGTTTACAAGCAATCCTAAAAATTCTTATTGCAAAAACTATTTATGAGACACTAAAGGAACAAGCAATTCTATTGCTTCTTTTGGAGAATCTGCAAATAAAATATTCACATTTTCTCTTTCATCAAGATATTTGCCTTCAAAAAGTATTTTCTCGATGCTGTCTGCAACCCCCTCACTTCCTCTAATAATCACGATGGGTTTTTTATTCATATAAGCCGCGGAAAGTTCTTTTAACGTTCCATTCTTTCCGCCAATCATAACTATGCAATCCACTGTCTGAATCATAAGTTCAGAGCGCATGCCTATTCCAAGCCCAGTTGTAATGGGTATATCAATATATTCATTTGCCTCTTTTTTGTCCAAGGAAGGCAAAATGCCAACAGTAATTCCGCCAGCATCTTTTGCTCCCTTGCTCGCTGCCTCCATTACGCCGTCTCTTCCACCTGAAAAAAGTATCCATCTTTGTTTAGCTGTAAGATAGCCAATTCTATAAGCTATCTCATATATCTTACGAGGTAGTGGATCCCATGGTCTCTCAGATTGCCCGATAACGCCCAACCTAATTATCGCTTTATTCATCTCAAATATCTAATTCATACTTTAGGCAGCATACAAGCTTTCCACAACTGCCAGTAATTTTAGCAGGATTGGGGGGTAGATTTTGCATCTTTGCATAAATGAGCTCAACGCTTTCCAATTCATCAAGGAATGTAGTGCAGCATAGCGGAAACCCGCACGGCCCACAGCCACCCAAAAAGCGCATCGCATCACGAGCACCTACCTGCCACAATTGAATTTTCCGATTAAATGTTTTAACGAGTTCTTTAACAAGCTCTCTAAAATCTACGCGAGAGTCGGCTGTAAAATAAAATATATATTTCTTCTCGCCTTCATCCCAAACAGTCTGCACAAGATGCATTGGAAGATTGTATTCCTTTATCTTTTGTTTACAAATACGGAATGCACTTTTTTCTTTCTCTTCCAATTTTTCAAGATGGGCAATGTCTTTTTCATCAGCAATTCGAATAATGTTCCCTGTAAAACCTTTTGCCCTTATTATATCCCATCGTTTTTTATCCATTTTTACTAAAGTTTTTTTTATAACAGCATGTTTTAGTTTCCCATCCAAATCAACAACAATTTTATCAAAAAGCTTCACCTGAAAATCAGGCTTAGCTAAAAAATATGTCCTTGTCTCCTTTCGTAATACAACTGCAACAAGTTTAACTTCCTCTTCTATTAAATTCACCTTACCACCTCTTTAATCTTAAATAAGCCATCTAAGAGTATATATTGCTGCATGGCATTTGTCAAAAGTGCCTGTTTTTTTTCTAAAACTACGTCATATATTTTATGTAATTTATATTGATCAACAAATACAAATTTGGCTGCAATAAATCCAAGAGCATCGACATTAGTTATATGCTCCGTATCATGCAATACAGATACAAAAAGAATATCTTGCAATAGTGTTGAAAGTATATCAAAAAATTCTTTTGCGTTCTTCATTGAACTGTTGTTACCCGAAAAATTGTTCCATTCTTCCAAAAGTTTTGAAACAATAACTTCATCTAAAAAGAATTTCAGTAAGTACTCAATAAATATTTTTCTTTTTTTAAGAAAATCTTTTGAAGAAAACAATTTAATTTTTTCCATGCTTCCATTAGCTATTTTTGAAACAATTTCAGCATCTTCGTCTGATAAACCAGTCTTTTTAACAGTTCCCTTAATAAAAGCAGTGCTAATTGGCCTGAATTTTAGCTCTACCGCACGCGACCTAATTGTCTCCGGTAGTAATTCTGCCATTTCTGCAATAAGAATGTTAACGGTACGCTCCGGAGGCTCTTCAAGATATTTTAACATACTATTAAATGCCTCAGAAGTGCTCCTGTCTGAATTGTCAATAATATTCACTCTATACCTGTTATTAACTGGGACAAACGACGCATTTATCATATTACGAATATTTTCTATTTGCACAGCACCCTCTTCTCTCCCTATAACAACCACGTTTGGGTGTACAGTGTGCTCTATCGCAACACAGCTCTTACACTTATCACAACAATCATCAATACTATTTGCACAATTCAATGCTTTAGCAAACATTGTCGCAGCAAGAAAACGGCCAGTACCTTTTCTCCCCGATAGAAGAAGCATGGGAGGAATTCTATCCTTCCTTAAAATATTTTTTAAATACTTAACAATATGATCCTGCCCTTTAATATCTTCAAGCGCCATTTTTTTTAAATATTTCTACTCGTTCCTTTATGTATTTATAAAAAGTTTCATTTAATACATTTTCGTAAGAAATTTTAAAATGCGGGTATGGTTTGCCTGTTACAAATCTATAATGCGAGTCAATGGCAGCAATATTGCTATCTTTATCAATTCTCAAAAAATATCTCTGGGAAGAGTCAGGAATTTTATATTCTGCATCATTCGGAATCGAGACAAGGTAAATGAAAGAAAAAACATCCTCATCTGTAACATTGAGTAAAGAAAAATTCTTTTTTATGTTAAAAGCAAGCTCGTCATCCTGTTCAATAAACTTTAGTGAAAACTTATCAAGTGTATCAATAGCATCTGCAAGATAAGCCCCCAGACCGACACTTACATTATATAACAACCCACCTACAACAACTGCTGAATCATCTGATACTCCTAAACCTTTCCTGTGTCTTATATACTGAAAACGGATATCGGTATGATTGAGAAAATCTGCCTTTTCGGGATCAGGAATAATTAATCCTTTCTCCACATATTCATCTAATTTATCTTCATGTTCCCCATGGGCAAGAATCTCTCCATTCAAACCCATTTGCTCCCTTATATTGACGTCGATAAGGTATGGTTTACCTCCTCCCATATTAATATGGAATTTATCATTTGCCTTTTTTCGTACATCAAAATCATCCATCAATCCACCTAAATACAATCCTCTCAGCACATCAGAAGCATTTACTTCCCATTCTAAAAATAAAGGACAACGCATCAACGGCTCGCCTTTCTTATTTACAAGATGTGTCAAATTCTCACCTTTCATTGCACGCTCAGCATACTGATAAATTTCATCAATCAACATCTGCCGTCCTGAACGCACAACAAAAACATCTCTTCCTAACGCCTCTACAATATCGCTAAGAGTCGTATCAACAAACTTCCTTCCTTTAAATGCACCATCTCCATTGTGAGCGTGTCCTTCAATTGTCTGCATAAAAAGTAAGTCTTCTACTGCTGGATCTGTCAAAAGATCTTCTTTTTTATGCATTCCTTTAAAATCTTTCCATATTAAATCTCGCGGTGCTATCTTCATCCGTTACCTCCATTCACATAAATTATGCTAATTAATAATCTGTACCGAACCAACTAAAATACAAACTTTGAAACAATAGAATAACCCATCTCCTTCATCTCGCTTATCTTATTTTTTTATTATACAACAAAAATCCAATAATCAATAATTTATTCTGTCCTGCTGCATTTCTAATGAATATTTTAGATCTAGCCTCTAAAAAAACTAAATAAAAAGACTTAATCATCCAGAAAGTTTATCTAAAAATAGAAGTTTAAAAACTTATTCACGAATGTAACTTCTACGAGGTCTCTGAAAAAGTGGTAAAATAACTCAAAATGTCATGCTGAACTTGTTTCAGCATCTAATAAAATCAGGTGTTCTGAGACCCTGAAATAAATTCAGGGTGACAAAATAGGGGTTTTTCAGAGACCTCTCTACAAGATATTGACAAAAGAGCAACTTTTTAGTAAGCTCTTTTGATAATTCCGCCTCCAAAAACATAATCATCGTCATACAAAACAAGGCTCTGCCCCGGAGCTACAGCAAATTGAGGAACATCGAACTGCACAATTACTTTATCCCCATCTTTTTTCAAAATACAAGGTGATGATTTTGCATGATACCTCGGTTTACCGGTAAGCTCCTTTTCAGTGAAATCCCATTTTTCTATAAAATTCACATCAATAAGCTCAGCGGTTCTAAAAAAACACTCTTCCCTCTCTCCTACAAAAACAACGTTTTTTTCTGTGTCTATTCTCACGACATAAAGAGGTACAAGATGAGAAATATGCAATCCGCTTCTCTGTCCCACTGTATAAAAATACGCGCCGTTATGTCTTCCCAGTATTTTCCCTTTTGTACTAATAATCTTCCCTTCTCTTTGCGGAAGGTATCTTTCTAAAAAAGCTTTCACCTTGCCGGGGATAAAACACACATCCTGACTTTCGGAAGATAATACCGGAAGCTTGATTTTCGCAGCAATTTTATACACGTCTCTCTTTGTAAAAGCACCTAAGGGGAAGATTGTTTTCTTTAATTGCCACTGTTTTAATCTCCATAACATATATGATTGGTCTTTTCCTTTGTCCATGCCTGCTTTCAAATGCAATCTATCATTTTTCTCAATAATTGCATAGTGACCTGTTGCAAAAAATGAGCCTTTAAAAAGTCCTTCAACTTTTTTCAATCCAGAACCAAACTTAATTTTTTCATTACAAAGAACACAAGGGTTGGGGGTAAAGCCATTTTTGTACTGATTAATAAAATCCTGTATAATCTCCCTATTAAATTCCTCGTAAACATCCACAACTTTAATAGGAATATGAAGCATCTTTCCTGCAGCTATAACAGCATTAAAATTGCAACATTTCGAAACTTCGTCAGGTTTTTCAACTGTATTAAAAAGGACGCCTATTACATTCCACCCTTCTTTTTTAAGCAGATAGGCGGCAACTGAGCTGTCTACCCCGCCACTCATTCCAACTATCACTTTCATACAATTATTCTACCAAAAAACATATATAAAAAAACAAAACTACAGCAGCATTAAAAAGACAAAATAATAATTCATTTATAAGAGTTGAAAAAAATGACGTAAATGATAAAGTATTATCACATTATTTTTAAGGATAAGAAGGTTAAACAGTAAATGAAAAAACTCTATAATATGATGCGAAGAAAACCAGATCCACTAAATGGTTTAATTATAGAAGAACTCTTTATCTTAGGATTACCAGTAATACTTGCCAATTTTGCCCAGACTCTATACAATATTGTTGATGCCTTCTGGCTGGGTAAAGTAGGGAAAGTAGCCCTTACCGCACCAACAATTACATTTAACGTAGTATTTATCTTTATTGCATTTTCAATGGGAATATCAATCGGGGGCTCTACACTTGTTGCTCAGTATACAGGTGCTAGACGCAGTAAACAAGCAGAAAAAACAGCCGGCACAACAATTTTCCTTATGCTAATTTTAGGTATAACTTCAGGGATAATAGGATTCCTCTTTGCGCCTTCAATTCTTCGCCTTTTACATACCCCGTCTGACGCATTTGCCGCAACGCTTACCTATATGAGAATAATTTTTATAGGGATGCCATTCATGTTTGTGTATCAAGCTTTTCAGGGAGTCATTCAAGGAAAAGGAAATACCATTACCCCAATGAAGATTGTGTTTATTTCCATTGTTATTAATATTATTTTAGACCCAATTATGATTTTTGGTATAGGAATGCCAAAAATGGGAGTAATGGGTGCAGCAATTGCAACAGATATTTCACGTGTCATTGCTGCATATATCGGCTTGAGATATCTTTTCTCAAAGAAAAGCGAAATTCCACTTAAAATAAAAGACATTTCCTTTAACAAAAAACTTGCAAAAAAGATATTTCAAATAGGTTTACCCCTTTCAATTGGACAAATGGCAACTTCAATTGGTTTTACAGTACTCATCGGTATTGTAAATATTTTTGGCTCTGCTGTTATAAGTGCATTTGGTATTGGAAACAGAATGATTTCTCTGATGAATATGCCTGCAATGGGCTTCTCGCATGCTGCAACAGTAATGGTAGGACAAAATATGGGAGCAGGAAATGTAGAGCGCGCAGAAAACATCGTGTGGAAAACCGTAATAATTATCGCTGTCTTCTTATTTAGTGGAGCAACTCTTACATTTTTATTCGGAGGTGGAATTGTACGATTTTTCATTAACGACCCCGAAGTAAT
>QMOQ01000026.1 GCA_003650285.1 Caldisericota bacterium | reverse complement strand
CCCCACTTTCGTGCCTGTTCGACCTGTCAGTCTATGCAGTCAAGCTCCCTTATGCCTTTGCACTCGATGGCTGATTTCCAACCAGCCTGAGGGAACCTTTGGGCGCCTCCGTTACTCTTTAGGAGGCGACCGCCCCAGTCAAACTACCCGCCTGACATTGTCCTCCTACCCGATTCAGGGTATAGAGTTAGAACCTCAGCATATTAAGGGTGGTATTCCAAGGATGACTCCCCCGAAACTGGCGTTCCGGGTTCAAAGTCTCCCACCTATCCTATACACAATATGCCAAAATTCAATATCAGGTTATAGTAAAGCTCTACGGGGTCTTTCCGTCCTGCTGCAAGTAGCCCGCATCTGCACGGGCACTGCTATTTCACCGAATCCCTCTTTGAGACAGCGTTCAAGTCGTTACGCTTTTCATGCGCGTCGGAACTTACCCGACAAGGTATTTCGCTACCTTAGGTATTTGTGTTAACTTTATGTCTCCATAAAGATCGGACTATATCTTCTCTGAATCAGATTCAGAGTTTGGCGTATAGTCTCTGAGGATTCTACCGATTACTTCTTCTTTGCTACGCTTACGCTGTTTGCCGGCATGATTTGTAGAATAAACCAGTTCCACTATGCGTAAGGTACCTTGTAACGTTTTATGTTCTCCGTTTTCGAGAGCTAAGGTCACTTCCTTAAATACACGGAAATTTTCCTTTTTAGTTTTTGAGCTATATTTCATGTATTTTTCGAAGAAAGGAATAACTTTTTCCAATATGCTTCGTCTTGCTGAAATTCTAAAAACAAGCACATCTTCATTTCCAGGCTTAGGAAAAATACGACCTGTCCCAAAAAACTCTTTTGCTCTCTCAAGTAGTTCCCTTGCTGATTTGTGTTGATAGATAAAAAATTCCGGATCAATATAATAACCAAATCTTGCTGAAGGATGTTGTTTGAGAGATATACATAGACTTCCTTCTCCCTCAATTAATCCTGCCAGAAACCACTTAAACTCTTCAGTAATCTGTAGTCTTTCCTGCTGATTGTCTGTATTCATATGTTTTCACCTCCTCGGTAATATGAAATTTAACCAGATGTTCCAGCATATAGCCAAATTTTATAACAGCCCTAGTCAAGTAGCTAACTATCAAAACCGTTATAGTTACGGCCGCCGTTCACTGGGGCTTAAGTTCAGAGCTTCGCAGACCGAAATCTGCTAACCCCTCCCTGTAACCTTCCAGCACTGGGCAAGCGTCGGCCCCTATACATCGTCTTTACGACTTAGCAGAGACCTGTGTTTTTGTTAAACAGTCGCTTGAACCTATTTACTGAGGCCCAGAATCGCAAAGGTAAGCATTTACCTTCACCTTCCCAGGCACCCCTTCTCCCGAAGTTACGGGGCAATTTTGCCGAGTTCCTTAAAGAGGGTTCTTTCGTACGTCTTAGGAGCATTCTCCTCATCTACCTGTGTTGGATTGCGGTACGGACACATATCTTCCTCGTTAGAGGTTTTTCTTGTGAGTATGGAATCAGCTACTTCGCCTTGCGGCTCCCCATCGCTTCTCAGAGTTTAATACATCCAGGGATTTACCTCCGGATGCCTCCTACGAGCTTGGACGCAGACAACCAAAACCGCGCTTAACCTATCCTTCTCCACCACCCCATCCTGATAGCGGAAGATACATGGTACAGGAATATTAACCTGTTGTCCATCGCCTACGCCTTTCGGCCTCGGCTTAGGACCGACTAACCCTGGGCGGACAAACCTTCCCCAGGAAACCTTAGATTTACGACGACAGGGATTCTCACCCTGTTTTTCGTTACTTAAGCCAAGATTCTCACTTCCTATCGCTCCAGTACTCCTTACGGTATACCTTCTCTGCAATAGGAACGCTCTCCTACCGCTCAAGACGTCCGAAGACATCTTAAGCCCACTGCTTCGGTAATAGACTTAGTCCCGTTACATTTTCGGCGCAGAACCGCTCGACTAGTGAGCTGTTACGCACTCTTTGAAGGGTAGCTGCTTCTGAGCTAACCTCCTAGCTGTCTAAGCAATTCCACATCCTTTCTGAACACTTAGTCTATTTTAGGGACCTTAGCAGATGATCTGGGTTGTTCCCCTCTCGACGACGGATCTTAGTACCCGCCGACTCACTGGTAGGGTAAAAACAAATGGTATTCGGAGTTTGGTTGAGTTTGGAAATCTGGTAGGATCCCTAGCTCATCCAGTGCTCTACCCCCACTTGCGAATTACCTACCGCTGCACCTAAATGCATTTCGGAGAGAACCAGCTATCTCCAGGTTCGGTTAGAATTTCTCTGCTATCCACAGTTCATCCGATGAGTTTTTTCCCCCAACCGGTTCGGACCTCCACGAGTTCTTACGCTCGTTTCATCCTGACCATGGATTGACCACCTGGTTTCGGGTCTATGGACAGCGACTAACGCCCTATTCAGGCTCGCTTTCACTACGGCTCCGGGTATCACCCCTTAACCTTGCCACTACCCATAACTCCTTGGCTCATTCTTCAATAGGCAGGCAGTCAGGCTGAAATGTTGCCATTTCATAGCCCTCCTACCGATTGTAGGCATATAGTTTCAGGTTCTATTTCACTCCCCTTCCGGGGTTCTTTTCACCTTTCCCTCACGGTACTTTGTTCACTATCGGTCGCCGGAGTATTTAGCCTTAGGAGATGGTCCTCCTAGCTTCCCGCAAGATTCCACGTGTCCCGCGGTACTCAGGAAAGATTTATAGGAGTGAATTGATTTTCGCCTACGGGGCTGTCACCCTCTTTGGCCACCCTTTCAAGAGTGTTCGACTAATCAATTCATTTCTGACTCCATACCTGCTCAGCAGCGCAGGATTAAATCTCCCTACAACCCCATCTATGCAACGCCTGCCAGCTTCTACACATAAATGGTTTAGGCTCTTCCCATTTCGCTCACCACTACTAAGGGAATCACTTTTGTTTTCCTTTCATCGAGGTACTAAGATGTTTCAGTTCCCTCGCTTACCCTCTTTGCCCTATATATTCAGGTAAAGATAACAGAGATTTCTCCCTGCTGGGTTTCCCCATTCGGAAATCCTCGGATCAAAATTTGTTATGCAACTCCCCGAGGCCTATCGCAAGCTTTCTGCGTCCTTCATCGGCTCCGTACGCCAAGGCATTCACTATACGCCCTTACTTATTTACTACACCTACATACAGTTTTCAAGGTACAATCTAGTAAACTTTATAACTTGAGGGGATTATTCCCTCAAAACTAAACAGCGATAAGCAAGGATAGCTTTAATATATTGTATTTTTTCGAAGTATGTTAATAAAACACACCTAAAAATGCTCCCTAGAAAGGAGGTGATCCAGGCGCACGTTCTCGTACACCTACCTTGTTACGACTTCACCCTCCTTATCATGCACACCTTCGTGACTCACAGAGCCACTTCGGGTACACACAACTCGGGTGGTGTGACGGGCGGTGTGTACAAGCCCCGGGAACGCATTCACCGCAGTATAGCTGACCTGCGGTTACTAGCAACTCCAGCTTCATGAGGGTGAATTGCAACCCTCAATCCGTACTGAGGTCCACTTTTTGCGATTAGCTCCCCATTACTGGTTAGCAACACTTTGTATGGACCATTGTCGCATGTGTGTAGCCCTGGACATAAAGGCCATGAGGATTTGACGTCATCCCCACCTTCCTCCAGCTTTCCGCTGGCAGTCTCCCTAAAGTGCATAGGCCGAAGCCTATTAGCAACTAGGGATAGGGGTTGCGCTCGTTCACGGACTTAACCGTACATCTCACGACACGAGCTGACGACAACCATGCAGCACCTGTGCACGGGTAACAGAGATTACTCTCTGAGAGGGCCGGAGTTTCTTCCAGCTTTCTCGTGCATGTCAAGCCCAGGTAAGGTTCTTCGTGTAGCATCGAATTAAACCACATGCCTCGCTGCTTGTGCGGGGCCCCGTCAATTCCTTTGAGTTTTAACCTTGCGGCCGTACTTCCCAGGTGGGATGCTTAACACGTTAGCTCCGGCACTGAGAAGCAACCTCCCCAACACCAAGCATCCATCGTTTACGGCTAGGACTACCAGGGTATCTAATCCTGTTTGCTCCCCTAGCTTTCGTATATGAGCGTCAGAGACAGCCCAGGAAGCCGCTTTCGCCACTGGTGTTCTTCCAGATATCTAAGCATTTTACCGCTACACCTGGAATTCCACTTCCCTCTACTGCTCTCTAGATCAACAGTTTTGAATGCGAGCTCAGAGTTAAGCTCTGAGTTTTTACATCCAACTTGTCAATCCGCCTGCATACCCTTTACACCCAGTAATTCCGGATAACGCTCGCCCCCTACGTATTACCGCAGCTGCTGGCACGTAGTTAGCTGGGGCTTATTCAAAAAGTACCATCAAGAATAGTTCCCTATTTGAGATCTATCCCTTTTTCCTTAATAAAAGGAGTTTACAACCTTGCGGCCTCCATCCTCCACGCGACGTCGCTGGTTCAGGCTTTCGCCCATTGACCAATATTCCCCACTGCTGCCTCCCGTAGGAGTCTGGGCCGTGTCTCAGTCCCAATGTGGCTGTCCATCCTCTCAGACCAGCTACCCGTCGTTGCCTTGGTAAGCCATTACCTCACCAACTAGCTGATAGGAGATGAGCCCGTCCAAAAGTGATAGCATGAAACAGAGGCCATCTTTCTTTGACAAACCTAAGTCTGTCAACATTATCGGGTATTACCCTTCTTTTCAGAAGGCTATCCCCGTCTTTAGGGTAGGTTACCCATCCATTACTCACCCGTTTGCCGCTAGAACTTCCCAATGGGTTGCCCCATCAAAAAATTCTCGCTCGACTTGCATGTGTAAGGCACGCCGCCAGCGTTCATCCTGAGCCAGGATCAAACTCTCCGAAAAATTAATACCTTACTTTCGCTGTTTAGTTTTCAAGGTACAATCCGTTTTTAAATATTTTAGCATAGTCATTATATGCTTTTTTAAGTGCAAGTCAAGGGTATTTTCGAAACTGTCTTTCCATGCGATATACTCCCAACGAAGAATATCATATCAAATTAAAACTTCCTGTCAATAGATTTCAAAGAATTTTTTCAAAAAATTTCTGCACGTATAAAACCTTGATAAAATCTACATTTTCTTAAATATAGAGAAAAAATTTCAAAAGTTTGAGTAAAAAATCTTAATACCAGGATACTTTTATAATAAATACAGCATTTTAGTAATTATTTATTTTTTAACCTTTGAAAACACGCATCCGCAATAGTTTTGCCGGTACATTTTATAGTATTTACTCAATATAATGCTGGATTTAAATCCGTTTCTTTTTTTGAAGTCCGCTTTAATAAATTTTACTCCATACTTATTTCCGAGCTGCTCTCCTATATCAAATATCCATTTAATGTTTTTGTGCGGGCTTATAGAAAGCGTGGTAGTAAAATAGTCAAATCCATTTTCTTTTGCAATTCGCACTGTTTCTTCAAGGCGCATCTTATAGCAGATATAACACCGCTTCCCGCCTTCAGGTTCATTTTCAGTGCTTTTTATGCGCTCCATCCAACTATCCTTGTCATACTTGCCTACTTCAAGATCCATATGAACAACACGAGAAAAGCGCACAACTTCTTCCAGTCTTTTCTCATATTCACTTAAGGGATGTATGTTTGGATTATAGAAAAACCCCGTTACTCTGTAATGCCTCCCCCTTAAATACAAAAAAGGGTATGTTGCATCCGGAGCACAACAGATGTGAAGGAACACTTTTTCAAAATTTCCATAAGGGATATCAATCTTGTTCAATGTCATCTATTAACTCTTCTATATTATCTTCGGAAAATACTTTTATCCCGTTCTTCCTCAAAAGTCTGGCAGTAACGCCCTCACCTTTGATTTTAATCCCGCTAAATGATCCATCATAAACAAAATGGCTTCCGCAAGATGGGCTTCCATCCTTTAATAGAGCAAATTTTATTTTATAAAGTTTTGCTAGTTCCAATACTTCTTTTGCCCCATTCAAAAATGTCTCAGTAATATTATCTCCGTTCTCTTTTAGTACCTTTCCGTCATTCTGGATTTCTGCCGCCATTCTTGGTGTGGGTAAACCACCCAACTGTTCAGGGCAAACAGGAATCATTAAATACTTATCCAGAAGCATAAGCACCTCTTTGTTTACGCTATTTTTTCCATCATGCCGGGTGTTGAGCCCCAACAAGCAAGCACTAACTAGTATTATTTTTTTCACAAAAGTATTATAATGTCTTTATATAAAAAGTTAAAAATTTATTATAAGCAAGAGGAAAAAATGTGGATAAAAGAACTCTTTATAAATGATATTTTAATATTTTCAGTCATCTCAAGTCTTACCGCGCAACTATTGAAAGTAATATTTTACTTTGCACAAAAGAAAAAAATAAATTGGCGCCTTGCAATTTCACCGGGTGGCAATCCAAGTTCCCACACAGCGGCAGTAACAACACTTACACTACTGCTGGGTGTACGATACGGACTGGGCTCCCCTTACTTTACAATTTCATTCGTTATAGCATCAATAATAATTGTTGATGCCCTTTCCCTGAGAAGAGAAGTGGGAGAGCATTCCAAAACAATGAATGAAATTTTCTGGGGAACAGCATGGGGTAAAAAACTGCGTGAAGTAATTGACATAAAAATCTTTGAAGAACTTATTGGCCATACTGGATTAGAAGTCGCAGCAGGACTTAGCTGGGGACTTATTATAGCGGCAATAGATATTATACTCATACAATAGCCCCACAGGAAAGCACTCACATATTTTTTATTCTCTCAAACCCGAGATCAAATGCTTTAAGGTTTATTCCAATAGTTTTCCCCGGCAAACTCTCCTTCATAGATTGGATTATTTCTTCACGTTCTAAAGGAAACCCGGGCATAGCAACAGCGCTTCCCAGCAAAACCATATTAAGCGACATAATATTTCCTGCCCTTTTTGCCAGTTTTTCTGCATCGATGATATAAAGATGGCTGAATTTTTTTATTGCTTCTTTAATAAGCGATGGATTATCTAGGTACGTTGACATTCCAAGAGAGACAGTAAAAGGTACAATACGTGCAGAATTCATTATCACAAATGTCTTTCCGCTTGCTTTTTTTATTGAACGTAAAATTTCTGCAGGTTCAAAACCAATAATTAAATCTGCATCGCCATTTTCAATGACAGGACTATGTGCATCGCCAATCTTTACTTCCGTTGTTACTACCCCTCCACGCTGTGCCATCCCATGTAATTCGCTCATTACTACATTTATACCTTTTTTCATAGCAGCTTCGCCAATAATTGAAGAAACCTTTATTGTGCCTTGCCCCCCAACACCAGCAAGATGAATTTTATATGCTTTCATTTTCTCACCTCTATTGCTTTTTCAGGACAAACCTGAACACACACGCCGCACCCATCACAGATAAGAGGATCAATATGAACAGTGTCATCCTTTCCCACATAGAAAGCAGGGCAGGTCCATTCTTTCACGCAAACCATACACTTCGTGCATTCACTTTGATTAATGGTAAATGTCATCCATATATTTTTCTTCTTTCTCTCTGCATCCGTTATCAGCGCGCAGGGATGCTTTGATATAACAATAGAAACCCCGTTATGCTTAAGCGCCTCCTCAAAAACTTCCTTTGCTTTTGCAAGGCTGTACGGGTCAACAGTTTTAACAAACTCTACTCCAATCCCTTTTACACTATTTTCAATAGAAATTTCTGGTGCCACTTCCCCCATCCCATTAACAGGTTCAGAAGGGCTCGGCTGCCTGCCAGTCATCGCAGTCGTTCTATTGTCCATTACAACAATCAATAAATTAGCCTTATTGTGTACTGCATTGACAAGCCCGGGAAGGCCAGCATGAAAAAATGTAGAATCGCCAATAAAACTTACTATCTTTTGGTCTGTAGCATGAGAAAAACCCGTTCCTGTGCCAATACTTGAACCCATAGAAAGCAAGTAATCGGCCATTTCGTACGGCGGCTGAATACCCAGCGTATAACAGCCAATATCAGTAGGAAAAATCACGTCTTTCAGCTTAAGTTTTTTAATCGCTTCTTTCACGGCAAAGTATGTCGCGCGGTGAGGACACCCTGCACAAAGAATCGGCGGACGAATAGGGAGCGTTATATCTGTTTTTAAATATCTCCGTTTCTTAATAGTATGTCCACTAATTTTCTTTATTCCGTTTTTTACAATGTCAGGGGAATACTCATAAATACGGGGAAGCGTGTCGGTAAGCTTTCCGTACACATCAACCGGAATCTTATATTTCCCGACAATCGCAAGTACTTCTTTTTCCATCACAGGCTCTACTTCTTCAACGATAAGCACCTCTTTTACCGTAGAAAGAAATTCTTTGACAAGTTGCTGGGGAAACGGGTAGGTAAATGCAAGTTTCAGTATTTTTGCAGGAATATTATTTTCCTTAACGACATCCATTACATAGTTAAAAGCACCGCCACTTGTGATGATGCCAAATTCGTCTCCAAAATCATACACCTTATTCACCTGCGTACCATCAGCTATCTTTTCGGCTTCTATAAGTTTATCCAACAGCTCTTTACGCATTCTCACGGCATTAGCTGGAATAGGTACACAGCGAGAAGGTGCTTTTTCAAAAAACCCTTTGCCTTTTGGAGGTATTACATCATTAAGATGGACAATGCCTCTCATGTGAGAAACACGTGTTGTAGTTCGCATTAAAACAGGCAGATGTATCTGTTCGGAAAGTTCGAAACCAAATTTCATAAGATCTTTTACTTCCTGTGGGTCCGCAGGTTCAAGCAAAGGAACGCCGGCAATACGCGCATATATACGATTATCCTGCTCATTTTGCGATGAATACATCGAAGGATCATCAGCAGTAAGAATAATCATCCCTTTTTTTACGCCAAGATAAGCAGTAGACATAAAAGAATCTGCTGCAACGTTTAATCCTACGTGTTTCATAAACACAAATGACCTCAGCCCGGCAGTAGCCGCAGCAGCAGATACTTCTACAGCCACTTTCTCGTTTGTAGAGTATTCAAAATAAACACCTGCTTTCTCAGCTAACTTTGAAAATACATCTCCAATTTCCGAAGAAGGAGTGCCTGGATATGTAGAAACAAAAGATACGCCTCCTTCAAGAGCACCACGCACAGCTGCCTCATTTCCAAGAAGAAATAATTTGTCTTCCTTTTTTCCTGTAAGAATCTTATCTACATTCATATCGGCCCCCTAAATACTCAAATCAATTCTATACTGCAGTGCCTCAGCAATGTGAGGTAATTCAACCTTTTTTTCACCTTCCAAATCTGCAATTGTTCTTGATACTCTCACAATTCTATCAAATCCTCTGCCTGTAAGGCCCAGTTTTTCTGACGCGGTGCGAAGGAAACTTTTCTCCTCGCTATCTAAAGGCACAAACTCCTTTAATAGTCCAGGTGTAAGCTGTGCATTTGAAAAAATTCTTTTACCTTCGTAGCGCTCCTGCTGCAATTTCCTTGCGCTTATCACTCTTTTCCTTATATCAGCTGAAGATTCACCTTTCGGTTTGTTTGTTAATTCCTCAGGAAAAAGCCTGGGCATTTCAAGCTGAATATCAAATCTATCCCAGAGAGGCCCGGAAATCCTGTTCCTGTATCTCTTAATATCATATACACTGCAATTACAACTGTGTACTGTATCTCCGTACCAGCCGCATGGACACGGGTTCATTGCTGCAACGAGCATGAAACGAGATGGATAAGTAATACTCATCCTTACGCGTGACACTGTGACAAATCCGTCCTCCATTGGCTGCCTTAATACTTCAAGCACACTCCTTTTAAATTCAGGCAGCTCGTCCAGAAACAGCACTCCGTGGTGGGACAAGCTTATCTCTCCAGGTCTTGGTACATTCCCTCCTCCAATGATAGCAGCAGAAGATGCAGTGTGGTGAGGTGAACGAAAAGTTCTTTCCATTATAATGCCGTCTCTCAAAAGCCCTGCAATACTATATATTTGCGTAACTTCCATGGCTTCTTCCAGCGTTAACGGAGGAAGAATTGTAGGAAGCATTCTTGCAATCATTGTTTTTCCGCATCCGGGAGAGCCCATCATAATAATGTTATGCCCTCCAGCTGCAGCAATCTCCATTGCCCTCTTTGCCTGGAACTGCCCTTTGATATCTGCAAAATCTAATTCATCATTTACAACACCTTTTGTAAGCTCATCTCTAACATCTATATGTTCAGGAATAATTTCCCTGTCATCATTAAGAAATTCCACTACTTCTTTCAAGTGCTTCACAGGATAACAATCCACGCCATCTATAATCTCCACTTCCCTTCTATTGTCTAAGGGTGTGATAAAATTAGCATGTCCTTTGTTAGAGAGCCCAATTGCCATAGGAAGTGCTCCAGAAATTTTCCTTACTCCACCATTCAGAGAAAGCTCCCCTGCAAAATGAAATTCAGCAACCCTTTCAGCAGAATGTATTACTTCTGTTGCCGTAAGAATCCCTATTGCAATCGGCAAATCATATATCGAACCTTCTTTCCTCACCTCAGCCGGCGCAAGGTTCACAGTAATGCGACGCATTGGAAATT
>QMOQ01000025.1 GCA_003650285.1 Caldisericota bacterium | reverse complement strand
GGTGCCAGGCACCAATGTGACACTAACCTGTTTGCTTACACTGTTTATCCTATTAATTGCGTTTATATATCTCATATCCCCTTTCTCGATGTTGTTAGATACTTTTTCAGCAACCCTATACACACCTCTGCGGGAAACTCCAACAGTTCTTCCGATGTCACTTTTACTAAAACCAGCTTGATATAAAAAATAAATTAAACTATTTCGCAAAACTGTATTATCTGAAAAATCCCCTATGTGTTCTCTAACAATTTCCACGTAACGAATAATCTCTTTGTAATCCATATCATCATTTCCTGCTTCAAATTTCTTAAATTCTAATGAATCTATTTTTTTCTCGGAAATCTTTACAAAATCTCTTACAGGCATATCTACCAAAGACAAAGCTTCCCTGATATGCAACCATGAATAATGATTATCTTCAAAGAGATACCTGTAACTTCCCCACTCATATTTCTCAGCTTTATCTACCACTCCTGCAGCAACAGGATTTATTGCAATATAGCGCATTGCGGCAACAAAATATTGGTCATCTTCCACAAGGAAACTTTTATATCTATCATGGAACAAATGTCCTGTTAGACCATGCATATAATTAAAGCGATGAGAATATGTAGTGTTTAAACGATGCATAAAATCAGAAAGATTATTTTTGTTTGTCCTGAGAAGAACATGATAATGATTCCCCATCAGTACATACGAAAAAATCGTAGTATCAAAATCATTACTGTTCTTTGCAAGATTTTTAAGGAAAAACATCTTGTCTTTTGAATCAAGAAAAATATCTCTCCCAATATTTCCTCTAGATATAACGTGATAAATACCATCTTCTATTTGAACTCTCTTTTCTCTTCCCATAATATCTCCTTCTATTCATTGCCTATTGGTGCCTGGCACCAATAGGCAATCATCTCTCCTCTTCACAATTAAATGAGGGCGCAGCATTCCTCGCTGGTAGTGATTTGTTCATTATCTTTTTTCACGCGTTCAATCAAAGGTTTAGTAGGTTTCACAAAACCTTTCACTCCTTCTTCATATGCCATCATGTCCAGCTTTTCCCTGTACTCGCCGAACGGCCGCATACATCCCAAAAACATTGTTGTTTGAGTGAGCCGCCTGTGCGCCTTATTCAACACCTTTTGTACATCATTAAGAGACGGAACAGGACAATTTTCAAACGGTGTCCCCCGCGTGGGAACAAAAATGTTGATCACAAGAAGCGTGGGCCGTAAATATGCCAGCTCGTCAATTGTGTCAAAATCGCCCTTTCCCACTTTCCCGCCGTTCAACCCTATCGTAAAATGGGGTACGGTTTTTGTAGAAGGATATCCATAAGGCACATCGTGAATCTTCCCTCCTAAAACACGCCGTATCAAAAGATAAGTTTTTTCATAATCCTCTTTTGATTTGCTCAAAAGATGGTACACATTATGGATAACATCATCATCGTAGATAAAATCAAAAGACAATCTGTCTACATACGGCTTTAGCTTTATTAACTCTGATTTATTAAGAAAACCCGTATGAAAATTGAGCTTTAATCCCATCTGTTTAAGCTTCTTAATAAAACGGAGATGCTGCATAATAGGGACTTTGCCTTCCGCTGTCGAGCCCCCGCTTATCAAAGCACTTGTGTAGTAATGAGGTTTTCCTTTGATGAGTTTTAAGGCCTGTTCCTTTGTCAGCATTCCCTTGAGGTATTCTGCATTGCAATGGCTGCACATCAGCCCGCAATGAGTGCCGGTAAGAGAAATTGGGATAGTCCTGCCCAAAGGAGTAAAGAAAAAAATCATTGCCCGCCTCTTTTTATGAATTTAACTGCTTCTTTATTATAAACTGAAAAACATTTTACGCGCAAGAAAACAATAAATTGTGCTTTAGTAAACATCTTTCACTCCTTTTACAAATGATAAATACGTTAAAAATTTGCAATACTCCCTTATAAACTGCTTCAAAAAATTTTTCTATTAATTTAGCAGGAATTGCCATTTTCACAACAAAATCATTATACCATAAATATCAAAAACTCTCACTAAACGCAACAATGTCTCTGTAGCCTTAGTTTTTACAAAAATTTGCTTTTCATAAAAAAATAAAAACATTGTATAATTTAAAAAAGGAGGTTGATAATAATGAAAAAGTTTTTCTCTTTTTTAATTATTATTTTTTTACTGGCATCATCGCTTTGCACAGTTAAAGCAAAAACAACGAGCCCTTCCTCTATTACAATAACAAACAAAGTTACTGATACGTTAAAATATTTCGACCCCAAACCAACAATAAGCAGTGCCGGTACTAACAATGAATTAGACGGACAGTACATCTATGCGATGGGAGAAACCGTACAAGGAGAATTAGATGAAGACCCGGCAAGTACATGGACAATAGCACTTGAAGACCTTTCAGGTAATGTTATAGATCAAGTATCAATGAGCGGAGGAAAACTGTTCTCGATAGGAACCGGAAATGTACCAAAAGATGGAAAATACAAAATTGTTGCAACAGATTCATTAAGTACTCCAAACTGGCTTACAAGTACATTCATTTACATAAAATACAACCTGACAATAGACAGCAAGATTATTTCGCAGTGCCCAGGGGAAACAAACACAATTTCCGGGTGGATTACAAGAGGCAATGACCAGTCGGTCCTTGTGCCTGTGGATGTTTATGTGGTGTATCCAAACAAAAAAATAGCTGGTTATTACAGTATATCAGCCAGCTCGTCAGGGCAATTTACATTAAGCTTTCCGGGAACAGTCGACCTCTGGGAATATTACATTTACATATCAGATAGCTATCCTTCAGTGTCTCCCGATAACGACGCGATAGTATACAGAATTATTCCAAATTACAGCAATATCTCATGGACATTAAAATCAATCGTTTCAAACCCGCTTCTTTACAACGATGAGGAAGGCACATTGAACCAGTCCCTCGTTCTCAGCCTTTCAGACCAAGACGGTAATTTTTTAACCGGCAAAAAAGATTATTTTTACATAGGGATGGGCTGGAGTGGATACACGGTAAAAGAGATATCGCCAGGTATATATAAAATTTATGGAGGAACACTTACGGGTGGCGCCATTGCAATTTACGCAAAAGAAGTGATCAAATCAAACATAATCACCCTAAATCTCCAAAAACTCACATTTTTTAACCCATACATTGATATAGATACGGAATATTCAAATACACCTTATGGTTCGGGGTCGTATTATGATTATACAGTAGGAAAAGAGGTTTTTGACCTTCTGCCACTTGCAGAGGGTACTTCTCTTGAGATAACAGCAGGACTCTATCCTGTGCCAAACATTCCTGACCCCTCGAAGAACCAATATACCCTGAAAGACAATTATTATATCTATAACGTGAAAACAAGCTTTTCTTCCTCGCTCATACAACACAAGATAGGGCCTGATAGTGACAATGTATGGAACGACCCCGCATCAAACATTTTTACAAAGCCAATTTACTTTGTCAACAAAAGCAGCGGAGTATCAGTAAATATATCCGCCATTATATGGAAACGGGCAAATCAAGACACAACACCCACCTGGCAAGAAACAGATCCAGATCCACTGAACGCCTGCTGTATAAAGAAACCTGCCAGCACATTCTACCTCACTTCAGAAGACAGCACAACCTGTAGTATTAATATATCTCCGCAAGAAACCCTGGTAAATTACGAACAAGACCTTAAAGTGCACATTGGAAACATTAATGCAATAGTACATGTGTATATGGTAAACCCGGAAACAGGAGAAAAAATAGAAAACGCATTTTCTGCATCTTATAAAGGCGGATATGAGAAAAAAATACTTACAGATTTATGGTACAACCCGGGACAGATAGCCGGGACGAACATTGATACGCTTCCTATATCGTTTGATTTTGATATTAATTTAGATGCCACCTGGACAAGCGGCAATGTCGTGTTTAAATCTGTTTCTTTCAAAAAGATCACATCCTGCAACGAATGCCCTGCTTCAGTCATCATTGAAGTATTCACAAAAAAAGAAGACACTTATCCACTATGCGAAATTATAAATAACGCCATAATGGTTAACCCCATCATCAAAAAGCTTTATGCGGATTATGAGATAATCCCTCCGGGCGGAACAGCGCGAAAAGAACTTCTTGCAGGCCTAAAAGAACCGATTTACATAACCACTTCTTTTAGCAATCCTAATGTAAAGTGGTCAATCACATACAATAACAACCCGATTGAAAATTACGGCTTACTGTTTTATGTAACAGAAATAGATACTGGTAAATTCAAAATTGAATTCAATCTCCCTCTTCCGTTTGATGAACAATACTCGCCAAATACGCTTAATATAAGAGGAGAAGCATATAACGAGGACCATACGGAATCCGAGGAAGCAGTAGTTGGAATTTTAGCACGGGAAACAATAACGGATGCTGTGCCGCCTGAAATTGAAATTACACGGCCAGAGCAAAGCAGCATTACAAACCAAAAAATCATTAATATTGAAGGAAAAGCGACGGATAATATAGGGATTCTAAAAGTCCTTATACACAACACAGAAATTGACATAAGCGAATTGGGTATTTTTAAAGAGCCAGTCACATTGAAAGAAGGAGAAAATAGTATTCCAATTGCGGCAATAGATATTTCAGGAAATAAAACAACTGTAGAATTGAAAATTACGCTGGATACAGTCCCGCCGGAGCTCACACTTTCTGCTCAAGAAGCAACAATAGAAAAAACAGCAGAAATAAGCGGCATAACAGAAAAAGATGCTATTGTGACAATCAATGAGAAAAAAGTAACAGTAAATGAAGATGGCACATTCAGCCTGTCCGTGCAATTAGAAATAGGTAAAAATACATTCACAGTAATAGCAACAGACACAGCGGGAAACGAAACAACAAAAAAGGCAGAAATAGTGCACAAAGAAAAAATTGTAATAGCTCTTATTATAGACAATCCTTATATGTACATAAATGAAGCCCTGACAGAAATAGACCCGGGGCGTGGCACACAACCTGTTATCATCCCGGAATGGGGCAGAACCGTTGTTCCAATTCGTGC
This sequence comes from Caldisericota bacterium, assembly GCA_003650285.1. Lineage (GTDB taxonomy): Bacteria > Caldisericota > Caldisericia > Caldisericales > Caldisericaceae > UBA646. Next base: position 5,886 of record QMOQ01000025.1, on the reverse strand, counting down.
CATTGCAGAGGCCTTAGGAGCCACAGTGGAATGGGATGGAATTGAAAGAAAAGTTACTATCACATTGAACGAGCAGAAAATCGAGCTATGGATTGGCAATCCGATGGCAAAAGTCAACGGGATAGGAGAATGGATAGACGAGGATAATCATGACGTAAAACCCATTATTATAAATGATAGGACTATGCTTCCTCTCCGCTTCATAGGAGAATCTTTAGGCTGCACAGTGGAATGGGACCCGGTAAACAGAATGGTAATAATCACATATATTCATTAAACACAATAGTCCATAAATAAAAAAGGGGGAGATACTTCCCCCTTTTTTATTACTCCTTTTCGCGGAGGAGTCTGTAAAAAAAGAATGCCCCTACAAGCGTAGGGATATAAAAGGTTGCTGAACGCCACAAAAGGGTAATTTGTGCAACTCTTCCCCCGGCAATGGATCTGAAAAAGGCAGCGAATGCCCCTTCCATAACGCCTATCCCTCCGGGAGATACCCCAATGCTCGTCGTAAACTGCACTGCAATTTGCGTGAGTATAACCTCCCAAAAGGAAAAAGGTATGCCTAACGCCAAAAAAGAAACGGGTGTAACGAGGAAAAAAAGACACTGCGCAACAAGCGTAAGCAAAATAGTAGAAGCAATAGCAAATTTATTCTGGGAGAGAAAAAAATCCAGTCCTTCCGAAAATTCAGCAATTCCTTTTTTTATTCTTTCCGCTCGGCCGCCTTTATGAAGAAGTACTCTATATATCCAATTTATGATTTTCTCTGCCTTCTTTGGATAACGCATAAAGAAAAATGCAAAAAAAGAAAGGAAGAACACAAACGCCGCAAGTCCCATAAAAAAATCTTGTTTAAGTCCTGTGATAAACCCTCGCGGAGCAAAAAACAGAACGAGCGAAAAAACAAGATAAACAATAAGGGTGAGTATCATATATATAGCGCTTATTGCGACGGATCTTCCAATCGTTTGAGAAAATTTTGACAAAAAGTAAACCTGCGTGGGAGCACCGCCAGAATAAAATGGCGTGATGTTAGCGCCAAAAATAGAAGCAAGCAAAATTTTAAAACTTTTTTTGAACGACAGCTTGCTTTTCGAAAAAAGAACAATCAAAGAAAATCTTAATGCATTCACCAACCAAATAACAACCATTAAGACAAAAAGCAAAGCAACATATCGATAGTTCAGCGTAGCAAATAAAATTCTGAAATTTGTTTCCCTAAATACAAAATAGAAAATGACAATGATTGTTGGGAAAAGAAAAAGGAGGGCTTGAGAAATCTTCTTTTCAAGGTTCTCTATCCCTCCCTTTTTCTCGCCTTTTGCCATAAAAACCTACTTTTCTATTTCATCTGAAACATTAAATTGCTCTATATTTCCGCCACCTTCTTTAATAATTTTTTCTTTCTTTTCTTTATATTCTTTAGTCTTTTTTGCTGTATCAGGGAAATCTTTATCAAACACAGGCGTTGAAATCGATTCCCATTGCTTTGACAGCTTATTAAGATGCCTGCCAACTTCTCTGCTCATATTTTCGACAGTGCCATCCGTGCTGCGTACACCAGGCAGTAAAGAAATTTTGCGGAAACAATCAGGATTATCAACAAGTAAACACGGCATAAGCAAATTGGTTGAATATGGCTGCATTTTCTGTATTTCCTTAAAAAATGGAAGCTGCAAAGCTTCTTTCAAAGGCATATCATAAATATTCCCCTGTGACAAATGTATAAATGCACAGGGCTCTATACTGCCATCTGCTGTAATATGAAAGTATCTTCTTCCGCCTGCAAGACATCCGCCAGTATAAGGACCGTCGTTCCAGAAATCGGCTGCAAATAAAGGCTTACCAGACCTGATAGCATGAACCCGGTCGTAAGAACGCATGCGCTGCTCCGGAGTAAGCATCATGCTTATATCAGGAGCTCTCCCGACAGGAATATATTGAAAATACCACGCAATTTTCGCGCCTTTATTAATCATAAAATCTACAAACTCGTCGCTTAATACTTCTTCTAAGTTATCATGCGTTTCTGTTATAGAATAACCAAACGGAACGCCTGCCTCTTTCATATTGTCCATTGCTTTCATCACTCTGTCCCAGGCACCCTCGCCTCTTCGTTCATCTGTTTTCTCTTTAAACCCTTCCACGCTGAAACACGGTATTGCATTCCCTGCATCGGCAAGCTTCTCCACAAATTTTCTTGTGAAGAGAGATCCATTGGTATAAAACATAAATGCCATATCGTTATGCTCTTTAAAAACATCAAGAAGGTGTGGATAAACTGTCGGCTCTCCACCTGAAACAACAATAAAGTACATACCTAAATCTTTTGCTTCGTTAAGAACTCTGTTAAATGTTTCAAGAGGCATTTCCTTTGCCTGTTCGTAAGAACCCGCCCAGCAACCTTTACAGTTATAGTTACACCGCTCGGTAGGGTCAATCAGCATAAAATAAGGAACATTGAAACCTTCTTTCTCTGTAATTGCACGCTCTTTTGCAATACCTATCCAGCTTGCATTTACGGCAAAATTCACGGCAAGCTTTTTCAATACATCTTCCCTTGTATCTTTTATGAGATTAACAATGAGTTTTTTGCCAGAGTGATCTGCCTCTGTAATGCGCTTTATACCGCTGAGTTGCTCTTTAAATACCGGTAAAAAAGAAAATTTTTCACCCATTCCAACAATTGCATTCACAGCCCTCTTAATTCTTTTTTCTGGATCTTTTTTTAAGTAAGATACAAGGCTTTCTGTCGCCTTTGTAAGAACTACCCTTTTTGTACTTTCGCCTAAGCTCATACTTTCACCTCCTACACAATTTTATTCATAGAGTAAGCTAGTTACCCACCCGTAAATTTTTCTTAGTTATATTATACTACATTTTTCTCTTAAAATTACAATATTTCTTTCAAAACAGCTAAAACTTTTTTTTGCTCGTTTGCCGTGGTAAGAGGAATGCTTTCAACAAACTTCTCTTCAATTACATTAAACTTCTCCACAGTAATTCTACTTAAACTACTCAAGTTTCTTGCTGCCCATCTTTCTTCTTTGACAAACGCAAACATTATCTCTCCAAAAAATGAAAGAAGCACGGTATGATGCATTTTACACTTCAACAGCTCTTCTATGCTAACAATTTTTTCAATATCAGGCCTAAATTCCTTTGCAAACAACGCAAAAAGCAAGACCACGTGAAGTACGGTAGAGAGTGGGTTTTTTTCTCTTTCTAATTTTCGTGCGATGATAGTAGCCGATTTCACGATGCTCTCGTTTTCGTACTGCTTAAACCGTTCTTTCATCCAATCGTGGATAAGCAAAGGCTCGTTTGTATCTCCTTTCATACCAAGACGTTTCAAAACAACTTTTTTTGGAATAAATTTGATTTCCGAGCGCCCAGGCCCGGGTGTAAGATTATATTTGACCCCGAGTAATCCTTTTTTAGCCAATGTTTGAAGAATATCATAAGCAGTCCACTTGGTTACATTCAACTTAGCTGCCACATCTTTATAGGAAACAGGTTCATTAGTTTCTTTGTATAAATTTGACAAAACCTCCAAAAACTCTCTCTGCCTGTGCGTAATTTTTGTGAACATCTCTTTTCTAGAATAAAATCTTTCCAACTCGCCCACCTCCCTTCTTAATCAAAATATCCAACTAAACAATTATATTCCAAAATACCAATTAAGTCAAGTTGCAAAACATCTTAAAAAAATTATAATAGCTGGTAGGAGGACGCGAGAATGCATAGAATAAGAGGTATAGTAACAAACATAAGAAAAAACGGAGAATTTTCTTTAATAAAAATCCAGGGGAAAAATGGAATATACACCGTTCAAACAAAAAATCTTAAAGAATATTTAGAAAATAAACAGTCGCTTCTCATTACAAACCTGCACAAAAAAAAGGGTCTATTCAAAACAACGTTTCTAGCCCAAGACAAAAGTCTTTTATCCCTTTCCCCGAATGTGCTGCTTAGCGATGTAGAAATAAACGCATCGGCTCACTGCAATATTTTTTACCACATAATGGGCTTCACCGGAACAGAATTCAAAAGCCATGCAAAAGAAAGAACTTTTTACCATGCAATAAAAGGAATGAATGATACTGACTCAGAAATTGCACAAATAGCACTCAAATTCCCGTTAAATATAAGAAGAAAATTTATGTACAAACCTATCGTTCTCTCTAATAATTTTGGAATAGTCGCTGAAAATGTATTATTCTTTGGCAAACTCCCGTTAGTGTTTGAGGAAGATTCGACAAAAGGCATCCTGCTCAGCATAATGTCTAACCAGGACGAATTTGCAGAAATTAATGGGGAAAAAGGCACATTAGAAAAAAAGCCTGTGTCAGCAGAAGAAAAACAAAATCTGTTAGATGCAAGAAATAAGATGGTTTTGCCGTATCTTAAAAAAAACATCCAACAAGAAGATTTTCAGTGCAATAAAGAAAAGTGTGCCGCCTATAAATACTGCAAAAAAATAAGTGAACATCAAGAAGAGTTTGCTATGTTCAGCAAATACTTTTCATCATTCCTGGAAAGGGAAGCAAAGGATAAGAAAATTCTTCGCAAGATACTTAGCAAAAATGCACATCCGTTAAGAGGCGCTCTTGATATGTCCTCAAAAGCAACAGAGCAAAGAAAGGATGATTTTATTTATCAGCTAAAAATTCAGCATAATGAACCAATATTTGAACAAGGAGAGGAAGTAATTCTCGCAGAAAAATTGCCGTTAACCAGGAAAGCAAAGGGAGAAATCATCGAAAAAACATTTGATGACATAAAAGTAAAAAGCAAAGATGAGCTTGCCTCACCAGGCAGAATAATCCCTCTGAATAAAAAAATCCCCGTAGAAAGTGGGCTGTTTGACTTTATATATGAAGATTCAGAATTAAAGAATATCCTTTCGGGTAAAAGCAAGCCGACACCTCGACTCTTCAAAGAAAATACATATATAAAAAACGACACAGAACAGAATAAAGCAGTAAATCTTATTCTAAATACAAATAATCTATGCATTGTAAAAGGAGAAAGGGGCACAGGAAAAAAGTTCACCGCAAAAAAAGCAATCGAAAACATAACACAAGATAGCGGGAAGGTACTTATAGCAACCAGTTCGCGCAAAAAAGAATACAAGCAATTTTTTAAAGATTTGCTTAATACTCCGCATAAAAACGCCGAAATACAACCACAAGCGGTACTAAAAAAATTAGATGATAAGGATTTATATCTTATGCCTCCAGCCAGCTTTGACTACCTGTTCCTATTTATTGATAGAAGTATCGATGAAAAAACAGCACTTTCTCTTTTCTCAAAAACCAAAAAAGTTATCATTTTTGCCAACACTCTAACATACCCATTTCTGGAGCACCTTAGTGAAAAATTTGCTTCTTTAAATTCAGTAGAGCTTCTCACAGAACATAGATTTGGTGAGCATATTCTTCACTTTATCCAACCTATTCTTTCGTCAAAATTAAAAAGCACACCGGACAAAGAAATAAAAATAGTAAACAAAGAAGCAATAGATGAGATATTTTTAGATGTGGTAAACCCTGAAAAATTTGTTGAATTTATAAGTATACAGGGTAAATCGCGTGGAAAGAAAAATAAATGGAATAATGCAGAGGCAGTATTCACGGTGGAAGCAATAAAAGAGCTTGTAAAAAGTGGAGTGGAAAGAAACAATTTAGAAATTATCACAGCACATGAAAGACAAAAAATGCTCCTGAAAAAAATGCTTGAAGATGCAAAAATCCCTGACATATACATAACCACTCCGAACGAGTCAATGGAAAAAGATATTGTATTTGTATCCCTTGTGAGCAAAAACATAAAAAATTCTCAAATGAGGCAGAGAGAAGACATAAAAATTGCTCTGACAAG
>QMOQ01000024.1 GCA_003650285.1 Caldisericota bacterium | reverse complement strand
GACATAATATCTTCCCTTGTAGCATTTTTAACTTCTACATCAAGCTGGGTGAATTCTATTAAATGCCTACCAGTTTCTTTTCTTTCCACTGGCTCAAGTCTGACATTAGGAGAGAAAGAGAAAATTTTATCTAATGACTGAAGTATAATCTGCTTGTGAAAGATCATACTTTTTGTAAGCTCATAGTTGAACCCATTTACTTCTACTTGAGATTTCGAAGTTGGATGGTTTAAAGGGTCTGTTACGCCAGAAATGATAACTGGTGGAATTTCTATAAACCCTTCTTCTCTCAAAAAATCAGCCATGAATTTCCTTATGTCACTATGAATTTTTAAAGCATCTTTCAAAAGTGGAGAAGAAAATCTCTTTCCGTAGGCTTCTATCTTCACCTTTACCTCCTTAAAATAAGAATTTTGTCATTATACAGAAATAGTATTTTTTGTCAAAGAAATGTATCGAATCATTAAAGATTACATAGAATCGAAGTATCAGTTCATTTAAAAATCTATACGGAAGAATCTTAATTGGGAGCGAAGGTTAAAAAAAGCAGAAACGTTTTTATTATTACTATATCCTTGTTAACTCTAAAAAAGTTTTTTATTTGTACAGAAGCTATTACATTTTAGTATAAAGCGAATAATATTTTCACTTGACTTTAAAAATTGTGCAGTATCCGAAAAGAAAACAATCGAATAAAAAGCGGAGTTTACCTTGAGAAAGTTTTTTTCATTTATGGTATGGGAAAACTTATATTTTAAGACTGCTTTTTAATTTCTCCAATATATAAGAACAGCTGATAAACACTACATTTATAGCATATCTTCTGAGGCACTCATAAACCCCTCAAATTTAACGATTTTGAAGAAAAAGGTATAAACTATTGAAAATCATTTTTATGACGCTTAAAACGCATAAAAACGCTATTAAATAATCCTGCGTTTAACAGCGTTCCTTGGGGGTGGTACGAAGGAATGCGGGTTTCTTTAATTATAACTCCGCAACAAATATTAAAGAAACCCTTTATTTAAGCCAAACTTATTTTTACCTATTGCCCTATAAAAATGTAATTTTAAAAAACTGCCAAGAAACAGCATAACTTCGCAGCAATACAGTGTTTATCAGTATTTCTGGCATACTTAGTTCGAGAGATGTATCCCCTGTGATTCTTTAAGGATAAAAGATAAAATTGTTTTTTCTTGCACTCCTTTCATGATATTAGGCATGCCTAATATTCTCTACAAAAAAATTAAATAAAGAGTGAACCTAACTGATACACAGCAGTTGCCATCACCCATCCTATAACGAGTGAGTAAACTGTGATAAAAGTAGTCCACTTCCAACTGTTCGTTTCTCTGTAGATTACACCAATTGCAGCAATACATGGAATATAAAGAAGACTCATAACCATAAATGAATATGCTGAAAGCGGTGTAAAGTATTTTAGAAGAGAAGCAGAGAGAGCTCCTTCTCCGCCAAAAAGTGTCCCAAATGTCCCAACGACTATCTCCTTTGCAATTATCCCAAAGAGTAGAGCAACTGCTGCTTGCCAGAATGGAAATCCTGCAGCTCTAAAAAGTGGAGCAAAAAATTTTCCAATAAGCCCAATTAAGGTTGTTTCACTTGCATATTCAGAAGACATAGGAAAACTTGCAAGTAACCATATTAAAATAACGCCAGCAAAAATTATAGTTCCTGCTTTTTTAAGAAATTCTCTGCCTCTTTCCCAGGTATGAATTGACACTCCTTTCAACGTTGGGATTCTATAAGGTGGAAGTTCCATTACAAGAGGAGAAACGGGACCTTTGAGTTTTGGTATTGTTGATTTAAATAATTTAGCAGAGAGCACTGCAACAACTATTCCAAGCATATATAATGTAAATAATACGACACCCTGATTCGATTTAAAGAAAATACCTGTAAACATCACATAAACAGGCAATCTCGCAGAGCAAGATATAAAAGGATTTATTAAGATTGTTAAAAGCCTGTCTTTCTCAGAGGAGATTGTTCTCGCTGACATAATTGCAGGAACATTACAACCAAAACCAAGAATCATAGGAATAAAAGATTTTCCGGGAAGACCAATTGCATGCATTGCCTTATCCATAACAAATGCTGCTCGTGACATATAACCAACATCTTCAAGAAAAGATAGAAAGGCAAAAAGAATTAGAATAGTCGGTAAAAAAACGAAAACAGCACCAACTCCACTTATAATACCATCGCCAACAAACGAAGATAACCATCCAGGTGCACCAATTGATGCAAACCAAATTGCTGAAGATTCAGCTAGCCATCCAAAAAAAGTATCTATAAAATCAGCAAAAATTCCTCCGACAGTAAAAGTTAATTGGAATGTAGCCCATAATAAAAATGCAAAAATTGGGATACCTAACCATTTGTTCGTAACAATTCCATCTATTTTATCTGAAACTGTAAGCTTCTCTTCGATTGTAGGAACTCTCCTTACACATTGACGAATAATGCTCTCTATAAAGCCATATCTTCTCTCGATTATTTCTGTTTCAAGATCATAACCAAATCCTACTTCAAGTCTTGATCCTTCGTGCATTGCACTCTCTACAGACCTTTCATATCCAAGTTCCCCAACTTCTTTAATTATCTCTACATCCCCCTCAAGAAGTTTTATAGAAAGAAATCTTACGGGATAAGGAGAATTTACACCCGAGAGAGACTCTTTGACCTTCTTTATTGCTCCTTCAATCTCTTTGCCATAATCAATTCTTAGCGGTTGTATTTTTCTGTCTTTGGATCTGATTATCATTTCTTTGAGTTCATTAAGCCCGGCTTTTTTTGTCGCAGAGGTCATTACCACAGGTGTCCCAAGTAATTCTTCCATTTTTTTAGTGTTCACTCTGACTTTTCTCTGTTCAAGAATATCTGCCATGTTCAAGTCAAGAATAGAATTTACACCAAGCTCAAGAAAAGAAACAAGCAGGTAGAGATTTCTTTCAAGATTTGTGGAATCAGTTACAGAAACAACGACATCCAGCTTTTCTTTTATCACATAGTCCCTTGCAATTCTCTCGTCAATTGAATAAGCAGTTAAACTGTAAGTTCCAGGTAGATCTGTCACAAGAAATTCATACTCCTTGTACTTAAATCTTCCTTCTTTTTTTTCAACTGTTACACCTGGCCAATTCCCAACATGAGCACGACCACCAGTCAACGCATTAAAAATAGTGGATTTCCCTGCATTTGGGTTCCCGGCCAAAGCAACACTTATAGTTTTACCTTTTGTAATTAATGCATTTGTCATAAAAACCCTCCTTTTAGTTTGAAACCTTTAAGATAACTTTCTTACAATTATTTTTGCTGCCATTCCTTTCCCCAATGCAATCCTTGTGTCCGAAAGAGCTATAATTATAGGTCCATTCCCAGGATTTAAAATAATTCTTACTCGTATCCCAGAATATATCCCCATTTCCATAAGTTTCTTTAAAAAACCTTTTCCTCCTTGAATTGTTGTTACTTCAAATTCTTCGCCTGACTTTCCAAAAATTAGAGGCATCATATCTCCTGCACAATGATCTTTTCTGCTTCTTCCTTCCTTAAAGAAAGATGGTACCCAAGAATTAAAATATCAATCGGGTCCCCAAGTGGGGCAACCTTTTTGATCCTCACAACAGTCCCAGGAACTGCTCCCATAGTAAGAAGTCTTCCTTTTAAAGCACCTATGCCTTTTTTGATTCTCACAATTTTTCCACTTTCCCCTCTCTTTAATTCACTTAGAGGTTTTTCTTTTGTCTTTTCCATAATTCCTCCTTCCTTACTCTTAATCTCTGGGAATTTCCCGGTTTCCATAAAATACTTAAACTGTTCAGGGAAGCGAGATTCACCTCTTTTTGAGGACATTTCCATAAATTCTGTAAATTTTGTTAGAAGATCAAGTGTACTCGCTGTTAGATCATGCTCCATTCTGTGCGCATCTTTTTCTGCAATAAATTCAGTAACTCCAAGTATCTCATATAGGAATTTAAAAACTGTCTTATGTCTGTCATAGAGCTTTTTTGCTTCGTTCAATCCTTTATCCGTGAAAGTTACATAGCTATACCTCTCATGAGAGATTAATCCTTTTTCTGCTAATTCTTTTAGGGCATTTACAACAGAGGGAAGCTTTACCTGTCTCTCCTTTGCAATGTCTTTTAATCTTACTACTTTATTTTGTTTACTAACAATAAAAATCCCCATGAGATAATCCTCAAGACTTTCACTTAATGCGTATTCCATTTTTTCACCTCCTTAAATTTGCAAGTATTTCTAAGAATACAGGATACGCAAGAATTAGAATTAAATTTTGATTCAGAAACATAGGAGAGTTTTCCTTTAGAAGACCAGAAATTTAAAGCTTTTATTATCTCATTTCTTGAAATTCCTGCTTCTCTCACAAGTTTCTTCAAACTTATAACTCCTTCTCTTTTTGCCAAAATAAGTATCCTTTCATTCATCTTCCCCTCCTATTAGGCTAAACTAATAATGTTAGTCTAAACTAATTATATAAGAAATATTTACCCTGTCAAGTGCCTGAATAAGGTCATTCAAAAATCTATACAAATTGATAAAATATAAAAGAGGATAAGCTTTACTTTTCTACATTCGAACTCTCCTGATTAATTCCGGGAGAGTTTTTATTTTCTTCTTTAAAAAATTTTCTTGTCTTTAAAAAATTCCGAAGTATAAAATGGTAAGGTATTTTATGAAAATGAATAGGAGGGAGTAAGGAATGGAAAGTGCAAAAGGAATGTATATCCGAAACACTTCTAATATACTGTCAAATTGGAAGGATATCCGCATTGTGTTTAAAGTTATCTGAATTTAAGTAATAGAAAATGGCTAATAATAAATTGAAACTATATCATGAACTAGCTTGTTGGTGGCATCTGCTCTCAGCCCCAGAAGATTACGAAGAAGAAGCTATGATATTCGAAAACGTTTTATTACAAACTGTCCGAATCTAAAAACCTTACTCGAGCTTGGAAGCGGCGGAGGTAACAACGCCTCTCATCTTAAGAAATATTTCGAAATGGCTTTAATTGACATTTCACCAAAGATGATAAAGGTTAGTAAAAAATTAAATCCGGAATGTGAACATATTATTGGCGATATGCGTGATATCCGCCTGGGCCGTGTCTTTAATGGTGTATTTATTCATGATGCCATTATGTATATGCTTACCATATATGACTTAAAAAGAGCACTGGAAACAGCTTTCGTTCACTGTAAACGTGGGGCTGTGTACTGATAGTCCCAGATGTTTTTAAGGAAACCTTTTCGCCCAAGACATCTCATGGTAGACATGACAGTCAGACCCGAGGCATGCGCTATCTCGAGTGGGTTTATGATCCCGATCCCGATGATTCGACTTATATTACTGATTTTGCTTATCTGCTGCGGGAAGCAGATAGGTCAATTCATATTGAACACGATCAACATATTAATGGAATATTTAGTCGCCGAGAATGGTTGAATAATATGAAGAATATTGGATTTCAAGCCAGAATCGTGTCTCTCGAACATAGTGAAATCGAATCTGAGCTATTTAATGCTCTATTGGGTATTAACCCTTAATTTTCCAATAGCCATATGTAGGACAAATGCATCCGCACCCGAGCCTTCGTATAACTCAGGGTTAACAGCACCACCTGGACTTCAACTCTGTTTATCTTTATAAGTAGCAGCCTCCCTATACGGGAGGCTGCTAAATCCTTCTTTAGTTTATAACAAAGAAAATTTATGTTTCCAATTTAGCAGCCAGAGAAGGAAATGTATCTGCAATCGCTTTTATAATTTTATCTGCTCCGTGTTTTAAAACATCTGCAGTAGGCAACTGGTACTTTGCTTCATAGTTTTTTACTGCCCTGTCCAGCTCTTCGTCCGTCATCTTTTCGTGATTCAGCGTAATAGCTATAACGCCTGCTTTAGAAAGCTTTTTAATGAGGTTAATTTCTTTTTGAAGATCCGGGATAGGCAAAAATGGATAATCGCAGTATATCTTCCTTTTCGGTGCATGCTGCATAATAATTGCCTTAGGACGAGCTCCTTTTAAAATTGCAAAAGAACTAAGAAAAGCAGGATGAGAAAGAGAACTTTGCCCTTCAACCAATATAATATCCGGGTGTTCGTTTTCATAAGCCTGGACAACAGCATACTCTACTTCTCCTATTATAAATTCTCCCGGTATCGCATCCAGCGCTCTACCATACTTTGCTCCCTGAACAATACCTGTTTGCCCTGTCGTAACAAAAACAGCATTTATTCCTTTTGCTCTCAGTACTTCTTTCAAATAAATCGCAGTAGTCCTTTTCCCAATAGCTGTATCCGTTCCTAAAACAGCAACTATTGGTGTTTTCACATCAAAAATTTTCCCGGTAAAAAGATGCATTTTTCTCTTTGTTGGCGGTTTTCTGATATCAAAGATTTTTACACCATACGCCCGAGCCTCTTTCATCATCGCTCTATCTTCAGTAAAGAAATCCATCAGCCCACTTACAACATTCAAATGGTGTCTTATAGCATCTAAAATAATTCCTCGGTGCTCTTTTGGGAGTCTTGTATTCCCAGGAGCAATGCCATAAATAAAATAATTAACAGGTTCTTTTATCTTTGACAGTGCTTCATCAATGCTTCTATAAATCAGAATTCCATTTTTTTTGTCATCGAGATATTCTCCTGCATCCATCCCTTCCTTTGTGCTATCTATCACTCCTACTATTTTGTATGTGCCAGAATATCTCACAAGACCGTTTGCTGTTTTTCCGTCAAGCTCTCCGAAAAATCCTTCGCAAAAAATAATTGCGTTACTAACCATAAGAATAACCTCCTTTCAGGAAATTCAGCGATTAAAAGCGTGCATTTAGTATTAATATCCTTACAAAACATAATATAGCAGAAATAAGAAATTTGTCAAAATCTATTCACTTACATAAGAGATGCTGTAGGAAATTAGAGTGAATAAGGATAAAATCACTCTATTGAAAATTTCCCAAAATATTCAAAAATTCTTAAAGCAACAATAAAACAAGATAACACCCTTAAAGGAGCGGCACTCATCGCATTTAATTAATAGTATGATGAGTGCCGCTCCTTTATATCTAATATTTGTGAAATATCCTGTTAAGTGCAAGGATATCAGTTAACAGCGCTTGTCCTGTTTCTATCCTTCCTGCCCCGGGCCCTATTATGGTAACATCTCCTAAATGATCAGTTGTAAACGTAAGAGCATTTATTGCTCCCATAACATTTGCAAGAGGGTGCGTGAGGGACACTTCTCTTGGCAATACTTTTGCTTTTACAGTATAATTCTTTTTTTCAACTTCAGCGATGAGCTTTATCCTATAATTGTTTTCTTTTGCTTTTTTAACATCGTTAAGCGTTATGCCAGTTATTCCTACTCTCTCGACATCCTGTATATTTATATTTTCTCCCATCACAACATCGGCCATTATGACAGTTTTTATTGCTGCATCCCATCCTTCAACATCAGCAGTAGGATCCGTTTCGGCGTATCCCAATTTTTGCGCTTCAGCTAATGCATCTTCATAGCTCTTTCCTTCTTCCATCTTTGTCAGTATAAAGTTGGTGGTGCCGTTTACGATACCCTGGATTCTTGAAACATCGCACCCTGCTAAAGATTCTAACACCAAGTTCAGTGCAGGAGTCCCACTTAAAACAGTTCCTTCAAATCTCAAATACACCTCGTTTTCATCGGCTAATTTTTTTAGCTCTTGATAATGAAGAGCAATTGGCCCTTTATTTGTTGTAACCACATTTTTTTTGTTTGCCAGAGCTGTTTTTATATGTGTTAATCCCGGCTCTCCTGTTCTTGTATTTGTTGGTGTAGCTTCCACAATAAGATTTGTGTTAGTTTCTCTGATCGTCCTCATACTATTTAAATTTCTTATTCCAGAAGGATAGTTCTCCAAATTTCCTTCCTTCTCAATAAGGTCTAAAACAGTTGCTAAATCCAAACCATTTTCATCATATACAGACCCTTTCTCGAGATCCGAAATTGCAGTAATCTCAAAATCAAATCCATACTTTCCTTTTAGTGCTTTTCGCTTATTGTGTAATATCCTCACCAGTCCCAACCCTACATTTCCTAATCCTATGATGCCTATTTTACACTTCATTTTTCTCACCTCTAAATTTTGTTTAATCCTAACTCGTCAAGTTTTTCCTGAGTTGGTATGCCATTCTCATTCCACCCTCTGATAAAATAATACTCCGTGAGCATTGTATCAAAAGCATCTTTTAATAAAGAAACACTTTTCTCTCCATTTGGAGGCATCGGCAAAGATTCTTCAAACATTCGCGAAGGTAGTGTGTCGTCTTTTCTTGAGACATCGGCTTCCCTTATATTAAATAATCTTGTCAAATTCCAGATTCTCTCACCTATCTCTATGTATTCTTCCTCAGTAAGGTCAATTCCTATGCTGCACTTTAAACCTGTCAAACAATCTTCGACGCCAAGGGGAGCAAAATCACATAAAACAATTGAAAATGCAGCAGCCCTTTCATCCTGTGCATCTTTTACAAACTGTGCAATCCCTTGAATTGAAAATCTTTTTAAGATTCCGTCAATTTCCGGGCGCACTGTCCATGCCCTTTGATGGCATCCCCCTCTATCAGAAGTTGCATAGGCAATTGCCATTCCCCATGAACTTCTCGGTTCATAGCCGGGAAGCTCCATTCCTTTTACATGAATAGCAAATTTTTCGCTGCCCTGTCCGATCTTTTCAGCGGCTCTCTTTGTCCCCTCGGCAAAGAGATCTCCTATCCCATTTCTATACGCTATATCCTTTATCAGTTTTCGCTGCCTTTCAGCATCACCAAATTTAGGAGTGTCAGTTAGTATACCTTTTTCTTTACACTCCATTCCAAATGCAACAATTCCGCCAGTAGAGATAGCGTCTAACCCAAATTCATTGCAAAGAATAAGTGCTTTTGAAACATCTACAATATCCTTTATTCCATTGTCGCTGCCAAGCAGAGCAATATCCTCATATTCAACTTTTACTGCCTTTTCATCAATTTCAACAATCTTTCCGCATACAATCGGACAGTTAAAACAGCTTACATCGCGTTTCACATAATACCTCAAATTTGAACCTGATATGCCGTACCCGTTCTCTATGTATCCTGCCTGGAAATTGCGAGTCGGCAGAATGCCCAGCCGATTCATCGGGTCTATCCAGTATGATGTGCCCAATACTCTTCTTGTGTGAACAAATGTATTATCAGTAATCCTTTTTGCCATCTCTTCCGAAATCTCTTTAAATTTATCTTCATCATAAACATCAATTTTCCCAGAGCCCTTTACAGCTATCGCTTTTAAATTCTTGCTACCCATAACTGCACCCGGGCCTCCTCTTGCCGCTATGCCTGCCCTCCAGGGATCACTGTCTTTGTCTATTGCAATTGATGCAATCTTGACTAAATTCTCTCCTGCTGGGCCAATCGAAGCAATATGGGCCTTGTTATCCGTTTCTCCTCTTATCTCATCGATTGTTTCGCTGACAGTTAACCCCCATACTTCCTCGGCGTCTCTGAATTCTATGCTGCCGTCATTTATCCATATATACACTGGTTTTTCGCTGTGGCCTTTTAATATAATACCATCAAGTCCTGCCTTTTTTAGCTCTGGTCCAAAAAAACCTCCAGCGTGGCAATCTAAAAAAAGTTCTGTAAGCGGTGATTTAGTAACCACCGTAGTTCTGCCAGATGTAGGAAATGGCGTCCCGGTAAGAGGACCGTTAAGAAACATTAAAAGATTAGCAGGAGATAATGGATCTGTATGTGGTGGTAGCATTGTATATAGGAGATACGCTCCAAGTCCTTTTGCGCCAAGAAATTTTTTTATGACATCTTCGTCTATCCTTATTTCGTTAAAGCTTTTGTTAGATAAATCAACTTGCAGCAACTTTCCAAACAACATTATCCCCCCCCCTTTTTTTTATTAGGTTGTACTGCAAATTAATAGCTACGATTTTCTATTCACTTTTTATTTTAACAGGCTTTTTGTCAATGTCAAATTAAAAATCACTTTCTGCTGACAAAGATGATAAAAAATAATTGTCTTAAACTCCCATTTTGTATATCAAAAAATTGGAATAAAGAATAATTTATCCTTTATTATGCAAAGCATGATTTATACGGACATTTAACAACAATATAATTCCACACCACAAGAGATAAGACACCGTGTACAATTTCGCTTATTAAGTAAAAACAGCAGTGAAGAATAAAAAGAGAAACACTGAAAAACAGTTAAAGAGCTAAAAAAAAGAAATTAAGTCTCTTTATTATGGTTACCTGCATAATGAATAAACAAGCTAACTTCACCTGTTGTAATTACTGTTTTAAACAAAACCGCACCTATTGTAAGTGCTAAATAAAAGCCAAGAATGGTGTTCAAGGGCCAGGGTAAATGCAAAAAAGCAGGAATGCCAAATTGAATCCCTTCTTCAATGCTTAAGACATTCCATCCGCTCGCCCAGCAAACAAAAGGAACAAAAATAAATGAAGCCGCCGGAAAAGAAGAATAAAGTGACAGGAGAAATGAAGCTTTTAAAGCATTGTGTTTTGATGCGCTAATGCGAAATCTTAAACCAAAAACAATGCCCCACACAAAGGCCAGAATCACACTAAATACGGGAATTCCCATCCCCATAACCATAGCAACACACTCAATAAAATAAATAGCAATAAGAATTACAAAATAGTGAAGAATTCTTTTGGATTTGCTACGCGCTTTATTAAGAAACCTGGCCAGAATAATAGCACAACTAAAACCAACAATAAGATTGACTATTATCAAAAAATATTCAATCGTCTCCACATTCCTCTCCTTTTAACCCACTATCCTTTCTCCTTCATTTACTTATCAGAGTATCCTGACAGCTTTTTCTGTCAACTCGTGAACAAAATTCTTACAAACTGCCACTTCAAACTTAACAATACTCTATTCATTTTCATTAACTTCCAACAATTTTACTATGTTTTCCTTGCCTATTTTATTTATATT
>QMOQ01000023.1 GCA_003650285.1 Caldisericota bacterium | reverse complement strand
CTCTATGTGTACAGTAGATATCTTTGGCAAGATTTCTAAAACTAATAAAGAAAGACAGCTGCCATTCGGTGTATTGATGGTTCCAACAATTGCTATCCTTGCATTCATATTTGCATTAGGAAGATTTGGTGCAATAGTTGAACTTTCCGTGATGTCATCTGCAGGCCTTCTTGCAACTGCACCAGCTTATATTGGCATATTCTGGAAAAGAGCAACAAAAATAGGCGCTATCACAAGCATCCTTGCCGGAGGAACAACTGTCGTGATTTTATATTCTACTCAATATTTTCCTCTCGGTATGTGGCCCGGTGTATGGTGCGCTATTATATCAACTTTAACATTTATACTGGTAAGCCTTGGAACAGATAGATCGAAACAGCAATCTAAAAAGAAGGCACTATTAAATGAATGATAAGGAAAGGAAAAAAGCAATATTAAACCTGCTTCAAAATAAAGTATCCGTTATGTCCGGCACAGAGATCGCTGAAATAATGGGAGTTACAAGACAGATAATTATAAAAGATATTGCCCTGCTGCGTGCTGCAGGATATAAAATAAACGCAACTCCAAGGGGATATGCAATGCAAAAAGAGAGAGGAGTTAAAACTGTCTTTGCTGTAAAACATACAAAAGAATCCATAGAGAAAGAATTGTCAATAATTGTACAAAACGGAGGAAGGATTTTAGATGTCATAGTAGAGCATCCTCTTTACGGAGAGATAAGGGGCAACTTAAATATAGAAACAATTGGAGATATCAGGCGTTTCCTTGCTAAAATGGAAACTGCCCATGCAAAACCACTTTTTACTCTGTCTAACGGAATACACCTCCACACAGTAGAAGCAGATTCACAAGAAAGATTGGAAAAAATTAAAAACGCCTTAAAAGAAAAAGGTTTTCTCGATCTCTAAGAATGATTCTCTCTTGACAACCAGTTATACCATGATATAATTTAAAAGTTAGGTTAACCTAATAAATGGGAGAGATAAAATATGGGCAAAAAAATGACTTTAATACATCTAAATCCTGGAGACAAAGCTAAAGTAATAGGTTTTTCGACAGGTCATGAACGATTTAAAAGTCATGGATTAGGACCCTGGAGTAAAAGAAAACACAGGATGGGAATGGGTCTTGCACGAAGACTTCAAGAAATGGGGCTTATTCCTGGCAGTGTAGTAGAGGTAATACGGAACATGCCTATAGGGCCTGTAGAAATATCTGTTATGGGCACACACCTTGCAATTGGAAGAAATATTGCTTCACGTATATATGTAGAAAAAATATGAACAAGAAGTTATACACAATTGCACTTGCAGGTAATGCAAATGTAGGAAAAAGTGTAATATTTAATCAGCTTACCGGTGGCAACCAAATCATAGGAAACTGGCCCGGCAAAACAGTAGAAAAAGCTGAAGGCCTCATCGAACAAGAAGGAATAAAAATCCATGTTGTTGATCTTCCGGGCATCTATTCACTCTCAACATATTCTGAAGAAGAAATTGTTTCCCGTGAATTTATTGCAAAAGAAAAACCAGATGCCGTAATAAATGTAGTGGATGCCTCAAGCCTTGAAAGAAATTTATTTTTTACCCTTCAGCTTATTGAACTGGAATCCCCGCTTATTATTGCATTAAACCAGTATGACATTATGGAAAACAAAGGGTTAAGCATTGACTTTGAAATGCTTTCCAACCTGCTTGGCATACCTGTAGTTCCAACTATTGCAGTACGGAACAAGGGACTGAAAGCACTTTTTGAGAAATCAAAAGAAGTCATTAAAAATACAAAGAAGGTAAAACCTATTTTATACGGAAAAGAAGTAGAGGAAAAAATCAACATCCTTACCTCGGTAATACAAAAAGAAATAGATACCTTTTATCCCCCACGCTTTATAGCAATAAAACTGCTTGAAAATGACACCTCAATAAGGGCGATAATAAAAAATCCTGATATTATTGCACTCGCAGAAAAACTTAAAAAAGGCCTTATCAAGATACATGGCGAGTCACCGGAAACAGTAATTATTTCCGAGCGGTATACAATAGCATCACGCATCGCAGGACAAGTAACAAAGAAAAAAGGCAAG
Source organism: Caldisericota bacterium (assembly GCA_003650285.1). GTDB lineage: Bacteria > Caldisericota > Caldisericia > Caldisericales > Caldisericaceae > UBA646. The sequence goes on along the minus strand of QMOQ01000023.1, from coordinate 9,239 downwards.
GCAAAAATAAACATCGGGGACAATATAGATAAAATTGCTCTAAATAAAATAACTGGATACATTATACTTCTTGGACTCATGCTTTTAATCTTCTATGGGGTATTTAAATTTGGAAGCTATTTTTCAGAGTTACTCGGCACCTCTTTCGAATTACTCAAACCAATCTTTATACAACTGCCACTTCCTCCTCTTGTAAACAGATTACTCTGGAATGGTTTTATGATAGGAATTATTGCTGGAATAACCATTGTACTGCCATATATCGCACCTTTTTATTTAATCCTCGCACTCCTTGAAGATAGCGGTTATCTTGCGCGCATTGCATTTCTCACAGACAATGTAATGCATAAATTAGGGTTGCATGGAAAAGCGTTTATGCCGCTTATCGAAGGATTTGGATGTACTGTCCCGGCAGTACTTGGAACACGGATCATGGAGAGAGACAGAGATAGATTTATTGCCGCAATACTTGCCACTCTTGTACCCTGTTCTGCAAGAACTGTCATCTTATTGGGACTTGTTGCTGTATTTTTAGGTCCTATTTATGCAATAATAATATATGCTTTGACTTTTATATTAATATACATTCTGGGCAGATTGTTAAACAGATACATAAAAGGTTCTCCAACAGGATTAGTTATGGAAATGCCTCATTACAGAAAACCAGTTCCAAAAATTATTTTGAGGCAAACCTGGGTAAGATTAAAAGATTTTGTGTACTTTGCATTTCCCATCATCATAGCAGCAAATATAGTAATGGAAATATTTACTGAACTAAACTGGGTTGTCCCCATTGCAAACTTTTTTAAGCCCGTTATGACAAACTGGTTAGGCCTTCCACCACTTGCCGGAATTACATTTCTGTTTGGTATTTTGCGAAAAGAACTCACACTTATTATGCTATCCGCTCTATACCACACATCAAATTTTGCAGAAATACTTACCCCGAGACAAATATTCATATTTGGTTTCGTCACAATGATTTATATCCCCTGTGTTGCAACAATTGCTGTTTTTAAAAGAGAATTCGGATGGAAAAGAGCAACAGCAGTAGTAATTGGCGAGTTTCTTGGTGCAATTGTTTTAGGCGGTATTTTAAACCAGGCCTTGAGGATATTTATGCCATGAAACTCACCAAAAGCATAGAAGATTATTTAGAAGCAATTTATATACTTTCTCTAAAAGAAAAAGACATAAGAATGAAGGACATAGCGGAGTTTGCCTCAGTAAAACTCCCTTCAGCAACTGAAGCCATTAATAAATTAATCAAAAATGGTTATGTCGAGCATTCCCCATACGGCGATGTTACATTGACTAAAAAGGGAGAAAAAATTGGGAAAGAAGTATGGAACAAACACCAGATTCTTTACAAATTTTTAAAAGAAGTCCTTGGAGTTTCGCAGGATAAAGCCTTTAGAGAAGCATGTCTTATAGAGCATTTTATCTCAGACGAAACGAGAGAAAAATTAAAAAAGTTCATCGAAAAAACTCTATCTTGACTTTAAAAAATCTTTCACTTATTTATTTGTACGCCTTTCCGCTTATTTTATATATTGCTAAAATTATAAAAATAGATTAAAATAAATCATGCTAAATAAAATAGGGGTAATTTCAGATCTGCACGGTTCTTTAAAAGATACAAAAAATGTGCTAGAAATGCTTGAAGGCACCACAGATCTTTTAATATGTGCAGGAGATATATTATATCACGGACCACGAAACCATATCCCAAAAAACTACAACCCGGAGAAAGTTGCAAAACTAATTAATAAATTTCCAAAAAAAATTATTTTTGCAAGAGGAAACTGTGACACAGAAGTAGATCAAACGCTTATTAAATACCCCATATTGCAGGATATTTCCTTTGTATTAGTAGAAAAAGTGCATATCGCTGTAACACATGGACATAAAATACCAAACAGCAATTTTGACCAATTTGGTATCGACAATAAAATTAACATACTCATCACAGGACACACACATATTCCTCTTATAGAAAGCTTTGCCTGGGGAATACATTTAAACCCTGGCTCTATTGCATTGCCAAAAAACGGATTTAACAAAAGTTATGCTATAATCAACATAGAAAACGGCAAATTTAATGCCGAAATAAAGGAGATAAAATGATTATTACAATAGCAAATCAAAAAGGCGGCGTTGGTAAAACAACAACCTCAATTAACCTTAGTTCAGGGCTCGCAAGAGAAGGATTTAAAACACTTCTTTTGGATTGTGATCCGCAGTGTAACAGCACCTCTGCATTTTTTTCTTCAGAAGACACACAAAATTCCACATTCTCTCTCTTTTTAAAAAACGATATCGAGCGAGAAGCACTTATAAGAGAGACAAAAGTGTCTAATTTATTCTCCATCCCTTCGTCTATTCATCTCGCAAAGGTAGAAAGAAGTCTTACGGCAGAAATTGATGCGCCCCTGAAACTAAAAAAGAGTCTAAGTAAGTTTGAAAAGAATTTTGATTTTATCATAATCGATACTCCTCCTTCATTGGGGCTTCTCACAGTAAACGCATTAATTGCATCAGACAACGTGTTGATTCCCATTACGCCATCTCCCTGGTCTATAGAGGGTGTGCAAGATTTCATGGACACGTTCAAAAGTGTAAAAGAAACATTCAATGAAAAACTCAAATTATTGGGTGTGTTAATTACTATGTACGATTCAAGAACTCTCCTTGCTAAAGAATCCCTGGAGCAGATAAAAAATATATTTGGCACACTTATTTTTAATGAAATCATCCACCGTAGTGTTCGGCTTGAAGAAAGCCCAGCTTACAAAGAAGATATTTTTTCATTTGCCCCATCATCAACAGGAGCAGAGTCATACAAAAAAATAGTAAAGGAGGTAATTAGCCGTGCCAAAAAATAAAAGAGGATTGCCAAATAACTTTAAAGTCCGCTACACAAGCAACTACATAGAAGAACTTTCAAATGAAAAAATCCTCTCCAGAGTAATGGATATCGAAACAAATAAAATAAAACCTGACACCGAACAACCAAGAAAACTTTTTAATAAAGATTCCCTGAAAGAACTTGCCAGCAGTATAAAAGAAAAAGGGGTGCTCGAGCCAATACTTGTGTATAAAAACAATGACCAGTACACCATCATTTCAGGAGAAAGACGATGGAAAGCATCCATTTTAGCAGGGAAGAAAACAGTTCCCGTTGTAGAGTTAAAACCTTCCGACAAAAAAGAAATACGAGAAATTCAGATTATAGAAAACCTTCAGCGCGAAGACATCACTCCTATAGAACGAGCAAAAGTTATTAATGAATATCTTTCTCCGTTTGCAGAAGGAAAAAAAATAAAAACACTACTCATAAATTACAGGATGAAAAGAAATACGCCGAAAAAATTTGCGCACACAGTGAGCGCACTTTGTAAGATGACAGGAAAAAGCCCGATTACATTTGTAAGATGGCTTTCACTTCTTGAACTCCCTGAAGACCTTCAAAAAAAGGTGGACAGCCCAAATTCTCCTATTACATCACGTCATATTGAACATCTACTGAAGTTAGAAGATTTTCAAACAATGAGGAAAGTAGCACAACTCATAGAAAAAGAAAAACTTAGCTCAGAAGAAACAAAAAATATAATAACTGGAATTAGAAAGAACGTCAAGAGAAACCCGCTACATACTGTTTTTCAAAGAATAGAAAGTTTATCGAAGAAAAAACTAAATAAGTGGGATAAAAAGGAAAAAACAAAGGTTAAAAAAGATCTACTTCGCTTAAAAAAATTGATTGAAGAACTTCTGGAAAAGTTAGAAGGATAATTCGTAGTAATTAATTACTCTCATTAAGAAGCAGCTTAGAGAGATGCGCTATGTCTTTTACGCGTATAAAATTTCCTTTGAGCGGCATTTCTCCCACTATAATCAAAGAAATTTTTGATAGATTTGCCGTTTGCACATCATAATCACTATCACCTACAAGAATAACTTTGTCTTTATTCAAACCAAACTCCTTTAAAATATAAAGGGTTGCAGCATTCCCAGGTTTTGTCATCCCCATTTCACGGGTAATTATCATATCAAAATCTATCCCATACCTTCTTGTAATGTAACGAACATTCCGTAAAAGATTATTTGTCAGAAGAACTTTTTTTATTCCTCTTTTTTTAAGTTCATTAAGCAGCTCTTGTACCCCGTTTTTTAATTTTCCTTTTCTGGTTGCTTCTTCTTCAATTGCCTTTAACATATGCATCTTTTTTTCTTTTGTCTTATCCGGTAGCTTTTCTATATAAGAAAGAATTCCCTCTCCCTCTGGCACTCCAAGAGCCTGTTTTATCTTCACCCAATCATATGGAGCATCGAAGAGTGTTCCATCCAAATCAAAAATAATGCAACGAATTGCTTCTCTTTTCATACATATAATTTTAACAGATTGACATAAAAATAGAAAGTGATAAAATTTTAGTGAAACAATTAAACGAATTTCGTATAAAAAATTAAATGAGGCAACACGGTGATAGAATTTTAGGTGAGGAGGTAATAAATGAAAAAAATCGTTGTATTAATCTTTAGTGTATTTATTTTGCTGTTAATGTTGCAAGGTTGTAAAACTGAACAGAAAAATCTCATACTAAACAATGCGTCAGTTAATGAAGATGGCACTGTGCATGTCGAAGGAAAAGCAATAGCATTTGAAGGAACCGTAAATATAGAAGTAACTGACAATGAAAGCAATATCTGTTTCGCTGGGTTTACAACTACAGATGCAAAAGAACCATCTGACTACGGTACATTCAAAAAAGACATAGTCCTAACGCTCTTTCCACAATCAGATCAAATTACATTAAAATGTTTTCTTATCTCGGCAAAAGATGGCACAACTACAGAAAAAGAGGAAAAAACCCTTTCCTATAAAGTAGAGTATCAATTAATAAATATCTATCTTCCAAACAGTGTAAAAAATCCGGAAATGATAGATTGTGAAAAGGTATATCCGCTTGAGAGAAGAATAAAGAAAGAAAGTAAAAACCCCGCTATTGACGCACTTCGATTCCTGATCAACGGGCCAACTGAAAAAGAAAAGGAATTAGGATACCTAGATTCAATGATTCCTCAAAGCACAAGCGTAAATTTCGTAAAAACGGAAGGTGAAAGCGTAGTTGTGGATTTTGGAAAAGAATTTCTCAACATAACTGGCGGCTCTTGCAAAGTACAAGCTATACGCGCCGAGATAGAACAAACAGTAAAACAATTTTACCCGGATTACAACATAATCATCTCAGCCAATGGAAATCGGGAGGAAGTATTGCAGCCTTAAATGTTCCATGTGGAACAAAACCTTATCTAAATTTTTAAAACGGAAAATTTAAAAGGCCTCGTTTCCGAGGCCTTTTAAACAAATTATAGTTGTGTTACGTGCAGGCTAAGCAGTATCCAAATAAACCCCGGAAGATTTTATGTCTTCGAGGCACCACCACATCCAACTAAAAAAATTCTTAAAACTGCTCACCTTTATTTTTTCCATTTGATGAACATTTTAATAAGAAAAATGTGTTTGTCAAGAAAAATCTCTGTAAATTTTTAAAAAAATAGAGCCCGTCATAAAAACCGGGCTCTGTGCTATGCTTTATTTATATCTTCTACTTTGTTACTGTTTCAATTGCTCTATCGAGTACATCCAATCCTTCATTTAGCTGTTCGTCAGTAATCACAAGAGGAATAAGAAAACGGATAACGTTGCCACGAATCCCCGCCCCTGCAAGAATTAATCCATTTTTCATTGCTTCCTGGATTACAGCTTTTGCAGTATCGCTATCTGGCTCCCACGTATCTCTATCTTTAATAAACTCTATTGCTCTAAGTGCGCCAATGCCTCTTGTTTCTCCTATTGCTGGATATTTTCCCTTCATTTCATTAAACTTCTTTTTAATAATATCTCCAAGGTGTACTGCCCTATCCAACAAATGCTCTTCTTCAATAATATTTATCACCTCGATCCCTGCCCTGCAAGCTAAAGGATTCCCACCAAATGTACTTCCAATAGAACTATTCGGTAAACTATCAAAATATTTTTTATTTCCCACAACTGCTGAGAGAGGAAGTCCTGCTGCAATAGATTTACCTAAAGAAATGAGGTCTGGAGCAACATTCCAATTCTCTACAGCAAAAAATTTTCCTGATCTTCCATATCCACTTTGCACTTCGTCTGCAACAAACATAATGCCGTACTTTTTAGTTACCCGTCGTATTTCTTCTAAGAATCCTTTGGGCGGAATATTGAAACCACCTTCTCCCTGAATTGGTTCAATGACAACGGCTGCAATATTTTCCGGGCATACGCGATCTTCCAGAATTTGTTCAAAATCACTAACCTTTAGTTTATTTAAATGTGAATTTGGAAAAGGTAGTCTGTAAACCTCTGATGCAAAAGGACCATAAATATACTTGTATGGCATTGCTCTGTGGGTCATTGTCATTGTCAAAAGAGTTCTGCCATGAAAAGCATAATCAAATACAACAATTCCTTTTCTCTTTGTGACGCCCTTAGCAATCTTCACTGCATTTTCAACAGCTTCTGCGCCACTATTAAAAAATCCGACTTGCTTTTCAAAATCTCCAGGGGCTCGCTCTGCAATCATTTTTGCAAGGTCCACAAACGGTTCGTACGGTACCGCTGTAAAATCAGTGTGAAGATATTTTTCTGCCTGATCTTTAACGGCATTTACAACTTTTTCGGGTGTATGTCCAACAGCAAGACATCCCCATCCACCAGTGAAATCAATAAATTTATTGCCATCTACATCTTCTATGACAGCCCCGTGACCTTCTTTTGCATAAAATGATGCAAGAGAACCCATCGGAGAAGCAACATATTTTGCCCTTTTTTCTTGGATAATTCTGCTCTTTGGACCGGGAATTTCAGTTTTGATTAAAATGCTGCCCATCTTTTCATCTCCTTTTATATGTTATTTTTTAAGTCAAATTCCACATCAAGATTATCAAAAGGAACAATAAAGTCAACACCTATATAAAATTTTTTAAAACATACTTTTTGCAATAATATACCAATAAAACTTGGAAAAAATAGCATTTCTTATTACAATTCACTAAGAAAGGGAGGTGCAAAAATGGAAATAAAAAAAATAGATGACATAGCAAAAATAGTAGAAGGAAAGCCTAAAAGAAGAGTAGCAATAGCGTTTGGGGAAGATACCCATAGCTTAGAAGCAGCCGAAAGAGGCATAAAGAAAGGGTTATTCAATGTAATAAACTTTGCAAGAAAAAACAAAGTAGAAGAGATAGCACAAAAAAACAATATTGATACATCTCTTATGGAAATTGTTAATGTGGAAGACGATGATAAAGCAATAAAACTTGCCGTTAAAGCCGTAAGAGAAGAAAGAGCAGATATTTTGATGAAAGGGATTGTAGGTTCTTCAAAATACCTCAAAGGAATACTAAACAGGGAATACGGCCTTTTGCCAGAGGGAAAATTACTCTCCAATGCGGCTTTTATTGAAGTGTCCACTTATCACAAACTTCTTATTGTGTCTGATCCCGGGGTTATTATTAAGCCAACTTTAGAAATGAAAATTCAACAGATTAAATACTGCGTGGATGCTGCAATAAAAATCGGGATAAAAAATCCTAAAGTTGCCATACTATCCGCAGTAGAAACGGTAAATCCGAAAATGGAATCCACAATAGATGCTGCAATTATCACACAGATGAGCAGACGCAGGCAGATTAAGAACTGTATCATCGACGGGCCATTGGCAATGGATCTTGCCGTATCGAAAGAAGCGGCCAAAATAAAAAAGGTAGATTCTAAAGTTGCAGGAGACGCAGACATCCTCATATTCCCAAACATAGAAACAGGAAATGTTTTCTATAAATGCGCTACAAAGCTCCTTAATGCAAAAACGGCTGCTGTCTTGCTTGGAACAACAGCACCCTGTATTCTGCCATCCAGAGGAGATACCACAGAAATAAAATTCTATTCGTTAATCGTTGCTTCTGCAATGACGGGAGGGAAATAGATGAAAATTCTTGTCATAAATCCGGGCTCTACATCCACAAAAATAAGTATTTTTGAGGATAAAAAAGAAGTTTATAAAGAAAAACTTGATCACCCAAAAGAAAAAATTGCCAAGTTTTCTCATATACCAGACCAGTTTGAATTCAGAAAAAAAATTGTCTTAAATACAATTAAAAAAGCTGGGTTTAGCTTAAATGATTTTGATGCAATTGGCGCAAGAGGAGGTAATATGCATCCCCTTGAATCAGGCACATACAGAGTAAATGAAAAGATGATTGAAGACCTTATGGGCTTACAATACGGAGAACATGCATCAAATCTTGGAGCGCCACTTGCTTATACGCTTGCAAGCGAGGTAGCAATCCCCGCATTCATTGTTGACCCCGTTATTGTAGACGAAATGCAACCCATTGCAAAAGTTACAGGGCTTAAAGACATTAAAAGAAAAGCAAAAGATCATCCATTAAACCAGAAAGCAGCAGCAAGAGAAGCAGCAAAGAAATTAGGTATCACATATAACGAAGGAAATTTTATTGTAGCACACTTGGGCGGCGGCATATCCGTTGCCTCACACAGAAAAGGAAGGATAATTGATGTAAACGATGCCTTAAACGGTGATGGACCATTTTCGCCAGAACGTGCAGGAGACCTGCCAAACATTGCAGTCGTTGATATGTGCTTCTCAGGAAAATATACAAAAGAAGAAATCAAAAAATTCCTTGCAGGTAAAGGCGGGCTTGTTTCTCACCTTGGGACAAATTCATTAATAAAGGTAGAAAAGATGATTGCAGATGGTGCCAAATATGCAAAACTGGTATTTGATGCTATGGTCTACCAGATTGCAAAAGAAATAGGAAAACACGCCTCAGTAATGAAGGGAGAAGTAGATGCAATCGTACTAACAGGTGGGCTGGCTCATTCAGAAGATCTCACAAAAGGCATAAAAGAATATGTAACCTTTATTGCTCCTTTGTTTGTCTATCCCGGCGAGCATGAAATGGAAGCAATCGCAAGAGGCGTTAGAAAAGTGTTGGAGGGTAAAGAACAAGCAAAGAAATATAGTTAGAAAGTTATTGAATAGCGGCTTATTTTCAAAAAAAATTAAAGACCTAAAAAATACTTCGTTATTGGCAGAAAAATCATCAGTCACTTATTTCATTTGCATAAAAAATAAGTGAAGCTTACAAAATAATAAAAGTACTGTCATAGATGGCGTAACAACAAAGTAATT
>QMOQ01000022.1 GCA_003650285.1 Caldisericota bacterium | reverse complement strand
GATTATGTATTTTTTTCAAGTAAATCCGTGGATGAATTTATTTCTACTTCCAACTTTTATTACTATTTATTATGCTTCAATAAGAAGAGTACAGATGGAAAAAGAAACTATAAATGCTTTATTAACGTTTGCAAAGGCTGTGGATGATAGAATTCCTGATACAATGAAACATTCTATCCGGGTTGCAAACTGGACAAAAAAACTGTGTGAAAGATTAAATTTATCTGCAGAACAGAGCTATTTTATTACTATTGCTGCCCAATTGCATGATATTGGCAAACTTATCATACCGGATGCTATACTTTTGAAACCTGCCCCGTTATCAGATGAAGAATTTAATATAATAAAGCAGCATCCAATAAAAGGCGATGAGATTTTAAATCATTTTTCTCATTTTGAAGAAGGCGCAAAAATCATAAGATATCACCATGAATATTTTAATGGCAAAGGCTACCCTGATGGGTTGAAAGGCGAATCAATTCCTCTGGGGGCACGTATTATTGGTGTGGTAGATGCTTTTGATGCAATGATAAGTCCGCGGCCTTATAAAAATAAATTGATAACAATTGAAGAGGCATTGAATAAAATTAGAAAAGCGGAAGGTACGCAATTTGACCCCGTTGTTGCTGAAGTTTTCTGCCAGATGGTAAGAGAAAAGGTAGAAGAAGAAAAAGAAGAACATGTTAAAGGGGAAGATTTTTTCCCGGTCTTAAATGATTGAGATAATTGTACTTGCCTTCGTATTTGTCATAGCTCTTGTAATCAATAAGGGAGTTAGCGGGATAAAAAGTAAAGAAGTAAGAGCAGTTTATTTAATTTTTGTCGGTTTTTTAATACAGCTTCTTATATTTAACGAAAAATTTAGTAATTCTCCTTTTAGCTCTGCAACGCCTATCTTTTATGTTATTTCATTGTTTATATTACTCGCTTTTTTACTTTTAAATTTGCATTATAGGGGAATATTGATATCGATGGTAGGGTTTTCATTAAATCTCTTGGTAATACTTGCAAATAAGGGTTTTATGCCCCAGGATTTATCAAAATTAGAGCTTGTAGGAGCACATACAAAAATAGTACTTCTACAGCAGTACGGCACTTTTTATAATGCAACGATAATGTCAGAAAAAACACATCTAAATTTTCTTGGAGACAACATTACCGCGCAATTATTAAATCCTTTTGTTGGAGTCTATAGCATTGGCGATATTATTATATTATTGGGATTGTGTGTTTTTATTTTTGAATTTTTAAAAAAACCAGCTTCTTTCAAATTATCTTAAGATTTTCCCATCATTCAAATTGCTTAAACTGGCTTATTTGTTAAAATAATCAGGGAGGCACATATGCAATTATCTAGCGAAGAAAAAGAAAGATACAGTAGACAGATTTTAATTGATAAAATAGGAGAAAAAGGGCAAGAAAAGCTTAAACATTCTTCAGCGTTAATTATTGGTGCGGGAGGGCTGGGGAATCCTGTATCGATGTATCTTGTTGCATCGGGTTTAGGAAAAATAGGGCTTATTGATGCCGATGTGGTGTCTGTTTCAAATTTAGGACGGCAAATTCTTTATACAACTAAAGATGTTGGAAAGAAGAAAGTATTTTTAGTGCAGGAGAGATTAAATAAGCTAAATCCAAATGTAGATTTTGATATCTATGAAGAGAGGCTTTCGAATTTAAATGCCTCTGAGATTTTTCTGAAATATGATGTAGTTGTGGATGCGACGGATAATTTTGAAACACGTTATCTTATAAACCGCACAACCATCAAGACAGGTAAACCTTTATTTATAGGTGCAGTCGGTCGGTTTACAGGCCAGGTTATGAGCATATTGCCAGGTAAAACTGCATGTTATAATTGTATTTTCCCGGAAAAAAGCCCTGAAATCATTCATTCTATGACAGATAATAACCGCTCAATGGGCATATTAGGCTCGCTTGCAGGTACTATAGGCAGCATTGTTTCAACAGAGGTTATAAAATTCTTTGTAGGCACTGGTAGCAAGTATTTTAATAAATTACTCATCTACGATGCTCTGGACAATAATTTTTCAATTTTAAGCATAGAAAGAGATCCTCGCTGCAAAATATGTGGAGATGAATAACTTTTTAGAACAAAGCAACAGTAATAAATTTTTTTATTAAAGTAGTTTATATAATAATCAATTACGATCATGTTTTGGCATCTTAATTACCTTATGAAGCATAAACTAATACACTATGGGCTTTCATTAAAACCATTCTGTTTACTACCTATCTTGAAAAAACTGAGTAAATTTGTATAATATAATGTTAAAGAAGGGGGTGCTGGGGTTCGACGGATAAACAAGACATGTCGGCGCAGGCAGAGGACGGTGGTTGGCCTCTTAAAACATCCACCAAAAAAATAAACGCTGATTACAATTACGCATTAGCTGCTTAATTTAGCGGTTAACGTTTTAGGTAGCTTTCGCCTGTAGGGCGCTTAAAACGTAGGAATACAGGCCCTGTGACAAAGGTTTGTCTAAGCCAATGTTTACAGTGTAGCAATTTAGACTATGCTTTCGAGCTCTGTTACTTGAGCAAGAAAGATGAAAACAAAAAGTAACTAAGCCTGTAGCCTGGCGGCATGGTGTGTTTATTCGGACGCGGGTTCAACTCCCGCCACCTCCACCATAAGGGGAAAAATGAAAAAACTTCTTTTTAGAAAAAGTTATCGTCTTGTGCTCATAGTGGTTGTTATCATTTATTACTATTGGCCCATAAAGTATGTTATATTGTCTGTTTGTTTAGCTTTTATTTTTGCTCTTTCCCTGGATATTATTCGTCTTGTTTCCCCTAAAGCAAATGAAGTGGTGCGACGCATTTTTAAGCCATTTGCGCGTTTTATGCGGTTTATTGCTAAAAAAGAAGAGTTAAAAGATTTGTCCGGGACTACGTATACATTGATGGGGTGTACGATCATTGTAATTTTTTTCCCGAAGCATATTGGTATTCCCGCGATATTGTTTAATGTTTTTGGAGATATGGTAGCAACGGTTATCGGGAAAAGCATCGGTCGCATTAAGATCTTTCATGACAAAACTCTTGAAGGGTCTATTGCTTGTTTTATTGCGATGTTGTTTGTTGTAATATGGGCACAATGGAAATTGCAATTACCATTTTTGATAGGACTTTCAGGCGCTTTAACCGGTACATTTATTGAGCTTTTTTCTCTTAAAATAAATGATAATCTTTCGATCCCCATTCTTAGTGGGGTGGTGATGTGGTTTCTTTATTAGAATTTTCTTATATTTTCATTTCTTACCTTATTGGTTCTTTTTCTCCTGCTACTATATTTATTCGTATTGTGAAAAAGCGTGATGTAAGAGAATTAGGCGATAAAAACCCCGGGACATTTAATACATTTAAAGTTTTAGGACAAAAGTGGGGTATAGCTGTTGGTATTATTGATGTGGGAAAAGGTTTTATTTTAACACTTCTCCCATTTATTTTTAGGATGCCGCATTCACAAGAGACAGCCATTCTTGCGGGCATTGCTGTAGTGATAGGGCACTCTTTCCCTATATATTATAAATTTAGAGGTGGTATGGGTATTGCACCAATAATAGGCGTGCTGAGCGTTATTTGCTGGAGAGAAATGCGTTGGGTATTGATAATATGGCTTGTTTTAGTGATTTTAATAGTATTATTGAAAAAAAAGGAGAAGAGAGGGATTGCACAATTCATTGCATTTTTGTTTCTCATTCCCCTTGAATTGTTTTACTTTGAAAATATTCATGTAATTATAGGGTCATCTGTGCTTCTGGGTTACCTCTATTTGAGGAGATATATCATTAAAAAGACTGTCTTTTAAACAATTTTTTCGATTTTTCGATGCTCTTTTAAACTTTTTTCTTCTTCTTTTAGCGAGGGAGATAATCCTTTAAAGTCCATTATTGGCAGGACGAACATAATTCCTGCACCAGGTTCTGTAAAATTGGATAATTCTTCTTTTACGACGCGTTCTGCATCTCTTAACGTTTTTTCCTCTTTAATTACAGTAAAAATGGTTTTGTTTTCGGGACGTTTTCCTTTTCCACCGGACAAAATCTCCTGAAGTGTGCCAAATATGGGAATTTCGGATTCAAGGGTTCTTCCCATTCCAACTGAGTCAATAATTGTTGCTCCCCGTACATCTACTTCGATAAATCGCTCAAGAATGCTCTCTATCTTTTCTGTTTTATTTAATACTATAACCAGTAGATATGCCATTACAGACTCCTCCTTTTTTAATATTTTACATTATTTAATGAAATTTACAAGTTCTTTAATATTTTTAAGTATTTTGTAAGGTTTTAGTTCCTCGATTTTTTCTATCGGAGTTACACAGGATGGAATGATAAAGCATTTCACATTGGCATTTTTGGAGATAAGTACATCATTCAGGCTGTCGCCGACAAATATTGTTTTCTGAGTTGTAACTTTCATCTTTTTTATTGTGTATAACAATGGATATGGGTGGGGTTTGCTTTTACTAAAACTTTCTTTTCCATAAACTGCAGAGAAATATTTATCTATTTCAAATTTTTTTAGTATTTTATCAATGAATTCTTTATATTTATTTGACAGAATAACCATTTTTTTTGTTTTAAATCTTTCAAGGACATCTGTTACTCCTTTCATGGGTTTTGTGTAATCTGCATAGTGCAAAGAATGATATTCTATAAAATCATTAAGTACGGTGTCGTGTAGGTTTTTATTGTTTTTGCCTAGAATTCTTTTTATAAGCAGGGATGTTCCGTCTCCAGTAGAATTCCAAACTTTTGTTCTGTTTGTAAGAGGCAATCCTGCTTTATTCAAAGCAAAGTTCATTGCTTTTGTTATATCTTCACTTGTGTCAAAAAGTGTTCCATCAAAATCAAATACAATTAAGTCTATTGTCATTTTCACCCCGGATAAATATACGTGCATTTTGATTTTCTGTCAATAAATGTATAATTTTATGAAGGAGGAGTATAAATGAAAAAATTTATTGTCTTAGTGATAGCTTTGACAATTATTCTATCTCTTTTTACTGTAAAAACAGCAGGTAGTGCTGAAGAGAAAATCTCACCATCCTTAATGCATTTATCGGAAGAAAATGTGTCAATTATTGTGGAATTAACAGATACACCAGCGGTTGTCTATAAGAAAACCTTAAAGTTCAAACTTCTTACTATTTTTATTGATGATAGTGCTGAAAGGCACGCGGCAAAGTTAGAGCTGAAGCAAAACAATTTGATAAAATATATGGAAAGATTTAACATAGAAGTCCAGTTTAATTATACGTATCTTTTTAATGGTTTTTCATGCACGGTAAATCGGAAGCATATGATGGATATTGCGGAGAATCGAAATGTCAAAAGAATTTTTGAAGACAAAAAAGCCTATCTTGAAAGAACCTATGCAACCAATGTGATAAAATCGGATGTTGTTAACAGGATGACTGATAGCAGCGGGGCATATATTACAGGAAAGGGTATTGTAGTTGGTCTTGTTGATACAGGTGTGGATTATGGAAACACAGAATTGGGCGGGGGAGGATTCCCTAACGCTAAGATAATAGGTGGGTATGACTTTGCGGATATGGATAGCAATCCTATGGACACTGATGGGCATGGTACGCATGTGGCAGGAATTATCGGTGGATCTAATTATGGTGTTGCACCTGATGTAAAAATTCGTGCCTATAAAGTGTTTACTGGAAATACAGAAACAACTTCAATTTCAACGATAGTTAAAGGTATAGATGAGGCTGCTAAAGATAAATGTGATATTATAAATATATCTATCGGTACAGTAGGTGGAGCAGGAGTGGGAGGAGATCCGGAATCGATTGCAGTGGAGAATGCTACGGCAGATGGAATAGTAGTTGTGGCTGCTGCAGGAAATTATGGTAGCAGGTCAGATTTGGTTCCCTTTCCTATGAGTGCACCAGCATCTAGTGAGAGTGCCATTGGTGTAGGAGCAAGCAGTGACGCAATGCATGGTGTCATTGCTTTTTGGAATAAGGATATTAGAGGCACATATCCGGAGAACTCTCCGTTTTTTACTGATGGAAGCTATGATATAGTTTATTGTGGATATGGCCTGGAAAGTGATTTTTCAGGGAAAAATCTTACAGGAAAGATTGCACTGGTATCGAGAGGAATTATCTATTTTGGAGATAAGGATATTAATGCAAAAAATGCGGGAGCCAAAGGAATAATTGTTTTTAATAATGTAAGCGGATTGCAAGATATCGAGTTGCTATCTCAGTTCAATCCTGAAGAAACTGACTTTATACCGTTTTTATTTATTTCATATACGGATGGATTATACATTAAACAACGAATAACTGGTTCTACTACGATAAAATTAAGTAATGAATATGGGTTAGGCAGAATAGCCTCTTTTTCAGCTAATGGTCCTACAATAGATTTTTACATGAAGCCAGATTTGGTTGCTCCGGGTGTTGATATAACGTCGACAGTTTTAAATAATAATAAATCGCTTGCTAGCGGGACATCTATGGCAGCTCCTTTCGTTTCAGGAAGTGCAGCATTGATAAAACAAGCACGGAAATCGCTTAAACCGGCTGAGATTAAATCTATCTTGATGAATACAGCTTGCATATTAGAGAATTCTATATCCGGTGAACCGTATTCGCCATTAATGCAAGGTTCCGGGAGAGTAGATGTACAAAATGCTGTTAACTCAACTGCACTTGTCAGGCCCGCCTCATTTATTTTTGGTAATGATGGAAAGGAAAGGATAGGCAAATTTACTGTCAAAAATTTATCAAGCAATAGTTTATTTTTTTCTATTTCATATTCTACTTATTCAAATGAAACAGTGAAGCTTACTTACCCGGAAAACATTTATGTTGCACCATTTTCCGAGAAGAGTTTTACGGTAGATTTTAAGGCAGATGAGAGTATACAAGGAGAAGTGTACGGATTTATATATTTGGAGGGAGAGAGTGCAACTCTTCATATTCCATTTGTGTACCTCCCACTTTTAAAAGAAAGGCACTACATTGAGAATGTTTTTCAGAGTGGAGATACTTTGACTGCTGATAATAATATTGAAATAAATTTTACTGTTGGGTTGGGCATTGAAGATGATACTTCTCAAGAGCCGTATAGAGAAAATAATGCAGGCGAGATAAGAGTGGATATATACGATACAAACGGAAGGTTTATCGATACGATATTCGATGAATCTGCAATTTATATTGGCGATTACAGTGTTAATTTAAATGGCAGAGATATCTTTGCTAATTATTTTTTAAAGGATGAAAAATATTATTATAAAATTTCATATCTTGAAGCAAATAATGATGAAAGCACAATAGATATGCATCCTGTGATATTAAGGGATGAAAAAAGTGGCAGTTTTAATGTTTTAAACAGACGGACAAACTATCTTAACATTTACCTGGAAGAAGGCAAAACCCCCTTACTCAAGAAAGGAGAAGATTTCTGGGTGGATCTTTCTTTCAAAGCAGACCAATCTTTAACAACGTTATTTATCTCCTTTAAGTACGATCAATTTTTACTTAAGATTTTAGAAATAGAACAGGGAGAAGTAGCACTGAATGAGAACGTGACTTTTGTTGATTCTGTACAGCCGGGTACTGTCTATGTTACGCTTTCCGGTGAAATTGGAGAAACCGGGATTGTAGCAAGGGTACATCTCGAAGCGATTGAAAACGGTGTTGATTTTATTTATCCCGGATATGTGTCTTCTTCACCGCAGGAATATTTTATTTTAAGGCCCTTGAAATATAAAACATCTGATTATTCTCGAATCTGGGATGTAAATAACGATAAAAAGGTTGATGATCTTGATGTAGAAATATTTAGGGAAAGTTTTGGTTTGAATAAAAATGAGGCTAATTTTAATTTAGGGTGTGATTTTAATCGAGATGGTATTGTAGACGGGAAAGACTTTCTGATTTTGACAGAGCACTATGGGGAATTGTATCCATAGGAGATGGTGATGAGAAAAACAATATCTATAGTTATTGTTTTAATTCTATTACTGGGATTACCAGCACGATTAGTTAAGGCGGATTCTGTTAAAAACATTAGTGTAATTCAAAATATAGCAGTTCCAGGTGATGATTTTATCGGCTCAATATCCCTTGCAGAAGCAAATTTGTACGAAGATGATTATAATTCAAAATATCTTTTTCCGATGCAAGGTATTTGTACCGCCGGAACAGGAAAGATTGCTGTAATAGACAATTCTTATGGCAGGGTTCATATTTTAGATGGTTTCCTGGACAATGTTCTTACATTCGGCTCATTGAGTACTCTCATTTATCCTACAGATATTGATTACAAGGAAGGCATTTTTTATGTATCAGATGCACTTAACGGGAAAGTACAATTCTTTAGCGGCAATGGTGCGTTTATAAAAACTTTAGATGCTGGTTTTTTAAACACGCCTACGGGGATTACTGTGTCAAAAGGATATCTGTTTGTTTCTGATTATTTTGAGAATACTATTTATAAATTGGATATGAATGGAAACATTAAAAAGACTGCAAATATTGATTATCCCGGTGGACTTGCCTCCGATGCTGATGGCAATATTTATGCTGTGAGTATGAGTGGGAAAAATGTATACAAGTTTGATACAGATTTAAATATATTATTAGTTGTGATTGGAGAGGAACTTTTGTTTCCATCTGATGTAGCTATAGGAATGGGTGGTAATATCTTTGTATCCGACAGAGGTCTTTCACGAGGTGGAACTACAAACGGTAGAATTGTTCAGTATTCTGCAAGTGGAAAATATATAAAGAAAATTGGGAAAACAGCAGAAAGCTATTATTCTCAGCAAGATGGTGCACTATTAACTCCTGCTGGCATTGCCGCCGATATGCTTGGAAATATATATGTGATGGATGCAGGTTATTATTATTGGGATATAAATTCTGATGCGCCTTTTGGGCATTCTATGGGGTCACGGCTTAGTGTATTTAGCGAAGCGGGTATATTTTTGTCAAAAAAAGAATCTCCTCAGGATGTGAATGGAAGACTTGTAAATCCAATTGGGGCAACTCTGGATGAGAATGGAAATATCTGGGTTGTAAATTATGGTGGATTTACAGCAAGCGAGCTGGTGCAATTTTCTCCCTCAGGGTCATTGGTGCGACGTATTGACAAACTGGATGGAGATGCGTTTCCTTCTGCATACAGTATACTATCGGATAAGGCAGGCAATATTTTTGTAGGATTGTATGGTGGGATTGCAATTTATGGCAGTAATGGTAGTGTAAAGAATGTTTTATATGATGATCGACTTGGTCAGGTGGGAAAAATCATAAAAGGAATTGATGGCTATTTTTATGCAACTTTGTTTGACAAAAATAGTGTGGTAAAGTTTGATTATCTTGGTAATATCATTCAAATCCGTTCTGTTTGCAAATTTCCTTCAGGGATAGCACAGGATAGTGATGGAAATTTCTATATTGCCTCAATCAATGATAACAAAATTCATTGTTTCGATAATACGTTTACAGAACAACGCACTATTGGAGAGGGTGGCGGTAGAGGAACAATGCAATTCTATGTACCTGAGGATGTGGCAACAGATAAAGCCGGGAATTTAGTAGTCGCTGATACGGAGAATGGGAGAATATCGGTTTTTAGCACAAAAGGAGACCTTTTATATCAAAGTGAGAGAATATTTTATGAAATAACATCTATCGAGGTAGAAAATGGCACTTTTCTTGTGACAGATTGTTTTCATAATATTATACGTGTTCTTTTCGAGGACATAAGCAGCTCACCCTATGATGCTTATTTTTCAGCACATCCTGAAGCAGTGATAGCACGTCCCGGAGAGGAAATAAATATTACCATGAGCGTTATGAATGTGGGTTCTAATGGTGACGGCTATAATATTTCGGTGAAGGAAGCACCAGAAGATTGGGATATAGGTGTGGCTAATGGTTCCTTCTTTTTGGCTGCTAATGAATCAAAACAAATCAACCTTACTATTATGGTGCCAGTTACAGCAAAGGATGGGGATAGCGTAAACATCACATTGAAATTGATGTCTTCTCATAATTTAATTAGATCAGTCGTTGTTACGGTAATGATATCCACACATCTTCCTGCTAAATTATCTATTGGCAACAGCGATGCAATGGAGAGTGAAACGACTACTATTCCAGTAAATATAACAGGGGTAGAAAATATGAGGGGATTGTCTTTTGTTATTACGTATAATAGTAATAATATTTCTATTATTAATGTAGAGAAAGGTGAGTTATTTAAGGATGGGTTAATTGTTCATAAAATTAGCAGCGAAAAAATTCTTGTTGCTGTTTCTGTAAAAGGTAAAACTGCTGTTTCAGGGAGCGGCAACGTAGCTTTTGTTACTGTAAAGGGTGAAAAGATTTCTGTAAATACCCTTCAATTGCAAAATGTAATTGTGGAGAATGTTTTGAATGAACGTTTAGAAATTTTGATTGAAAAAGGTGTCTTTACGGTAAAACCTTATCTGCATCTTAATTTTACAGATGGAGTTACTGTCTCAAATTCGACTTTTTTTTTCACAGGCAGGGTATCAACAGGGTCTTCCCTAACAATTAATGGCAAAAAAATAAATGTAAAAGCAGATGGAACTTTTGATGCAACTGTTTTGTTGTCGGCTCAACAAAATATGATTACTGCAGCTGCAGTTTACGCAGGAGGAGAAGAAACTACAATTACAAAAATCGTTTTCTTTAAGGGAAGCCTGAATATAGTTATAAAATTGAAGATAGGCAATCCATATATGCTGGTAAATGGGACTGAGAATGAAATAGATCCGGGAAGAGGCACAATTCCTGTGATTGTGAATGGCTGGGATAGAACTGTTGTGCCGATACGTGCAATTGTAGAAACTCTTGGTGGTATGGTTCAATGGGAAGAGAAAGAAAGAAAGGTTACTGTTCAACTTGACACTATTTTTATATATCTTTGGATTGATAATCCAAAAGCATTAATGAACGATGTTCCGGTATGGATAGATACGAATAATCACAACGTGTCTCCTATTATTATGAATGATAGAACGTTTGTTCCTCTTCGATTTGTTGCAGAGAATCTGGGATGTGTGGTTGATTGGGACGGGACTACAAGAACTGTAACAATTACTTATAACGAATAGTTTAGCTGATAATCATTCTCTTTTTACAGGTAGAACAAGACAGCTTGGTCCACCTGTTCCTTTTACATATTCGGACAAATCTATTGAGTGAACAATATAACCATTTTTCTGAAGTGTTCTGATAAGTAGTGTGTTGGATGCTTCTGCTATTACTTCGTTTTTTCCAAGATTAATAACATTACCGCTGATAAATGTATTGCAAGGGACTTCTATTTCTTTAAAATCTTTAAAGAAATCATCTGGAAACACTTGTTTGCAATGAACGATGCAGTTGCTATCTAACGCAGTCATTGCTCCACCGATGTGCAAGAATGGCAAAGGTACGTTGGCTATTCGTGTTTTATATCCCATATTTGACAGGATACGACTAATTGCCGTTGTTCCTTCTTTGTTTGTTCTTGAGGAGTGCCCAATAAATGCAATTTTTCCTGCCAGGACTACATCGCCGCCTTCCGCAGTAGCGGGTTCTTTAAGAGATGCAATAAGCGGGATATTTAGAGATTCCAATGTTTTTGAAATCCATTGTTCTTCTCCTCTCCTACTGGCTAATCCCATTCTTAATTTAATATATCCATTTGATGTGCAAATTGCTGTGTCTTTCACAAATACCGAGTTTGGATGTCCTTTTAATTCTTTGACATCAATAATATGGCATTCAAAATTTTGCATTGTTTTCTTTAATTCATTGTGTTGTTTTATTGCTTTATTTTTATCTGGCAACAATGTTATATTATGTCTACCGAGGTTTTTAACATGAAAGTATTCATGAATTGGAGTTGAAATAATAGCTTCAGTTAGCTTGTTTCCTTTATTTTTAGCCATAGAGTTTTCCTTCTCTTTAAATTTTTAT
>QMOQ01000021.1 GCA_003650285.1 Caldisericota bacterium | reverse complement strand
TTCTATTGCTAAATATACAATGGATATTAATGAAGCTCTTAGTAGCGCAGAAATTATTGTTTTGGCTGTACCAGCACAAAAATTAAGAAGTGTTATATCGGATGTATCTCCTTCTAATATACCTATTGTTGTCAATCTTGCAAAAGGGATAGAAATAAATTCTGGGAAGCGTATGTCTCAAGTAATACACGAAATATGGACTGGTATACCCCCTAAAAACATTACTTCTCTGTCGGGACCAAATTTTTCTTTTGAGATTGCAAGAAAAATGCCTGCTGCGACAGTAATAGGTGGAAAAGATGAATCTATTCTAAAAGGGCTGCAAGATGTTTTTTTGACAGATTATTTTAGAATGTATTATACAACAGACCTTTTGGGAGTTGAATTGGGGGGTTCTGTAAAAAATGTACTTGCTGTTGGTGCTGGGATAAGTGATGGACTTGGTTTTGGTGATAGTAGCAAATCCTCTCTTGTTGTGAGGGGTGTCAGTGAACTTATCCGTTTTGGCATGGTTCTTGGCGGTAAAAAAGAGACATTTTATGGATTATCCGGGATGGGAGATTTGATTGCTACATCTTTTAGTAAGCTAAGCAGAAATAGGTGGGCAGGTGAAGAGATCGGGAAAGGAAAGAGCAAAGAAGAAATAGAAGAACTTACAAATCAAGTGGTTGAGGGGCTATACACGGTAAAATCAGTATACTCGTTGAAAGAAACGCTTAATATAGATATGCCGATAACTACTGCAATTTATAACATTGTTTACCAGCATAAACCACCGAAGGAAGAATTACAAAAATTGATGCGAAGGCCGACGAAGAAAGAGTCCTGAATGGTTTGATTTTTATGCATGTTTTGCTTAAATTGATAGAAGCACGTGTCTTAAAAGGAAATTCATTTATCTAATTATTACGATAAAAGACTTGATAAAACCTGGTTGTTAAGGAATTTCTTTTATGTTAGACATTAAGGCGAATTGATTTTTTATGGAGGTCAAGTATAGTATTGAATCCTGACAAAGAAGCAGCATCTCGGAATAAAAAAAGAATAAGTAGCATAATATTTTTCTATATTTTTTCTTATTCTTAGAGTATTGGTAGGGGTTATATGTGCGGTGATGCTCTTGGTAAATTTTAGGAATGTAAGAAATCCCGGTAATATTAAAATCTCATAATTATTATTTAACAAAATTTTGCAGTATATTATAAAAAAGAGGAGGCAAAAATGAAGTTACTTATAATTTATATGGATAAATTTGAGTACAGGACTACAACGAAAACACTTTTAGAACTTAAAAGCGAGGAAAAGCAAGAAACCTTTCGGGATGTGCTTGTAGGTTTTATTCACTCAGAGAAAGAAGACGAGGAAGAAGTTGACAAAAAAGTGAAAAAACTTGTCAAAAGTTTAAAATGGGCGGCAGGTAAAAATAAGACAAAACGCATTGTTTTGCATTCTTTTGCCCATCTATCTAAAAGTAAGGCTGATCCAGAGGTTGTGCTTAGTATACTGGAGAAGGCAGAAGAGAGACTCAAAAGTGTAGGATATGAAGTTTATCAAACCCCATTTGGATATTTTTTAAACCTGGAAGTTTCAGCTCCTGGTATTTCTCAAGCACGAATCTTTCAAGATCTATAATTTTTGTGACTATTGCATCACATTAGAAAACCATTATAATAAAAAGGATTCGGGGCGTGGCGTAGTTTGGTTAGCGCACCTGCATGGGGTGCAGGGGGTCGGAAGTTCGAATCTTCTCGCCCCGACCATTTTTATATCGGGATGTGGCTCAGCTTGGTAGAGCGCTTGGTTCGGGACTAAGAGGTCATGGGTTCAAATCCCATCATCCCGACCATTTAAGATAATTTAATTTAAGGAGTGTAATATAGTGAATCAAAATAAAGCTCCTCTTTATGAGGCTATTCTTAGATATGTTGAAAAGGATATGATTTCTTTTCATATGCCGGGTCATTCAAGTGGAAGAGGAGTACCTCGTTATCTCAAAAAACTTTTCGGTAATGACTTATTCAAATTTGATCTTACAGAAGTTTCAGGTCTTGATTACCTTCATTATGCAAAAGGTGTGATAAAACAAGCGGAAGAACTTGCAGCTGACCTCTATGGAGTAAAGAATACATTTTTTTTAATAAATGGAACAACAGCAGGAGTTCACGCTATGATACTTGCTACCTGTAAAGAAGGTGACAAAATTATAGTGGGGAGAAATTCTCATAGGTCTGTTATAGGAGGCATTATTGAGTCGGGGGCTAATCCAGTGTTTGTACATCCAGAATTCAACAACGATTTTGGCATTATTACAAACCTTACAGCTACTGAGCTTGAAAAGGCAATACAAGGTAATTTAGATGCGAAAGCGGTATTAATAACTACACCTAATTATTATGGGATTCAAGGCGATTTAAAAAAAATGATCGATATTGTGCATAAATATAATATGTATGCACTAGTAGATGAAGCACATGGCGCACATTTTCCATTTCATCCTTCTTTTCCTTCAAGCGCTATTGAATATGGTGCGGATATAGTTGTCCAGAGCGCACATAAGACACTTCCTACATTTACACAGACTTCCCTCCTTCATATTGTAAGCGATAAGGTTAACACAGATATTGTGGAACAAGTACTTGCTACTATAGAAAGTTCAAGTCCATCCTATATATTTATGGCTTCTCTTGATGTGGTAAGAAGAGAGATGGCCATCAACGGGAGAAAGCTATGGGAGAAAGCTATTGAAGTGGCAGATTATGCAAGAGAAGAGATTAAAAAAATAGATGGTTTTAGGATAATAGACTCTTCCATTATAAACGGTAAGGACATTTATGCTATTGATCCCATAAAACTTGCCATAAATGTTGAAGAGATGGGTTTTTCTGGGTTTGAGTTTGAGCTTTTCCTTAATAAACACAATATAGAGATTGAACTTTCTGATTTGCAAAATGTACTCCTTTTTGTTACAATTGGAACGGAAAAGCAGGATGTAAAATCCCTTTTAAAAGTTTTAAGATCTGTGAAAAAGAAATCAGGTGGAGTGGCAAAAATGATACCTTTTCCTGTAGCAGGGAAGCAAGTTTATTCGCCTAACGATGCGTTTAACTTGAATTATAAAATAAAGTTGCTAGACAAGACAGTAAATAAAGTCAGCTGGGGAGTTGTTGCGCCATACCCTCCTGGCATTTCTGTTTTAGCTCCTGGCATGGAAATATCGCAGGAAGCGATAAATTTTATCCATATAATGGAAAACAAAGGTGGCATGATCCAGGGGGCTATTATGCGAGGTAATAAGGTTTATGTGAGAGTTGTAGATGATTTACAATAAGCAAGAGGAAGGTGCGTATGATTGAAAGAGATATACTTATTTCGATAAGTGAAGCAGAGAAAAAAGCCAAAGAGATTCTTAATAAAGCAGAAAAAGAAGCAACTCTTCTTAAGAAAGAAATGGCAAAAGAGAAAGAAGCTTTTTTGAATAAATTGGAAGAAGAATTTGCTGCAAAGGAAAAAATAGAAGAAGAGAAAAATAAGAAGTTAATACAAAAAGAGGTCAAAGAAATAAAAAGGTCTCACGAAAAAAGATTAAAAGAATTGAAAAATATTGCTTCACGAGAAGCTGATCAAATAGCCAAAAAACTTGTGAAAAAGGTTGTAGAAAGTTAATGGCAATTGAAAAACTTAAAAAAATTCATATCGTTTGTCCTAAAGAGGTAGAAAGTGGTCTCATTGATAAACTGTATAAGTTAAATGTTATCCATATAGCCACTCTTTCCCCAGAATATATAAAAGATGGTAGAAAATATTTTGCCCATCCTGTTGTTGAGCCCGTTCATGACGAGGTGCTTTTTAAAATTGAATCTATTTTTACCATTTTTAAGAATTTTAACATTGAAAATAAAGGGCTCATTTCTTCCTTTCTCCCAGAAGATGAGATACTTACCGAAAGCGATTTTAATAGGGTTATTAAAAATTTTGATCTTAATGGTCTTCATGAAGAAGTTCAGGGGTTACTGGGCCGAGAAGCAGAATCTGTAAAAAAATTGAACAAATTGAAGGAAGAAAAAACATACATTAACTCTATTTCAGATTTTCCATTTCCTTATTCCATACTCTTCGGAACAGAGCAGACTGAATCATTTATTGGCGTAATGACTAAGAAGAAGTACAAGCAACTTATTTTAAATGAAGCTCAGTTTATTGACACGATATTTGTTTATCCATTCTCTTCTGATAAAAGTAAAACAAAAGTGTTTTTTCTTTATTTAAAAGAAGATGGGCAAAAAATTGAAAAGATTGTTAAGAAGTACTTAATTGAAAAAATGCAGATATTAACAAATTTTTCTGGTTTTATTGAGGAAGAAGTAGCACGTATTTTAAATAAAGAAACGGAGATTCTTAAGGAGAGAAAAGTAATATTCAATAAGGTAAAGGAATTGTATAGCTCAAAGGCAAAGCTTCTTGCATTGCGGGATTATTACTCTTCTCATGCGAAAAAAGAAAAAGCGTTAAGCTGTTTATTAGAGGGAAAAAATTTTGGTATTATAAGGGGCTTTGTTAGAGAAAACGATTGTAGCAAAATTGAACATATAGAAAAAGAATTTGATAATACTTTTATTTCAGTAACAGAGCCTGCGGTATATGATGCTGTCCCGGTTTCTCTCAAGAACAATGCGTTATTCAGGCCTTTTGAAATGCTTATTAAGATGTTCGGTCTTCCGTCCTATTTTGCGATGGATGCCACTCCATTTGTCACGATATTTTTTTCTCTTTTCTTTGGACTTGCGTTGGGAGATGCGTTTTATGGTCTACTTATTGTATTGGGCTGCCTGTACTTTTTGAAGCGGTACAGAGGAAATGCTGGAGTAGAAAAATTCTTTAAAATATTTTTGTATGCAGGTTTCATTGCTGTTATTGTAGGTTTTTTAACAGGTTCTATTGCGGGCAATTTCTTTCTTACATATTTTCCTAATCATCTCATTACAAGAATGCTTTACAGTATGCAAATTATTGATCCTGCTTCAACAAACGGCTCTATGCAGTTCATTGCTTTTTCTATTGGGTTGGGCATATTGGTGCAACTTATAGGAATTTTATTGAGTATGATTATTTCATTCAGGAGGAAGCGAATTGCAGAGGGAGTTTTCAATGGTCTTGGATGGCTTATTTTTATTCCTTCTATTCTTCTTCTATTTTTTGTGAATCAGTATCCACAGATTAAAATGTTAGATTATACTCTTATTGCGATTGGATCTGTTCTTTTACTTGCCGGAGGCTGGGTTTCTGTGCGACAGCCATTATTTAAGCCTGTTGCTGCAGTAGTTAATATATATGGCATCAGAAGCTCGTATGGGATTGTAAGTTTTTTAGGTGACGCACTTTCTTACTCTCGTTTGTTTGTGCTAGGGCTCAGCACTTCTATTCTTGCGTCGTCTTTTAATCTTGTAAGCAAACTGATGGGGGAATTGCTCGGTCCTCTGGGTATATTTATTACATTGTTGTTACTACTGTTTGGGCATGGTCTTACTGTAATAATGAATTCTCTTGGAGCATTTGTTCATTCGATCCGTTTGAATTTTCTTGAGTTTTTTAGTAGATTTTATGACATTGGGGGTCTTGAATTTATGCCTTTAGGCCTTGAATTGAAAAATATACGGTTAGTACCAAATGAAAGAGGAGGTAAAAAATAATGGAAAATCTTGGTTGGCAAAGTCTTAGTACTGGTCCTGCATGGGTGGTAATAGGCGCTGTGTTTGTTGCTGCACTTGGGAGCATTGGTTCTGCGATTGCTCTTGGCCGAACGACATCACACTCTGCGGGAGTACTTTCTGAAAAGCCGGAATTATTTGGCAAATTGCTCATACTCATGGCTCTTCCTGGGACGCAGGGATTCTATGCATTTATTATCGCATATCTTATGTTACAAAAATTTGGATTTACTTCTAGTAACCCAGAAGCTTCTCTTGGGCAGGGTGTAGCGATGCTGTTAACGGGAATAGTTATAGGGGTCGTGCAATTTAGATCTGCACTTTCTCAAGGACAATCTGCTGTTGGTTCGATAGATCTTACAGGAAAGAGGCCTGAGGAAAGTGGACGTGCAATTCTTTTACCAGGGCTTGTTGAAATGTATGCTGTTCTTGCTTTTCTTGTTGCTTTCCTTGTTATTCTGTGGGTTGGTGGTAAGGCCTTTTAAGCTATCTTATGAGCATAAAAAAACTTGAGAAGCGAATAGAAGATAAAGCTATAGAAGAGGCAAAGCTCTTTTTGAATAACGAAAAAAAGAAGAATATAGAAGAGTTAAAAAAGTTTAAAGAGAGCAAAGAGAAGGAACTCTCCATAAGAGTTGGGAAATTACTTAGCGATATGGAAAGTGAAACAAAAAAGAGAATTGTTCAAGAGACACGGAAGTTGGAAAGGATCCTTCTTGAAGAGAAAAGAACTCTTCTTGATGCTCTTTTTTTGCAGGTAGAAGATCAAATTTCTTCTATAAAAAAGGATTTATATTTAAATTTTGTTAAGAAACTAATTTTAAGAGATGCACCTATTGGAGAATCTATTTTATTTGTGAATAAGCGTGATTATAAATTTTTTAACAAAAAATTTATAGACGATATAAATGAAGAATTACAAAAGAGCAAAAGAGGCATAAAGCTTTCAAAAAAGACAATTGATATAAAAGGCGGGTGTATCTTAAAAGGAAATGAAATAGAAGTGGATGATTCTATTTCTTCGCTTGTAGGGGAATTAAGAGAAGAAGAGGAGATAGTTGTAGCGAAAGAGCTCTTTAAGGAGTCAGGATGAGAGAAGAATTTCTTATTGAAAGAAAAGAAACTGATGTTTATAACTATATTTCTGGTAGGGTGAAAGTTCTTGAAACCATGCTTTTTACACGCGAAACATTTGAACATTTTAGCACTCTTTCTATGGAGGAACTGCGTAGAGAGCTGATAGATACATCTTATAAAGAGTTTATTAAGAGCAATGAACTTCTTGACCAGGCAATATTTCAGCGCTTTTACTCTGATATTATTGATATGGAGAAGTATGTTTCAAAAGGATTCATAAATGCATTTTTTAAAAATAAAGAAATTTTCCTAAAGATTAAAAAATGGGTGCTTTCTCCCAATGCTATTGAAACGATACCTTTATATATGGAACTGCGCAGATTTGCAGAGGAAGGAAGTGGTGATTTTCCAATTGAATTCCATGAATCATACATGAAGATGTTGCTCTTCAAAGAAAACCCATTAAAAGTAGCAATGGCACTTGATATTTATAGGCTAAAGTATCTTGTTAACAATGCGACTCTTACGGGCTCAGATCTTATCAGACAATATTATAGCACTTATACAGAGTTTGAACTCCAGAATATTTTTTACAGGCTGAAAGGGTTTATGGATTCTCGTCTTGTAAAAGAAAAGGATCTTCTTGAAATTCTTTCTACCGTTTTTGAAGTGCTTCCCTCTTCTGAGTTTAGCAGAAAAGCAGTAGGTATAAAGAATATGGAACAGTTCAGAGAGTTTGTATTGGAATCGGGAGAGAGGAGCGACCTTGTATTGAAAAGGAGCTTAATAAAAATTCTCGAGAAAGGAAAGTTTATCAATATTGGGCTTGAAGTAATTTTTGTTTATTTAAAGAGGCTTGAGTTTGAAGTAGAAACACTATCAATGCTTATAAGTGGAAAGAAAATGCAGATGAGTAAAGATGAAATTCTTGAGAGGGTGAGTGTCTCTTATGCATAAACTTGCTTTTGTGGGCGAAGAGCGGATAGGGGCTCTTTTTAGAAGTTTTGGATTTGATGTGTTTGCCGTAAGTGATAGTAATGAAGCTGCTAAGCAGATTGCAGATATTGTGCAAAAGAAGGAGTTTTATATTGTGGTTACAACGGAAGATTTTGTAGATGGACTTAAGGAATTTGTAGAGGAACGACATAAGGAACTACCTATAGTTTTTGTATTACCTTCTCCTGTAGAATATAAGGGTATTGGTATTGAATGGGTTCGTTACTCAGTGGAGAAGGCAATAGGTATAGATATTTTTTCAAAAAAGAATGAATAAGGAGCGTGCTGCATGAAAGAGAAGATAGGAAGAGTTGTTAAAGTAGCTGGTCCACTTGTAGTTGCTGAGAATATTCCTCAGGCAAAGATGTTTGAAATGGTGTATGTAAGCGATAAAAACCTCTTTGGAGAAATAATAGAAATTAAAGGAAATAAAGCTTCAATACAGGTTTATGAGGATACAAGCGGTATTGGTCCCGGTGAATTTGTTTATTCTACAGGACTTTCACTCAGCGTGGAACTTGGTCCCGGACTTATCGGCTCTATATACGATGGAGTACAGAGGCCATTGGATGAACTTCGCAAGGAGTATGGAGATTTTATTTCAAGAGGAGCGTATAAACCAGCATTAAACAGGGAAAAAGAATGGTTATTTGAGCCTGTGGTAAGCAAAGGAGCTACTGTAAAAACTGGAGATGTGATTGGAAAAGTTCAGGAAACACCCGTGATAATGCATAAAATAATTGTTCCCAGTGGCATAGAAGGAGAAATTATAAGTATTATTGAAAAGAAGAAAGTAACAGTGGAAGAGGTTGTAGCACGAGTAAAAACTATGGAAGAAACGAAAGAGATAAAGCTTTTTCAGAAATGGCCAGTTAGAATTGCGCGTCCAGTTATGAAAAGACTTCCTCCAATTAATCCCCTTGTTACAGGGCAAAGGGTCATAGACGCTTTTTTCCCTATAGCAAAAGGGGGTACTGCTTGTGTACCAGGCCCATTTGGTAGTGGCAAAACTGTTGTTCAGCATCAGCTCTCCAAATGGTCAGATGCGGATATCGTTGTATTTATTGGTTGTGGAGAGCGCGGAAATGAAATGACTGACGTGCTTATGGAATTTCCAGAGTTAAAAGATCCACGTACAGGTAGACCATTGATGGAGAGGACGGTCCTTATTGCGAATACATCTAATATGCCTGTAGCTGCAAGGGAAGCGTCTGTATTTACTGGTATTACAATCGGAGAATATTATAGAGATATGGGATACAATATTGCATTGATGGCAGATTCTACTTCTCGTTGGGCAGAAGCAATGAGAGAAATGTCTGGAAGACTTGAAGAAATGCCTGGAGAAGAAGGTTATCCTGCATATCTTGCTTCTCGAGTTGCAAGTTTCTACGAAAGAGCTGGAAGAGTTTTTATTCTTGGAAGTGGAAAAGAAGCGACACTGAGCGTTATCGGTGCTGTTTCTCCCCCGGGAGGAGATCTTTCTGACCCTGTTGTACAGGCAACTCTCAGAACAGTAAGAGTGTTCTGGTCTCTTGATGCACAACTTGCATATGCACGGCACTTTCCCTCTATTCATTGGTTAAGAAGTTATTCATTATATGTAGATATGCTTTCTGATTTTTACA
Organism: Caldisericota bacterium; assembly: GCA_003650285.1. Lineage (GTDB taxonomy): Bacteria > Caldisericota > Caldisericia > Caldisericales > Caldisericaceae > UBA646. The sequence continues at coordinate 3,287 of QMOQ01000021.1, read as the reverse complement.
AAAAAGAGATGGGAGAAGAATGGATTGAGATACGGCAGGAGGCAATGAAGACCTTAAGAAGAGAAGCAGAACTGCAGGAAATGGTGCGGCTTATTGGAATAGATGCCCTTTCTTCAAAAGATAGACTTATTATGGAAACGGCCCGTTCGATACGAGAGGATTTTCTTCAGCAGAATGCATTTATGGATGCAGATACTTACACTTCTTTAAAGAAACAGTATAGAATGATGAAATTAATTCATTTGTTTAATAAACTTGCGGCTCATGCATTGGATAAAAATGTGGGACTGGATAAAATTCTTTCTCTTCCTATACGAATTGAGATCTCGAGAGCAAAGCTTATACCTGAAAAAGAGTTAAAGAAATTCGATGCTATAGAGGAGAAAATTAGCAGTTTATTTAATACACTTGTAAAAGAGGTGGAGAATGGCTAAAGAATATGTAACAACAAGAGAAATAGCAGGTCCCTTACTTATTGTTGATCATATTGAAGGAGCAAAGTATAACGAAATTGTACAGATAAAAGCAGTTGATGGTAGTATTAAAAATGGGCAGGTGCTTGAGGTAGACGGGGACAGGGCTTTAATACAAGTATTTGAAGGAACTGCCGGTTTAAATCTTGGTGGAACTAGAGTAAAATTTTTGGGTAGAGGTGTTGAAGTAGGTCTTTCACCATCTATCCTTGGAAGAATATTTAATGGATCAGGAGTCCCTATTGACGGGAGTTCTGCTATTATCTCAGAGAAACGAATGGATATTAATGGAAATCCTTTGAATCCTTATGCGAGAAATTATCCGTCAGAATTTATTCAAACTGGTATCTCTGCTATTGATGGTTTAAATACACTTGTAAGGGGGCAAAAGCTTCCTATTTTTTCCGGATCCGGTTTGCCACATGCAAAGGTAGCGGCTCAGATTGCCAGACAAGCAAAGGTGCTAGGCAAAGAAGAGAAATTTGCAGTTGTGTTTGTAGCTATGGGAATTACGTTTGAAGAAGCAAACTATTTTATGGAAGATTTTAAACAAACAGGAGCGCTGGAGCGTTCTGTAATGTTTCTAAATCTTGCTAATGATCCTGTTATTGAACGAATTGCTACACCTAGATTTGGATTAACTGTTGCTGAATATCTTGCGTTTGATTTAGGTATGCATGTTCTCGTCATTTTAACTGATATGACTAACTATTGTGAAGCTTTAAGAGAAATCTCTGCAGCGCGAAAAGAAGTACCAGGAAGGCGAGGGTACCCGGGGTATATGTATACAGATCTTGCAACGATGTACGAAAGAGCAGGAAGAATAAAGGAAAAGAAAGGCTCAATTACACAGATTCCAATTCTTACAATGCCAGAGGATGATAAAACTCATCCTATAGCAGATCTTACTGGATATATTACTGAAGGACAGATGTTTCTTAGTAGAAATCTGTTTCAGCAGGCAATTTATCCTCCAATTGATGTATTACCTTCTTTGTCACGACTGAAAGACAAAGGGATTGGTAAAGGAAAAACACGTGAAGATCATGCTGATGTGTTGAATCAGCTTTTTGCTGCATATGCAAGGGGAAGGGAAGTGCGAGAACTTGCAATTGTATTAGGAGAATCTGCTCTTACAAAAGCTGATCTTATCTTTGTTCGTTTTGCAGATGAATTTGAACAGAAGTTTGTGAAGCAAAGCGAATATGAAAACAGGTCAATTGAAGAAACACTCGATATAGGTTGGCGTTTGCTCTCAATATTCCCCGTGGGAGAATTAAAGAGGATTAGACCTGAATATATTAAAAAATATTTGAGTAGATATACAACATTCAGCGCGGGTGACACAAAAAATGCTGATTAATGTAAATCCCACTCGAATGGAGCTTCTTCGACTTAAAGAGAGATATGTTTTTGCAAAGAGGGGGCATAAGCTTTTAAAGGATAAGCTTGAAGGACTTATGCGTGATTTTTTGGATGTTGCAAATAAGTTTATAGAAAACAGAAAAGAAGTTGATGAGAAGTTTATGCATCTACAGCGCAATTTTTATGTTTCAGTGGCAGATATTTATACAGATGAACTGTTTTCTCTATTACTTGGTAGCAGTTTTTTAGTAGATATGACGGTGGAAGAGGAATCGGTTATGAATGTAAAATTTCCTGTGTTTAAAGAAAAAGAAGAAGGCATTCCTTATTCTTATCCAATCACTTTTACCCATGAAGAAATAGATATTGTTTTTAAAGAAATGAAAGAAATCCTTAAAGAGATTATTACTCTTTCTTCTGTTGAAAGAGAATTATATTGTATCGCTGAGGAAATTTCAAAAACGCGCAGAAGAGTTAATGCGCTTGAATACATTATGATACCTGATCTTGAAGAGACGATTAAATATATTTCAGGTAAACTAGAAGAGATGGAAAGAGGTAATATAGCCCGTTTACTTAAAATAAAGGATACAATAAGAAGCCACTGATGAAAATATTGAAATTAAAAAAAATATGTGCCGGCAGGCTCCTTACTCTTTATAACAAAACTGTTCAGCACGATGACGATACTGTGTGGGAACGAGAAGTGGTGAGTTATGGTGGAAATGCTGCGGCAGTAGTAGCTGAATACAACGGAAATATTATTCTTGTATCACAATTTAGGCCAGCCGTAGATGAGAAGCTTTTGGAAATACCTGCAGGAAGGATTGAAAAGGGTGAGCTTCCAGAGGAAGCTGCTATAAGAGAGCTGGAGGAAGAAGTAGGTATTATTCCTCAAAACATAAAAAGAATTGCAGAATTTTACTCAAGCCCTGGTTTTGCAGATGAAAAGATGTATCTTTTTTATGCAGATCAGTTTAAACAGGGCAGCGTACACCTTGATGCAGGCGAAGATTTATCTGTAAAACTTTTGCCTGTTTCAGAAGTGGATGATTATTTAAGAAGTACAAGTAAAATTAGAGATGCCAAAACATATTTAGGACTCTTGTACTGGAAGGTAATGAAAGGAAATGAATAAAAACACTTTAAAAGAAAATGTAAGTTTGTTTTTGGAGCATCTTTCTTCTGATAAAAAAATAGCAGCTAACACTATTTATGCTTATACTAATGATCTTACAAAATTTTTACACTTTGTTGAAAAAAGTGGAGCAACAAAATGGAGCGCGGTTGATAATAAGTTTATCGAGCGCTATTTAAACAAGCTTAAGAAAGATATGAGCGAAGCAAGCGTTAAACGAAATATTGCAAGCTTAAAAAAGCTTTATAAATATTTATATGAGAGAAAATTAATAAAAAAAAGGGATTTTAGAAAAATAGGATATTTTAAGA
>QMOQ01000020.1 GCA_003650285.1 Caldisericota bacterium | reverse complement strand
GATCTCTATGAAATGCGCCCCAAAAAATTAACAGAGGCCCATAAAACAGATCTTTTCGCGGAAGTTGTCTGTAGCAACTCGTTTGGTTCAATGGAGCTAAAGAATCCACGAGGATTATTAAAGGAAGAAGCATCTTCTCTCGGTTCTATTCTTTTGCAGGTGGCCTTGAGAAATAAAGTGCCAGCAGGCAAAGCTCTCGCGATAGATAGGGAACGATTTTCAAAGGAAGTTACTTCACTTATTTTTAGTAGCCGGTATATTAATGTTATAAGAAAAGAAGTGGACAAAATACCCGATGGAATTACAGTTATAGCTACAGGTCCGCTTACTTCTGCTTCTTTTCTTAAAGCTCTCGGCAAGGCATTGGAAACTGAAAATCTCTATTTTTATGATGCGATTTCTCCAATTATAACGGCTGAATCTCTTGATATGAGCAGATTATTTTTTGGCGGACGATATGGTAAAGGTTCTGATTACCTTAATGCTCCTTTGACAAAAGAAGAGTATGGAATTTTTTATAATGCTCTTGTCAATGCAGAGCAGCACTTGCCTCATAATTTTGAGCGCGGACATTTTTTTGATGCGTGTCTGCCTGTCGAGGAAATTGCAAAGAGAGGCAAGGATTCATTGCGCTTCGGGCCATTAAGGCCTGTTGGTTTTGACAAAAAATATTTTGCAGTGGTTCAACTCAGAAAAGAAAACATTGAAGGCAGTCTTTATGAACTTGTAGGTTTTCAAACATCCCTTCGGTATGGAGAGCAAGAGCGTGTGTTACGGCTGATACCGGGTTTTCGTAACGCTGAGTTTGTACGCTTTGGGTCTATCCATAAAAATGCGTACATAAAAAGTTCGGCACTCCTTAAAGGTACTTTGCAACTTAAAAAAAATCCTCTTGTTTTGATAGCAGGGCAACTGTCAGGTGTTGAAGGATATGTTGAATCTATTGCTACAGGTTTACTTTCTGGCATTAATGCTACGAGAATTGCATTAAAAAAAGATCCCATATCTATGCCGCGAAATACACTGCTCGGTTCTTTAATTCATTTTATCGTGGATAACCCGTTGGAAACACCACAGCCAATGAGGGCAAATTTTGGTTTAATTCCGGAAGAATTTCTTAAAATAAACAAATCTGTGCGCCGAGAAAAATTTATAGAAGAGAGTAAGAGACAGATTGAATCTCTAAAAGAGGTCTTATGAAGGCGGAAGATAAGGTAAAAAAACTTTATGAGCTGTTTTCTCCGTGTTACCTATGCCCTTTAAATTGCGGAGTGAAACGAAAAGAAGGAGAAATAGGTTTGTGCGGAGCTGGGGACAGATTAAAAATTTCTTCTTACACTATTTACAAAGGCGAAGAGCCCCCTCTTATCGGCAATGTAGGTGCCGGCGCTATTTTTTTTAGTTACTGCAATTTAAAATGCGTGTACTGTCAGAATTATAATTTTAGTCAGCTTTTTTCCGGTAGGGAAATTTCTATAGGCGACCTTGTAAACATTATGCTTGAATTGCAAAATAAAGGAGCTGCTAACATAAACCTTATTACTGCGACGCATTTTTTTCCGCAGATTGCTGAAGCGCTTTCTATCGCGAAAAGTAAAGGTTTAATACTTCCCATCGTTTATAATACAAGTGGATATGAATCAGTGGAAGTCCTGCGACTTTTACATGGGTTCGTTGATATTTATCTCACTGATTTCAGGTATGGTACAAATGCTTCAGGCAAAAGATATTCCAAAGTACCTAATTATGTTGAGATTGCCAAAGCCGCTGTAAAAGAGATGTACAACCAGGTGGGGAATCTTGTGGTGAATGGTAACGGTATTGCTAAAAAAGGCCTTGTTGTAAGGCATCTTCTTTTTCCAAACGGTATCGAGGAGTTGCGAGCAGTTGTTGATTTTGTGGCAAGCAGTTTATCAAAAGATGTTTATTTTAGTTTAATGAGCCAGTATGTGCCTGTTTATCAGGCGAAAGAGTATCCTGAAATAAACAGAAAAATTACCAGAGAAGAGTTTCTTTTGGCTACAAGAGTTGTGCGCGAAGCAGGCATTACAAATGGGTGGATTCAGTACGGATAATTTTTATGGCAAAAAGAGCTTGTTTTTTCATTTGGCACTTACACTACCAGCGAAGAAGATCTCTGGGATATCAACAGCTTCTACTCGATTGAGTGCTGGTTGGCTGGGAATGGGAATATGATGCAATTGCTCTTACGAACAAATCAAACGAGAAGTCGTATGTCGAAGAAGAAAATTTACTACTAATATCGATGCGTCTATTGTTTCCCCGAATTAATCCTTAATTTTTCTTTTTATTATATTCTTTTAGAAGTGACTTAATTTTTGATATTATTATATCCATTGCAATTTTGTTGTGACCTCCGCGCGGTATGATGAGATCGGCAAACCTTTTTGTTGGCTCTACAAATTGAATATGCATCGGGCGTACCGTAGTTAGATATTGATTTGTTACAGATTCAAGAGTTCTTTCTCTTTCCAGCACATCTCTCTGCATTCGTCGTATAATACGTACATCAGGATCGGCATCAACGAAAATTTTGATATCAAACATATTTCTCAGCTCCTCATCACAAAAGAGGAGTATCCCTTCCACGATAACTATTGGAGTTGGACAGAGACGTACTTTTGCTTCTGTTCTTTTGTACATATCGAATGAATATACAGGGATCTCTATGCACTTGCCTTTTTTCAATAGTTTTAATTGTTTCTTTAAAAGTTCTAAATCAAAGGCATTTGGGTGGTCGTAATTGATCTTTTTTCTTTGTGTTAGGGAAAGTTCCGGAAAATCTTTGTAATATGAATCCATCGAAATAATTGCAGCTTTTTCTTTTCCAAAGCTTTTTTGGATTATTTCTGAAATAGTGGTTTTCCCGGATCCGGTGCCTCCGGCAACGCCAATAAATTTAGGCCAACTTGTTTTTTTACCTTTCAATTCTTCTGTTCTCCTTTTAGCAGTATTTTTACCATTCAGACAAATTTTATTGAGAATTGATTTTTATGCAAATTGTTTTTATAATCTATTGGAGGTGAATTGTGGATATTGAATATAAAAGAAAAAATGCTTGGACTAAGTTAGACAAAAAAGAAGTTATGGATTTTTCAGAGCAGTACAGGCAGTTTCTTACTGCGTGCAAGACAGAGCGGGAAACTGTAGAATTTGTGCAGGAACAGGCCGTTAAGCGTGGCTACGTCGATCTATTTTCCGATGAGTACAAGGGAGGAGATTTTTTAGCTGTAAATGACAATAAAAACATCTTGCTCTTTAAAGAAGGCAAAGCTCCGGTAGAGAAAGGAATCAATTTTGTTGTTGCTCATATTGATTCCCCACGCATTGATGTCAAGCAGAACCCTTTGTATGAAGGCGCTGATATAGCCATGTTTAAAACTCATTACTACGGCGGAATAAAAAAGTATCAATGGGTTACAGTGCCGTTTGCCTTACACGGCGTAATCATCTTAAAAAACGGAGAAAAACTTTCTGTCTCAATTGGCGAATCAGCAGATGATCCTGTATTTATGATTTCGGATCTGCTCCCTCATCTTGCCAGAAAGCAGATGGAAAAGCCCATCAAAGAGGCAATAGTCGGTGAAGCACTTGATCCGGTTGTTGGAAGTATTCCCGTTGAAGATGAGAAAGAGAAAAACAGAATAAAAAAATATATCCTGAACTTACTTCACGACAAATATGGGATTATTGAAGAGGATTTTATTTCCTCGGAGCTTACATTTGTTCCGGCAGGGCCAGCGCGGGATGTAGGGTTTGATAATAGCATTTTAATGGGGTACGGACATGATGATAAAGTATGCACATACACTGCCTATTGCGGTTTGTTTGATTCAGACAATCTGGATAAATCTGCAATGGTGCTTCTTATGGATAAGGAAGAGACCGGCAGTGATGGCATTACCGGATCTCAAAGTGATTTCCTTGAATATACTATTGAAAAATATATAAAAATGAAAGGGATAAAGGATTTATCTTCAAGAGATGTGCTCCATCGCTCTTTTTCTCTGTCGGCTGATGTGAATGCAGCGGTTGACCCTCTTTATAAGGACGTTTTCGAAGAGCAGAATGCGGCAATGTTTGGACATGGAATCGTTATGACAAAATATACAGGTTCTGGTGGAAAATATAGTTCGAGTGATGCATCTGCCGAACTCGTGTACCTTGTGAGAAATTTATTCAACCAATGCGATATTCCCTGGCAGATAGGAGAATTGGGTAAAGTGGATATTGGAGGCGGTGGCACAATTGCCAAATATATGGCAAAACGTGGCATAGCAACAGTTGATGCAGGACCTCCTTTACTTTCAATGCATGCCCCATTTGAGCTTGCCTCAAAGGCAGATATTTATTCCTCTTATCTTGCGTATAAGGCTTTCCTGGAAAAATTTATACCGAAGAAATGAAAAAAGGAATTTCTCTTATAGGGTTGAGCATTATATTTGGCACTCTTTTGGGATGGGGAGAGGAAGCAATTCCTCTTCTCAACTTAGGCGAATGGAACATCATTGATATTCCTTTTGCTACTTTCCTACTTTCTCTTTTTCTTGTGCTTTTGTTTATTTCTCTTTCTAAGGACTTTATTGTTGGTATCACAACAACAGTACTGTATGTAGCATCTTTTTTGAGCATTAAGCTATTTCTTCGTTTTCACACTATTTACTCTTTATTTTCGCAGGATAGAATTATTTTTTTATCGATACTGCTGTTTTTTTCTGTTGTATCTATTGTTTTTTTAAATGTTGGACGAGATTATATTACACGACATGCTGAGGAAATCTCAAATGTAAAAAGAAAAGCCAGGATTGATCTTGCATTTCCTGTTATATTTTTTCTTTTTGCGCTTCTCACATCTAGTATAGCTGTAGTTGTAGAAGGAAATGCCATACTGGAGCTTCCTTTTTTCTTAAATTTTCTTACGGTAATTGTTATGATAGCTTCTTTGCTTACTATACTTTCGTTTAACGAAATATCCGGATTTTTTATTGGGCTTTTTTCTATCTCTATTTATTTTTTGTTGAGCAGACTTGTAAATAATAGTTTTGATGTGCAAAGTATCATGGTTTTTGAAAAGCCATTTTTTTCCGTTGTTCTGCTATATTCTGTAGTTTTTGGATTATTTACACTGCTTCTCGGGCGAAGCAGCAGGATTTTTCTTTTCTCTATTTTATGCAAAAAAGCAATTCAGCAGGAAAATGCAATTGTTTCTCCTCCTCTCGATGAAGAAGAGCAGCATGATATAGAAGAAACTGTAGAGAAAGAGGAAGTTGAGACGGAAGAAACCGTTGATTCTACTCAAGAATCTCCTTTGCCTTCTGAGGAAGACAACGAGAAAAACGAAAGTTCATCTTCAACTTGATTAAAATAAAAAAAGAAATATAATTCCTACTGCTAAATAACTCTTTCTTTGTTGAAAAAACAAAGCAAAAGACCAAAGGGAGGTATAATAAATGGGTTATTACGAAATGCTTTACATTCTATCTACTTCGCTTTCAGACGAAGAAATCGAAGAAATGATAGGCAAAATCAACGAATTCATTCAAAGTAAAGACGGCAGAGTAGTCGATGAGAAGAGATGGGGCAAAAGAAACCTTGCTTATCCTATCGCAAAAAACGACACAGGTTATTATGTCTTGTCTCACGTGGAAATTCCAGTAACTTCTGTGAGTGATATTAAACACCTGGTGAAGGTAAATGAAAATTTTCTTCGTGTTATGATTATTAAAAAGGAACGTCCTGTCACAAAGGAAAGTTCCACTGATAAGGAGGAAGAAAAAGAAAATGACAGATCTGAATAGAATTTTTCTTACAGGCAGACTTGTAGCTGACCCTGATGTGAAGTATACTCCTTCAGGAGCTCAGGTAGCTCAATTCCGTATTGCTGTGAATAGATCGTACAGAAAAAAAGACTCAACTGAGTGGATTCAAGAATCTTTCTTTGTAACTATAGTGACGTGGAACAAACTCGCTGAAAGAGTAGAAAAAAACTTCAAGAAAGGCGATTTGGTTATTGTTGAAGGAAGATTGAATATTAGAAGCTATGAAGTTGAAGGCGTCAAGAAATGGGCTACTGATATTACTGCTAATAATGTTTCATTTTTGCCGAGGAATAAACCTAATGCCGATGTAAAAGAGAATCATGAAGAAGTGTCCGGTGATTCAGATATCGAAGTACCTTTTTCATAAGAGGAGGATTAAATGGATAATACAAAAAGAGTAAGAAGAAAAAAGACATCTTTTTATAAACCGAAAAAAAGAGCTTGCATGTTTTGCGTAAAACACATCGATGATATTGATTATAAAGATGTGGCTATGCTTTCAAAATTCATAAGCGACAAAGGGAAAATACTCCCGCGAAGAGCAACAGGTGTATGTGCAAAACATCAGAGGCAGTTAGCGACAGCCATTAAAAGGGCGAGAGAAATGGCTCTTATTTCTTATCTGAAGAGATGAAAACTAAAGTAATTCTTCTGAAGGATATAAAAGGTGTGGGCAAAGCAAACAGTGTAGTCTCTGTATCAAGAGGCTATGCTGCTAATTATCTTGTACCTCAAGGATTAGCTAAAATTGTATCTTCTAAATATGCTGAAAAAATAGTCGGTAAAATTAAAGGCAATGAAGAAGCTCGAGAAAAGCGAGCAGAAGAAGAGAAAAAGATTCTTGAAAGCAAACAAATTGTTTTTATAGCAAAAGCAGGTGAAGGGGACAAGTTATTTGGCTCTATCACTTCAGCTGAAATAAGCGATAAAATTAAGAAAATTTTTGGCCTTGATATAGACAAAAAGAAAATTGTTTTAGACGAACATATCAAAAAGCTTGGCAGTTGGAAAGTTGCTGTGAAACTGTACAAAACTATTCAGGCAGAACTTGACGTATTAATCGAGAAAGAAGTTTAGCAGCCATGGTTCAGAACGACAAGAATCTTCGACTTCCCCCATATAATATTGAAGCAGAACAGTCCATAATCGGGTCAATTCTTATAGATAGAGACGCAGTTTTTAAAGTTATCAGTATGGTTGATCCTGCAGATTTTTATCGAGACGAACACAGATGGATTGTAAAGGCAACTTATAACCTTGCACTCGCTGAAAAACCCATAGACATTGTTTCTGTCGCAGATAATTTAAAGGGCATGGGTAAATTGGATTTTGTCGGGGGAGTCACATATCTTGCTCGCCTTGCTGATGCTGTGCCAAACTCTGCAAATGCGGATTACTATGCTAAAATTGTAAAAGATAAATCCATCATGCGGCAACTCATAAGTGTTGGTAGTGAAATTTCAGAGCTTGGTTTTGACGAATCCAATGATGTAGATACGCTTATTGATAATGCCGAGAAAAAGATTTTTTCTCTTTCGGAAAAAAGGATTAAAACTTATTTTGTCCAGTTAAAAGATTTTTTGGGAAATAGTTTCGAAGCGATAGAGCGTCGTTATAAACTAAAAACCGGATTTTCCGGGCTTCCATCTGGATTTCCAACGTTAGATAAGATAACAGGTGGATTTCAGTCATCTGATCTTATTATTATTGCAGCAAGACCCAGTCTCGGAAAAACATCTCTTGCAACAAATATTTCTGAGTATCTTGCCGGGAAGGAAAAGAAAGGTGTTGCTATATTCAGCCTTGAAATGGCAAAGGAGCAGCTTGTTGAAAGAATGCTTTGTTCAGCTGCAAAAGTGGATATGCAAAGGCTGAAAACAGGGTACCTTAGAGATGAGGATTGGAGCAGGCTTACGGATGCATACGGTAGTTTGTATGAGGCTCCCATTTTTATTGATGACAGCCCTGATATTTCCCTTGTTGAGATAAAAGCAAAGTCGAGAAGATTAAAGATTGAAAATAATATAAGCCTTATTATTGTTGATTATCTTCAGTTAATTCGAAGTAAAGGAAAAGTTGAAAATAGAGTAATAGAAATTTCTAATATAACAAGAGGTTTGAAGAATCTTGCGAGAGAATTAACCATCCCAGTTGTTGTGCTTTCTCAGCTGAGTAGGGCAGTAGACAAGAGAGATAGCAGCAGGCCGATACTTTCAGATTTGAGAGAATCGGGATCTATAGAGCAAGATGCTGATGTTGTTATGTTTCTCTATCGACCTGATCCGGAGAGAAGGGATGAGATAGACCTGTCAGTGGCTAAACAAAGGAATGGGCCTACGGGGAGAGTTCGGTTATGGTTTTTGAGCGAGTATACCAGATTTGCTGAGAAAACAAGCGATGGCAAGCAGTTAGCGGACTCTTGACATAAAGCTAATAATTCGTATATTATAGACCGTGGGCCGTTAGCTCAGTAGGTAGAGCATCTGCCTTTTAAGCAGAGGGTCACAGGTTCGAATCCTGTACGGCTCACCAAAATGCCCCCGTGGTCTAGCGGCTAGGACATCGCCCTTTCAAGGCGGCGGCAGGAGTTCAACTCTCCTCGGGGGCACCAATGGGCGGATGGCTCAGAGGTAGAGCACTTCCTTCACACGGAAGGGGTCACAGGTTCGAATCCTGTTTCGCCCACCAGAAGTATATATGTTGCAAACTAGGTGATTTTTTATATAATTATATTAAGCGGGGTCGTAGTGTAGCGGTTAACATGCTGGCCTGTCACGCCGGAGATCGTGGGTTCGAATCCCATCGATCCCGCCAATTTTGAGCGGGAGTAGCTCAGAGGTAGAGCACTGCCTTGCCAAGGCAGCTGTCGCGGGTTCAAGTCCCGTCTTCCGCTCCATTTTATTTTGCAGATTGAGGCCGGCGTAGCTCAACTGGTAGAGCAGCTGATCCGTAATCAGCAGGTTGTCTGTTCAAGTCAGATCGCCGGCTCCAAATATAAGAATTTACGGAGGAAAGGATGGAAAGTTTCGGTATTGTAATCATTTCTGGCATTTTGTCATTAGTTGTTGCTCTTTTTCTTGCTATGGCTGTTATGAAAAAAAGCCCTGGCAATTCACTGATGATAAAAATCTCTACTGCCATCCAAAAAGGCGCTTCTGCATTTTTAATTGAAGAATATAAGACAATGGCCGTATGGGTTTTAGTTTTTGCAGTTGTTATCGGATTTATCATATCCTGGTATGTTGCTCTCAGCTTTGTGATAGGTACGATACTTTCTGTAACTGCCGGTTTTCTTGGCATGACCATTGCGACTCGTGCCAACGGAAGAACCGCTCATGCTGCCCGTTCAAGCATGGGAGATGCTCTCCGTATTGCATTTTCAGGAGGATCTGTAATGGGGCTTACCGTTACCGGGTTGGGCATTTTGGGCTCGGTATTAATATATCTGTTTTCTTTGCGTTTCCTTTCTTCTGTTGTTAGCCCTCTCATTGTCGTTGTAGGATATTCAATGGGGGCGAGTTTTGTGGCGTTGTTTGCTCGTGTAGGTGGTGGAATTTATACCAAGGCTGCTGATGTCGGGGCTGATCTTGTTGGGAAAGTGGAAGCGGGAATTCCCGAAGATGATCCACGAAATCCAGCAGTAATCGCAGATAATGTAGGAGACAATGTCGGAGATGTTGCGGGCATGGGAGCAGATTTATATGAATCTTACGTTGGTTCGATTCTAAGCGGAATGATATTAGGAAGTCTTGCTTTTGGAATAAATGGAATAAAATTTGTGTATCTTATCGCAGGATATGGAATCTTTTCTTCTCTTATTGGGGTGCTCTTTGTTCTTGCCACTTCGAGAGGCAAAATAAATCCTCAAAGGGCGTTAAACTCAGGCACTCTTGTAGCCAATATTATTGCTGTACTGTTTGCTTTTTATCTTTCCAGGACTGTGCTTCAAAGCACTGGCGCTTTTATTGCCGTGTTTACAGGGCTTGTTGTTGGCCTTGCCATTGGTTTTGTTACCCAATATTATACGAGTGGGAAGCCGGTCAGAGTTATTGCCAAAGCTTCTTCAGAAGGCGGTGCAGCTACGACAATTCTTTCGGGAATGGCAGTCGGCTTGCAAAGCACTTTCTTTCCGCTTATTTTCATTGCAGTTGGAGTTGTCGTTTCTTATTTGGCTGTAGGCATTTTTGGAATTGCCCTTGCAGGAATCGGCATGCTGACTACGCTGGGAATAAGCTTAAGTGTTGATGCGTATGGCCCGATTGCTGATAATGCCGGGGGAATTGCTGAAATGGCAGGGCTCCCGGAAGAAGTAAGAAAAAGAACTGATGTGCTGGACGCTTTAGGCAATACTACTGCTGCCATGGGCAAAGGATTTGCTATTGGCTCAGCCGCGCTTACGGCACTGGCTCTTTTTTCTTCTTATGCAAAATCCGTTGACTTGGTCAGTTTATCTCTTCTTTCCCCTTATGTCATAGCGGGTGCGTTAATTGGAAGTGCTTTACCTTTCCTTTTCGCTTCATTTTCTATTATGGCGGTGAGTGATACAGCCAGTCTTATGGTGCAGGAAGTAAGGCGCCAGTTTCATTCAATACCGGGTTTGATGCTCGGGAAGACAGACCCTGATTACAAAAGTTGTGTTGCTATAAGTACGAAAGGGGCGTTGAAAAATATGATAAAACCATCGCTTATTGCTATTATTGCTCCCTTTGCGATATTCTTTATATTTGGAAATTACGGCAAAGAGGCACTTGGCGGGCTGCTTGCAGGCGCTCTTATCAGCGGTGTCTTGCTTGCCATTTATATGGCTAATGCAGGTGCAAGCTGGGACAATGCGAAGAAATTTATTGAGCAGGGAAATTTTGGAGGAAAAGGGTCAGAAGCACACAGAGCTTCTGTGGTCGGAGATACGGTTGGCGATCCACTGAAAGATACTGCCGGTCCGTCTTTAAATATATTGATAAAGCTGATGTCAACTATATCTCTTTTATTTGGGCCTTTTCTTGTGAGGTTACTGTAGATGAAAAAATTTGTAAAGCTGATAGGTGTATGGCTTATTGTCATCTGTGTTGTAATTGTCGGCGTTTATATTTTAAATATTGTACGGAGCATAGGCAATATCAATACTAATCCTGATGGAACAGCCGTAGAAGTTCCAATGGATCTTACTAAAAATATAAATATTCTTATCCTGGGAACAGACCAGAGAGATATGGAAGAAGCTGCTCGCACAGATGTCATTATGGTTGTTAACATTAATCCCAAAACCAGAAAAGCAAGTTTGTTTTCTATACCTCGTGACACCCGGGTATTTATTCCAGGGCACGGCTACGACAAAATCAATTCCGCCTATAATTTTTTGTATATTAAAGGTGGAGGCCCCGAGCTTACTATAAAGGCTGTGGAAAATCTTCTGGGATTAAACGAAGGAGATATTCCATATTTTGCCGTGGTAAATTTTGAGGGATTTATAAAAGTTATTAATGCATTGGGTGGAGTGGATATCTATGTGGAGGAACCAATGCATTATCATTCTATGCGTGGTGATGTAATTATTGATATTGAGGCTGGTATGCAACATTTTGACGGCGAAAAAGCGCTTGAATATGCCAGATTCCGTCATGACCAATATGGAGATTACAGAGAAAGCGAAGATGGTTCGGTGCATGGAAGGGTAATAAGACAGCAAGAGCTTGTGCAGGCACTTATAGAACAGAGCAAAAGCTGGAATACGATATGGCGGCTTCCGACCATTGCAGAGGCAGTGGGAGATGCAATTTATACTAACATCACTACTTCACAGATTACAAAAATTGCACTTATCTTTAAAAACATCTCCGGCGATGATTTGAATATAATTCCTTTTACCGGTGGCACCGACGAGTTTATTGATGCGAAATGGTATATCGTTCCGGATTATGATAAACTCAAAGAAATAGGAAGTGAGTATTTTTCAACTAATGGACAAAACGACGAGTAAACATACAAAAAACTTCAAGATGCCACCGGGGCAAAAATCAATATCTCAATTACCTCCGATATCTGCTTTAGAAATGCCGGACATTAATATCAATAAGTATCGCTTGAAAATATACGGGCTTGTCGATAAAGAAAAAGTTTTTACATATCAGGAAATTTTGAATTTACCTTCTATCACAAAGCAATTTGACATTCACTGTGTTGATAAATGGAGTTATATGGGGCTTATTTTTAAAGGAGTTTTACCAAAAGAAATATTTAAATGTGTGATGATTAAAAGTAATGCAAAGTTTGTCGTCGTGCATACGGTTGAAGGCTATACCACAGAACTTCCTCTCGATTTTTTTCTCAGCGATAATACACTGCTTGCGTACAAGTCAGACGGAAAGCCGCTCGATATAGCACACGGATACCCTTTCCGCCTTGTCGTAAACGGAAAGTACGCATACAAAGACCCGAAGTGGGTTTCAGCTTTTGAATTAACGGAGAAAGACATCCCGGGATACTGGGAGAAGCAAGGGTATAATCACTCGGCAGATGTCTTTAAGGAAGAGCGCTTTACAAAATAAAAGTTTTGTTTAACAGCTTTTTTCTCGCAAATGTCAAAAATTAATTTTCTCCATTTTCTTAAACCATTGCATTGCGTCTTTTAAGCTTTCTTTTACCGGGCGGGCCGTGTATCCCAATTCCTCTTTTGCCTTCTTGCTGCTTATCAGCGAATTTGACCCGAGCACCTTTATTGAGTATGAGGTAAATAATGGTTTTGTACGCGTGATGCTGTAATAGATTGGTATAAGAGGTGCGGCGGCAGTTATAAGCAGATAAGGTACTTTAAATGAAGGCGCCCTTACTCCGGTTAATTCTTCCAGCATTTTCAGCAG
>QMOQ01000019.1 GCA_003650285.1 Caldisericota bacterium | reverse complement strand
TAAAGTATATGCAGATTATCGTAGCTGACCCATTCCCTTATGAGAAGGTTAAAAATGTTTTTGACACAGTAACAAATATTATAGATGTTGAGCAAAACTCTACTGCCCAGCTTGCAAGGCTTGTCAAAGAAAAGACAGGCATTGAAATAAAAAATAAAATCCTTCGTTATGATGGAAGACCATTTGATCCATTTGAGCTTCATAAGAAAATAGAGGAGGTATTGAAATGAATATAGGCACAACAAAAAAAATTCAATGGTGTCCTGGATGTGGGAACTATGCAATATATTCGGCGTTTAAAAGAGTTATAGAGAAAAATATTGAAAATAACAAACTCCAAAAAGAAAATGTTGTTCTAATTTCTGGCATAGGTTGTCACGGCTATATTACTAATTACTATGATTTAAATTCTTTTCATCCATTACACGGACGAGTGCCTCCGCTTGCAACAGGAATGAAAATTGCTAACTCTTGTTTAACGGTAGTAGGTTTTGCGGGAGACGGGGATGTATATGCGGAAGGCATGAACCATATTGTACATGCAGCGCGGAGAAATACTGATATCACTATGATTGTGCATGATAATAGCGTATACGGTCTTACTACAGGGCAATTTACCCCGACATCGCCAAGAGGATTTAAGGGGAGATCGACGCCGTTTGGCAACGTAGAAAATCCTATTAATCCGATAAGTCTTATGATTGTCTCACGGGCGACATTTGTAGCAAGGGGGTTTTCTGGAGAGCCGGGACACCTTGAGCGTCTTTTTGAGAAGGCGATTATGCACAAAGGATTTTCTATTGTTGATGTGATCCAGCCATGCACAACATTTAATGATACCTATTCGTATTATAGAGAGCGTGTGTACAAGTTGGAGGAAACGAATTATGTTCCAGATAATTTTGCGCAAGCTCTGAATAAATCACTGGAATGCGGTGATAAAATTCCAATTGGTGTCTTTTATGAAAAAAAAGATACCAGCTTTGAAACTGCTATAAGGGGAAGTGAAGATTTTTTAAAGAATCGTTCTACCCCTGATATAAGCACGGTACTTTCCGAAAAAATATGAAGCAGTTCTCATTACGCATGATAATTAAAAGTTATGCACATTATCCACAGCTTGTATTTTAAAAATAGGTATTGCATTTTAAATTTATTGTTATAGATTTTGACATATATTGAAATTTGTTTTATACTTTTTTACAAGCCAACAGACACATATGGGAAAGGAGAAAAATTTCATGAACAAAGTGTTAAAAAGAGACGGCAGAATAGTTAGCTTTAAGAGGGAAAAGATTGTTGATGCAATACAAAGAGCAGGACAATCCACCGGAGAACTAACTGGAGATGACGTAAAACTTCTTGCTCATATTGTGATTACTGAAATAATTTACGAGAGAGGGGAAGAGCCAATCCGAATAGAACAAGTACAGGATAAAGTTGAAGAAGTATTGATGAGAAGGGGGCATTACAAAACTGCAAAGGCGTATATTTTATATCGGGAAAATAGAAGGCAGCTGCGTGCAATTAAAAATTATATTACTCCTGCATCAGTTGAAAAGTATCTTCAGCAAGGCACATGGGAAGTTCATGAAAATGCAAATATTGGTTATTCTGTGCAGGGATTAAAATCATTTTTAGCTGGAAAAGCAGAAGCTGAATACTGGCTTAGTAAAATTTATCCACAAAAGATTGCAAACTTGCACAGGAGTGGTGCAGTGCATATACACAATCTCTCTTTCTTTGGAAGCTATTGTGTCGGTTGGGACCTTGAAGATTTGATAAAGAGAGGGTTTGGGGGTGTTCCCGGGAAACCATATTCAAAGCCAGCGAAACATTTTTCTTCTATTCTCGGACAGGTTGTAAACTTTCTTTTCACTCTTCAAAATGAGGTTGCAGGAGCTGTTGCTTTAAGCTCTTTTGACACACTTCTTGCCCCATTTGTTTATTATGATCATCTTACTCAAAAGGAAGTGAAGCAGCAAATACAGGAATTTATTTTTAATATGTCTCAAACAACAAGGACAGGCGGACAATCTCCGTTTTCTAATATTACTCTCGATATCCAACCGCACGTTATGTTAGCGAATAAAAAAGCAGTTATTGGCGGAAAAGAGCAGGATAAAACGTATGGAGAATTCCAAAAAGAAATTTATATGATTAACAAAGCCTTCTGGGAGACAATGATTGAAGGGGATGGGAATAATAGGGTTTTTACATTTCCCATACCTACAATTAATTTTACAAGTGATTTTGATTGGGATAATCCTGAGCTTGCACCGATGTGGGAGGCCACTGCTAAATATGGCATACCGTATGGTGCTAATTTTATTAATTCTGATTTAAAGGCAGAAGATGCAAGGAGTATGTGTTGCAGGCTTAAACTTGATGTAAAGCAGTTGAGGAAAAAAGGGGGTGGATTGTTTGGTGCAAATCCACTTACAGGAAGCATCGGCGTAATTACGATTAACATGGCAAGAATTGGTTATTTATCAACGACTGAGGAAGAATTTTTCTCATCTCTTGCTGAAATTATGAATGCTGCAAGAGATGGATTTGAAATAAAGAGAAAAACAATTGAGGAATTTACAGAAAACGGACTTTATCCGTATTCGCGCGTATATCTTGAATCCATAAAGAAAGTTACAGGACACTATTGGGATAATCATTTTTCTACTATTGGACTTATTGGAATGAGCGAGGCATTACTTAATTTTATGGGAAAGGACATAGGGACTGAAGAAGGTATTGCTTTTACAATTAAAACGATGAATTTTATGCGGAATAAGCTGGAAGAATTTCAGGATGAAACAGGCCATATGTACAATCTTGAGGCAACACCAGCAGAGTCAACTTCGTATTCCCTTGCAGTAAAGGATAAGGAGAAATATCCCGACATCATCGTTGCAAATGAAAAAGAGGTACAAGAAGAAGGGGCAGAACCGTTTTATACCAATTCAACGCAACTACCTGTGAATTATACGGACGACCCGTTTGAAGTAGCAGAAAAACAAGAAGAAATACAGTCGCTCTATACCGGAGGAACTGTCGTGCACTTTTTCTTAGGTGAATCACTAAATTACGGGGAAGAAGCTAAAATTTTCTTTAAGAAAATACTTACAAACTATAAGATCCCATACATTACAATTACACCGACGTTTAGCATTTGTCCCAAACACGGATATATTAAAGGCGAATGGAAATATTGTCCATACTGCGACGAAGAACTTGTTAGCATTGCCGGGAAAAGAGAAGCTAAAAATATTGAAAGCAAAGATGTTCCTATATTTAATATTAATATTGATAAATAACTACTAATAAATAAAGGAGGATATTATGAAATATAGAGAAGACGAAAAAGGTAACCTTATTTTGGAGAATGGAGAGGTTATCCCTGAAGAAAAAAGACAAAAAGCAGAAGTGTATTCACGAGTGGTTGGTTATTTAAGGCCAGTAACTCAATATAATAAAGGTAAAAAAGAAGAGTTTAAAAAAAGGAAAATGTTTAACCTTTCTAAAGAGAAGTAATTTAAGTCGTTATTCTCTAAAAATTTTATATTCCGAGTGTATTTCAGCAGCTTTCCTAAGCATTGCTAACGCCGAGCAATATTTTGTTTCAGAAAGCTTAATTGCGCTTTTAAATTTATCCTCGGGCACATCTCCCCAGATCATGTAGGTAAGATTAATTTTTGTGAATACATGCGGATGGTCAGGTGCTTTTTCTGCAGTTATCTCTAATTTATAATCATTGTATTCAACTTTCATCCTATCAAGAATTGATATTATATCTTGAGATGTACATCCTGCCGCTCCCATTAGTAATAGTTCCATCGGTCTTGGTGCACTATTGTGGCCTTTAAAATCTTCTGGTCCGTCCATCACGATCCAGTGGTTAGAATTTCCTCTTGCCATTACTGTAAGACCATATGCTTGTTTAAGTTCTACTTTGGTAATGTTTTTTTCTTCCATTACTTTCTCCTTATAAATTATTATTTTTAACATAATATATTATTTGAATTTATTTGTCAGCAATATGAAATTTTTATACCCACAATAAAAAGTATATAATAAAATTATGAAAAGAGAAAATAGAATAATTATGCATATTGATATGGACGCTTTTTTTGCTTCTGTAGAGCAGGCAGAAAACAGTGACCTTAAAGGTAAACCCATTGCCATTTCAGGAAATGTAGAAGGTCGTTCCGTAGTATCTGCTGCATCATACGAAGCAAGGAGGTATGGTGTACATTCTGCAATGCCTTTAAAACTGGCTAAAAAGCTGTGCCCAAACCTTATATTAATTCAAGGAAACATGGCAAAATATGTGCGCATATCAAAAGAGATTGTTTCGCTTTATTATAATTTCTGTCCGGCTATTGAATATTCTTCAATCGATGAAGTTTTTATGGATTTTACATATACAGTAAAAAATTTTAATGAAGCCATAGAAACGGGGGATAGAATCAGACAAGCAGTAAAAGATAAGTTTCATATTACGTGCACAGTGGGCATAAGTTATAATAAACTTCTTGCAAAGCTTGGTTCAAAACTTGCGAAACCCGACGGGTTGATAGTAATTAGAAAAGAAGGAACAGAAAAAGTTTTGAACGACTTACCGGTGAGTAAAATTACAGGGATTGGCAAAAAAACGGAAAGTACACTTTTAAGCTCTTTTAATGTAAGAACATTAGGAGAACTTAAAGAAATTTCCATAGAGGCACTTACGCGGGTGTTTCATTCGTATGGGAAATTTCTTTACAATGCGGCAAGAGGCATTGATGATTCCTCTGTTATTACTCCGATGGAAGAAGAGGAAGCAAAATCTATAGGGCATTCGATTACTTTTCCGGCAGATACTGATAAGATAGTTTATATAAAGAGCATACTTGAGCTTCTTTCAGAAAAGGTTGGTAGCAGGATTAGGGGGCACCATCTTTTCTCAACTGTTATTACCCTCACTGTACGCTATGCAGATTTTACTACAAAAACGCATAGAAAAATTATTGCAGAAACTAACAGTGATAAGAAAATTTATGAAACAGCGGTTTTACTTTTTGAAGAACTGTATGTGAGGGGGCGAACAGTACGACTTCTTGGTATTTCTGCTTCAGGACTTTCTAAAGATAATTCTTCTTTGCTTTTCAAAGATAAAGAAGAAATAAAAAATCAAAAGATTGAAGAAACGATGGATTCTATAAGAAAGCGTTTTGGCTTCTATTCAGTAAATCGCGGAAGAGTGATTAAAAAAAACCATAATTCTTAGTATAGCAGCATCGTGCGGCAACTAGAACAGATAGTGCGAGAGGTATATGTGAATTTTTAGTTAATCCGCATAGATTCCAACTTTTCTGTATTTTTCTATACGATTTGTTTTTAGTTGTTTTTCGTTTTCTTTTAGTAATGTTTCGAGTTCATTGTTAATTGCGTCTCCCGTTGCTTTTATAACTTTCTCTTTATTTCTGTGTGCCCCACCTATTGGCTCATTCACTACTTTGTCAATAACACCTGCATTCAACAGGTCGGCTGCTGTGAATTTTAAGCTTGATGCTAACTCTTCAGTTTTTTTCCTGTCATTATATAGAATTGATGCACCACCTTCAGGTGAGATTACTGAGAAAAATGAGTACTTTAACATAATGATCTTGTCTGCAATGCTCATACTGAGTGCGCCGAGACTTATTCCTTCACCAATTATAACAGCAACAATTGGTACTTTTGCTTTAAACAGTGCAAGTATGGGTTTGGAAACCGCTTCTATCTGTCCTTTTTTCTCCGATTCTTTGGATACAAATGCTCCTGGTGTATCAATAAATGTGATAATGGGACTTTTAAATGTTGTTGAAGCAAGATTAACAATTCTTGCAATTTTTCTGAATCCCTCTGGTTTTATCATCCCATTATTACATAAAAGCATATCTTTTAGCGTATTGCCTTTTCTGCTTCCTATTACGGTAACCGTTGAGCCATTAAAGCTTCCCATGCCTGCTATAATTGAAGGATCATCTCCACTTTTCTTATCTCCGTGCAGTTCAATAAAATTTTCAAATAAAGCGTTAATATAGCTTGCGGTATTGGGCCTATCGGGATGGCGGGCAATTTGTGCAATCTGGTAAGCGGTGAGATGGGAGTAAATTTTTTTCAGTTCTTGTTGAATTTTTTCTTCTATACTGTTTGTTGCTTCCCAGTTTTTCTTTTTTTCTTCCAATTCTTTATATAGTGGTTTAAGAGATTTTTCAAACGGAAGTAAGTATTTCATATTGCCCTCCTGTTATAGTGTTTAAGAATCTGTATGATAGTTGCTTTGAGTAAATATCTATCAACAACTATGTCCAGAAATCCATTTTGAAACAAGGATTCTGCTTGTTTTAATTTATCGGGGATATTTTGCTTTGCAACCTCTTTTGTAATGCGCGGGCCTGAAATACCAATTGAAGAACCTTTTTCTGCAATTATAATGTTTCCTGTCATGGCAATGGCAGCCGCTCCGCAGTAAGAAGGATTTGTTAAAATTGGCATGAATAGTCCGCCGCTTTTTTTAAATGAATCTACTGCTTGAATTATTTTTGCAACTTGCAATAGGGAGTAAATACCTTCCTGTATTCTCTCTCCACCGGATGAGAAGACGATGATTAATGGTAGCTTGCGTTTTTTTGCATACTCAATAAGTCTTGTGAGTTTTTCTCCTGTTGCCGAACCTAAACTTCCTCCGATAAATTCAAATGCAAAGACCCCAACTGCTGCGTTAAATCCACCAATTTTAACTTTTCCTGTGATTACAGCACAGTCAAGCCCTGTTTCATTTTTTGTCTGTTTTATGCGTTCCTTGTAGGCAAGTAGAGCTTTAAAATCCAGCATATCAACAGCTTTTATTTCTGTATCTATCTCTGAGAATGTGCCTGAATCTGCAATGAGATTTATCCGTTCGCTTATTGCCATTCGGAAGTGATAGCCACAGTACGGGCATACCTTGAGATTTTCTTTTAGATCCTCATATTTAATAAGATTACCACAAGATTGGCATCTTACTGGTGTTTCTCTTACTTTTTTTTCTGTAAGAATTGGCACTACAATTTTCTTTTTTCTCCTAAAAATATTTATGTCCATATGTCCTCCTTTTTTACAGTAATTAATAACCCTTTTCCGTACTTACAATATTTTTAATTTTTTTGCCGGAAGCAAATCGTATAACATTTATTATAGCTTCTTCCCAATTTATTCCTATGCTTTTGTCAGAATATCCAGCTGTATGTGGTGACATGATTATATTGTCTAGTAACCAGAATGGATAGCGTGATGGGTATTGAAATTCATGTTGTTTTTTTGGATATAACCACCATGTATCTATTGCCGCTCCCTTTAATGTGTGGTTTTTGAGTGCAACGAACAAGTCTCGCTCATTTATTACAGATCCTCTCGATACGTTGATAAGATATTTTCCGCTCATAAAGTTGAACATTCCCTTATTAATTAATTCTTTTGTTTCATTTGTTGCAGGTACTGCAAGGAGAATAAAATCTGCTTTTGAAACTGCATCTTTTATTTTATTTGCTCCATAGACTTTATCTACATTCGGAACATTGGTTATATTTTTTTTCACGCCTACTACATTCATACCAAATGTTTTTCCAAACTGCGCTGCTTTTTTGCCAATACTTCCCAGCCCTATGATACAGAGCGTTTTACCTTCGATTTCTATGTTTGGCTCGTTACTCATCCAGCCATGCCACATACCCTTTCTAAGATCTCTGTCGTTTACCACTATTCCTTTTGCTAGCGTAAGAAGCAAACTAAATGCATGTTCTGCAACGGATGTTGCGTTGCCATGAACGTTTGAGAGAATAATGTTTCTGTCTTTTAGTAAATTTAGATTAAATTCTTCTACTCCCGCATACGGTACCTGAATAAGCTTAAGTTTTTTTGCTTCTATGATTTCTTCATTTGTGAGAGGACCAGAAATGACAATATCTACTTCTGGGATTGCCTTTTTCTTTTCGAGTTCATTTTTTGGTTTGATTAATGTAATTTTTCCTTTGTATCCCATTTCTTTTTTTATTTTCTTAAAAATTGTGTCAAGACCCTGCGTATAAGGCATAAAAATTCCAATTTTAATCATTTTTTCTCTCCATTAAATCATTTTTTGTGAAATTATAATAGCAATCAAAGAACAGTTTGCTTATCGCGGGAATCTTTTTGTGTAATAAGTGGGTGGAGTAAGTATAAGCGCTACAGCTATTCCTATAAACGCTGTTGTTAATCCTATAAAAAACCATTCTGTTGCAATTTTCCCATTGCTCATAATTTTCCTCCTTTTTTGCTACTTTATTTTTAATACAGTATAATGGCATAGGAAAATAATAGCAAATTTTTGTGAATTATCTATTTAAAACGTGCGATTGACATTTTACAAAAGAAGGTATAATAATTGTATTATGAAAACATTTGATTTAATTGTTGTTGGGGCAGGGCATGCCGGAGTTGAGGCGGCACTTGCTTCAGCACGAATGGGAGTGGAAACTCTCCTTGTAACAATTGATTGCGACAGCATTGGTTGGATGCCATGCAACCCGGCAATTGGTGGGCCTGGTAAGGCACAGGTTGTACGCGAAGTGGATGCTCTCGGCGGTGTTATGGCTCTCAATACAGATGCAACGCTTACTCAGATAAAAATGCTAAATATATCCAAAGGTCCGGCTGTGTGGAGTTTGCGGGCGCAGTGTGATAAATGGGCATACTCATTAGGAATGAAAGCGAGAGTGGAAAGCCAACCGCATTTGCACCTTCGGCAGGGAACTGTAACGCGTCTTATTGTTCAAAAAGATCGGGTAAAAGGCGTAGAGGTTTCTGACGGAATGAAATTTTATTCAGACGCTGTTGTTATTACTGCAGGGACGTATCTTAACGGCAGGATTTACATTTCAAAATGGATGGAGCCTGCTGGGCGATGGGCAGAACCGCCTGCTAACAGTCTTTCTGATAATTTAAAGGAGCTTGGTTTTAAGATAAAACGTTTTAACACAGGTACAACGCCGCGTGTTGATAAAAGGTCCATTGATTTTTCTAAACTTAGCGTTGAAAAAGGCGATGAGACACCATTGCACTTTTCATTCTGGAATGAGCCTAAAATTTATAAAAATCAAATTGATTCATATCTGGGCTGGACGAATGAAAAGACAATAGAGATAACCAGAAAGTATTTAGATATGTCTCCTTCTGTTATGGGCATTATGGTAAAAACAGGACCGAGAACTTGTCCATCTATGGAGGAAAAAGTACGCTGGTTTCCAGATAAGGTAAGGCATCAATTTTTTTTAGAACAGGAAGGTTTTCACACAAACGAAATGTATATGCAGGGAATGTATATGTCTATGCCGTATGAAAATCAATTAGAAGTTTTACGTACGATACCAGGACTTGAAAATGTAGAAATCATACGGCCTGCGTACGTGATAGACTATGATTATATTGTTCCCACTCAGCTCAATTTAAACTATGAGACAAAGATTATCGAAGGTTTGTTTATAGCAGGACAGCCAAATGGAACTACCGGGTACGACGAAGCAGCGGGGCAGGGTATCCTTGCCGGGATTAATGCTGCACTCAAAATAAAAGGAAAAGAGCCGTTTATTCTGAGTAGAAGCGAAGCTTATCTGGGTGTGATGACAGATGACCTCCTTACGAAAGAGCTATTTGAGCCATATAGAATTACGCCATCGCATTGTGAGTACCGATTACTTCTCAGGCAGGATAATGCAGATTTACGACTAACTCGTAAAGGTTATCAAATTGGTGTAGTTGAAGAGCGGAAATATAGAAAATTAGAAGAAAAAGAAAAAATGATCAATGAAATTAAAATGAAACTCGAGAGTATAGCTTTAAAGCCGAATAAAGAAACTTTGTCCAGGCTAAGAAGTTTTGGCATAAAAGAAATTAACAAGCCTATGTTGCTAATGGACCTTTTTAAAAGGCATGATTTTACAAAAGAAGATTTAAGGAAACTTGAACATTCTTTTGCAGATTACCCGGATGAATTGCTTGAAGAAGTTGAGAGTGAGATTAAATATGCCGGATATATTGTAAGGGAACAGAATAAGATAAAAGAATCCATACGATGGGAAAAATTCACCATACCAGTGGATTTTGATTATTCAGTTGTCCCTTCTCTTTCAAAGGAAGGAAGAGAACGCCTTATGCAGGTAAGACCTAAATCTCTTGCTCAGGCAATGCGTGTGTCAGGTGTGCGGCCTGCTGACATTCAAATGCTCCTTTTATATTTTAAAAGTAACAAGAAGTAACAAAGTCCTTATTTTTTATACAAATGCATTAGAAAAATTATCTACCGCTCCGTATAAAAGTGAATGGACAATACTTTTGGGCCAGTGTGTGTTGCAATAACCGGACCCAACCGTGTAAGAGGGATTTTTACGCCAAATTCTTTTTCGCATAAATCTCTATATTCTTCTGCCTCTTCCCTGTTATCTCCCCATATTACTGAGATATATTTTAATCCTCTTTTATCTACAATCTCTTTTGTTAATTCCAGCGTTCTTTGCTTTGCCTTTTTTAGAGTACGAGGCTGCTCAAGTGTATCAACAAATCCATCGTGGAAGTAAAGAATCGGTTTTATTTTTACTATTGAGCCAACCAGTGCTTTAGCATGCCCAATTCTTCCCAGGCGCGCAAGGTAAAATAGATCTTTTACAACAAAGAATATATTCATTTTATCTTTTATTGCTGGCATCTCTTTAATTACATCTTCTTTACTCATTCCTTCCTTATATAGTTTTTTGGCTATTTCCAGTATTTGATACCCCAACCCTAGTGAAGTGAATTGAGAGTCAAATATGTATATATCAGGATTGCCGCCCAGAGCTTTTTTTGCTGCATTTGCTGCATTAACTGTTCCGCTCATGTTTGTAGACATAAGCGGAGAAATAATTGAATATCCCTCGTCAAGAAGTGGCTCATATATTTTTATAAAATCGTCTGTTGAAGGCTGTGTTGTATCAGGAAGTTCTCCTTTTTCCATTCTTTCGTAATACTCTTCGTCTTGTATATCTACATGTTCTGCATAAACCTTATCACCAAATCTTACGTACAGTGGAGCAATTTTGATATCATATTTTTTAATAATTTCCTCGGGGAGATAGCATGTGGAATCAGTTACAATTTTTACTTTTTTCATTTATTTTTCCTCCTTTTTGTATCGAGGCATAAAAAGTCTGCCTGATTTGTCTTAATTACAGTACACCCACTACAGCGAAGGATATGCACGTAATTAAGATACTTGTTATTCCTCCAACTGCGAGTTGCATAAATGTATGATCATCGAGTTTTATCTTGCTTATATAAACCGGGATAAGTAGAAGAAACGCAAGCATGCCTTTGTATCCGTTGATTATTGTTAGAGCAGTGGCTGGTCCTGCAATACCAGATGAATGCCCGGATACTTTGTATACGAATTTATTAACTGTAAAAAGAAAAATAACATTCAGCAAATATGATAACCCAAGCGCAATAAAAATTTTGTCACTTTTGCTTACAACAAGAAGAATAAACCCTATTGGATAGCTTAATGCATCAATAATGAATGAAATTTTCCTTTCGCCATTGTAATCTCCTGGATGTTTTAAAAGGTGTGTCCATGCCAGCAGAGGTATTATTCCTATGAATATTGCTGATATTATAAATCCTCTCAGGCTATTTTCTCCTCCTTTATTAAACTGGTAAATTATATATAGCGAAAAGAGAGCAACAACAGGCACATCAAAAATAAACGTGAGATAACGATATTTTTTCATTACTTACCACCCAAAATATTCAATAAAAGCCAAAGATTGAAGTTCATTATTTATGTGCCTCCATATTTTTATGCTGTCTCTATCATATATAGCTACTATCATTTTGCAAGTTTTTAAATATAGAAATCTTTCATTTTTTCATTAAATGTTGCCGGAGCAACTTTTTTTACTTCCCTTAACATAATCTCTGCTACTTTGCGAATTTCCCACTGAGCATACTTTGAAATTCTTTCATGGAAGAAATGCATAAGCTCTCTTCCATTTGCTGTTGCAACAAGTTTTGTTTCCGTTGCATTTGGCAGTATAAATCTTGCATCTTCGATGGCTACTTCGTCCGAGAGCTTTTTATAAACATCTTTAAGGTATTCCATTGTCTCTGTATATAGTTTGTAGGATTCTTTTTTATTTTTAATTGACTCAGGAACGATGTAGGGAAAATCTGATTCTTTAATAAATCGCTGGCTTTGTTGGGTAAACGCGAAGAATCTATGCCGCACAAACTGATGACTGCAACTGCGAGAAATTCCTTCCACCGCAAAAGTAAAAGAGATATGCTCAAACACTGAAAAGTGGCCCAGCTTTATAGCAAGATGAACGAGATGTTCTACTTCATCTTCTTTAAGGTTTAAAGACATAATACTCCCCTTAAATCTGCTCTGCCTCATAGCAACTGCGACAGTATAATCCGGTCGAGGGGTATAATTCAGTAGTTTTACCCGTACTTCTCTTAATCTACTTTCGGTAGCCATATCCCTGTTTGTTTTTGGTACTTGCCCTTCTTATCCTTGTAAGAAGTTTTGCATATTTTATCGGCACTAATGAAAAGAACCTGTGCAATTCCCTCGTTTGCATATACTTTTACGGGAAGTGGCGTTGTGTTACTGATTTCGATAGTAACGTATCCTTCCCAGCAGTTACTTGACCAGCAAGCCTTCCCATTTCTTCTCACGTATAAGGTATGATTGGGAACTGTAACATCATACACGTAATCATCGTAATCTATTTTTGAAAAAGACCTTTTGTATAATTTGGGCGTCAATTGTTTTTTCGAGATTCTAATTTTATAAATATTATAATTGGATTTTAAGAGGTGCCCCTTTAACATTCTAATAGGTAATTTTTCTTTTAGAATTTTTCTTACAATAGAAGCCCAGCCTGCTTTTAAAATTAATTCTTGCAAATCATCTGCCAGTTTTTCTGAAACAGTTGTAAACGTTAAAGTTTCTTTGTTGCCATCCCCTAACATATATGCGTCTAAAAAGATTTTGATTTGCTCAGACGGCAAAGACTTTATTTCAAGGGGGATAAATTTGTTCTGCGCATGCCCAAACTGCACGAGATAACTGTAAAGTTGTTTGTTCAGAATGGTAAATCCTGTATCAGTAACATAATACTTAAAAGGCAACTTTTTAATCCATCCTTCAATTATTTTTTTATTGCCTCCAAAAGCTGCAACCTTAACAAAATATCCTTTTTTAGAAATATAAGCACTTCCTTCAGCAATCCATATTCCAAAAAACCTTAGCCAATCATCCATAGGAATTTTTA
>QMOQ01000018.1 GCA_003650285.1 Caldisericota bacterium | reverse complement strand
ATGATTTTAAATCCTTTCTTTAATAATCTCTTTTGCAGAAATTTATTGAAATCATTTATTATTGGGATGATATCTATTCCACTTGTGGAAAAAACGAACGCCATTTTTCCTTTTTGGCTGTCTAACCTATCGATAAAATTTAGTAATTCCTTGGAGTGCTTTCCGTAGTAGATACCTGAACCAAATCCAATAAGGTCGTAGTGCTTGAGAATATTTGCCTTGACCTCGGATAATTTTGTTATATCTGTGTTTAGAACTTCAGCCATTGCTTTGGCAATTTTTTTGGTATTGCCGTGATGCATTGAAACATAAATAATAAGTGTTTTCATGGTATGGGTTGCGGCTCTATATATTCCCCTTTTACTTTTTGTGTATTTATCCAATCACTGCTCTTTCTTGGATAAGTTTTCCTGTTTTAAAGCGCTTTAAAGTGAGATTGTTTGCCTCGCGGATATACATATTTTTGTGAACTATAAGTGATGCAAGAAGTTTACCTACAACTGGACCTAACATGAAACCATGCCCAGAATATCCACATCCCAGTATGAATCCATTTATTTTTGTTGGCCCTAATATTGGGTGACGATCAGGTGTTACTATATAATATCCTGCCCATTGTTTCATTATATTTACTGAAGAAAGAATTGGTAAAACACTTGTAATTTGTTTTGAATACTCTTCAAGGAAGTTTAACGTCGAATTCAGATTTGATAGCGGGGGTTCTTTTAAGTCTGTTCCACCTATAATTCTTCCTCTGTGAGTTTGTAAAAAATAGAGTTCATCTTTTACAACCATTGGGCCTAAAAAATTACGCAAAGGTTCGCTAGCTGCAATTTGATGTCTGTATGGTTGCAATGGAAGATTTAATCCGGCTAATTGCCCTATATATTTTGCTCCGTATCCAGCACCGTTTATTACAGTATTTGTTGTATATTTGTCTTTAGTGGTAATTACTTCTTGAATTTTATCATTTTTTATATGAATTTCATTTACTTCTTCAAATGTATTTATTTCTACTTTTTTTTCTTTAAGAAATGTTTGCAGTGCGTTTGTTACGTCGAAAGGGTATGCACTTCCATCTGTATGACACCAACTTGCTCCTACTATATCGTTTGTGTTTAAATCTGGTACAATTTCTTTTGCTTCTTTCATTGATATAATAACACTTTCTATGCCAAATTTATTTTGGTATTTTACATATTCTTTATGCCGAGCAAGTTCTTTCTTGTTGTTTAAAAGCCATAGGTAACCACCTTGTTCAAAATGAATGGGTATTGGAAGGTTATTATTCCATTCTTTCCAGAGTTTTACGCTCTCCTTCATTAAAACGATATGTTCTTTTGTTGTAAATTGTTGCCGTATGCCTGAACCACATCTTCCTGTAGACCCTGATCCTAAGTAGGATTTTTCAAGGATAGAGATATTTTTAATACCAGATTTAACAAGGTAGTATGCGGTGGCAAGTCCTGTAATGCCTCCACCGATGATTACAATGTCACGATTTTTCATTCCTTTACCTTATTGAATATTCCGAATGGCACAGGAGTTTCAGGTGGGCGTGTTGTAGGCATTGCTATTTCATCAATTCTTTTTTTTAATTCTTGTGCAAGAATTTTTTCTGTTAGAGGAATGCATGTTTTTCCCTGGCACGGCCCTGTGCCCAGCTGTAAATATTTTCGTAGCGATTCAATATCTTTGTATCCTTTATGGATTGCATCTTTTATTTCTTTTAATGTAATATCTTCGCATCTGCAGATAATAATTTCTTCATCCTTCATTTTGCACCTCGATATTTCTTGCTTCATACACAAGTTCTGGATCGTTAAACTGTACCGTGATTATTGCAGCACTTGTGTCTTTTTCTGGCAGGATAATTTTTGTTACTGTTCCTTTTCCTATTTTTTCGCCTTTTCTATTTAAGAGATTAACTTCTTCTCCCTTTTTTGGTGTCGGTAGCATTTCATATGGCAAACTTACTATCCCATTTCCATCTTTTATGTTTATAAGAAAGATTGCAAGCCCCGGGCAAATTTTGATGCAATTTCCACAGCCAATACATTTATCGAAATCTATATCGGGAATGCTATTGATTGTTTTCATTGAAACTGCGTGTACTGTGCAGGATGTGACACAGGGGTTACACGGGATTTCTTGTGGGCATTCAATGATAGCAACAGGTTTTTTTCTGATTCTTTCCACTGATGGAAAATTTTCTTTTATATCCTCTGTTTTCAAAAATCCTGTTTTTAAAAAATTACTCATATTGTACCTCTTTCAGTCCTTCTCTTATTTTTTTTCCGAAAGGCCCGCTTCGTAATATGTTCAATTCTTTTATAGAAGATTCTCTTTCTTTTGTTGCATCTTTTCCCATTTTAATGAGCACTGAGTATGCAGCAGTTGTTCCTTCTATCATAGCGGTTGATGCTTCTTCTATCCCGTCAATGTCTCCCGCTACAAATGTATTTTTAAGAGATGTTTCAAGAAATCTATTTCTTATTGGGACATACCCGCTAAGAGAGGGCACGTACTTTAATTGGCATCCTGCTTGTGCAAGCAATGTTACTGATGGTATAAGGCCAGTAGAGAGACATACTGTATCTACATCCCATGTTTTTTCTGTGCCGGGGATTTCATTGAATTTTTTATCAAGATCTATTGTCACTGCTTGCTCGACATGTTTGTTTCCGTTTACTTTTTTAATCGTTGTGCTGGTAAGGATTGGTACATTAAAACGTCTGAGTTTTGCTGCATGTACGAAGTATCCCCCGATGCTAGGCAGAGCTTCTATTACCCCCCTTACATTGATACCAGCTTGAAGCATCTGATATGAAACAATTAGGCCAACATTTCCTGCTCCTACCATCAATATGGATTTTCCTGGTTTTATGCCGAAGACATTCATTAATGTTTGTGCTGCGCCTGCACCGAATACTCCGGGAATATCATTTCCTGGGAATGGTATCATTTTCTCTGCGGCTCCTGTAGCAAATATGAAATATTTACTTTTGATTTTTACAAATTGATTTTTTTTGAATACACCAATTGTATTAGGGGGATAGAAGCCGAATACAGTACTGCTTACAAAATTTTCTATATTTTCCTTTTTTATTGTGTTAATCATTTTGGATGCGATTTTTATGCCTCTTGTTCCTGCTTTCTCTCTTTCCGAACCAAAAAATTTATGTGTTTGCTTGATAAGTTGTCCACCAAGAAGTGGATTTTGTTCGACAATTAATGGTGATGCTCCATATTTTTTAAGTGTAATTGCAGCATTTAAACCTGCTGGTCCTCCTCCAATGATGACTACGTCTCTATTTATTTCAATTGGAGGAGGGAAATGTTCGATTCTGTCCGGTTTTTCTCCCATTCCATCTTGTCTTTCAACAACCATTCTTTCTCTCACAGGAAGAATGCAGGTTTTTATGTTGGGTATGCCGTTTACTCGCATCATACAGGACGAGCATTTTCCTATTGCGCAGAACATCCCTCTTGGCCTGTGGAGCTTAGTACTTTTAGAGAATACATTCAAGCCGTTGCGATACAATGCCATTGCAACGGTTTCATTTTGATATGCCTCCATTTCCTTGCCCTCAAATACAAAATGAATTTTTTTCTGTTTTTTGAAATGCAAAACCGGGTGTTCTTTAATTTCTCTCATCTTTTTCTTTCCTTATTCACGGCTTATTATCACAACTTGTTGTTTCAATTTAATAGTTTTATTTTGTTGCTATTCTTTTTCTAATGCATCTATTGTATATAGATTTTCTGCATTCCACAGAAACCAATCGGCTATTCCATTATCATAAACTGCCTTTTTTTCTAGTTGTACCTCATTTTTCCCGTAAAAATGGTATAATGAAAAATCTTGAAGATACGGTATAAGTTCGCATTTTGAATCGATTGCCTTAAGGCGTTTTATTCCAGCCTGAAGGGTCTTAAGAATTGTTTCGTAAGGATGAGAATCAGGATCTTTAATGCCATAACTTCCTTGCGCGTAATGTGATGGGTAAACCATAGGACATAAATAATCAGCGTAGGTAGCAATTTTTTCAAGATTTTGACCTATTCCTAAATCATCTGTTGCAGATAACACCAAACCAAATATATTCACTTCTACTTTTACTTTGTATTTATGTATCCGATCTGTTGCATATTTAAGGAACAACTGGATGTTGTCTTCTTTCGAAATAGCTTTTTTATTGTAAGGATATAGAAGCTCTATACTATTTGGCACAGCAGGGAAACGTATATAATCAAACTGTATTTCTTCAAATCCCATTGAGATAGCTTCTTCTGCTATATCCACATTGTATTGCCATACCGTTTCTGAATACGGGTCAACCCAGGAAATATTGCTTCTATCATAATAGATTGTTCCATTACTCTTTTTGATTGCGAGATCTTTTCTTTTCGCAGCAAGAAGTGGATCTTTAAACACAACGATTCTTGCAACAGGGTAGATGCCGTTTTCCTTGCACTGCGCAACAATCTTTTGTATGTTGCTTATTTTTTTGATTGAAGAATTTATATCTTTTGAAAAAGGCACGGTTGATTCATAAGAGAGGTAGCCCGTTGCATCTTTTACATCTATGATGAATGTATTTATCTCAGTTTCTTTTGCAATTTCTATGTAATCGCTAAACTGGTCCAGGCCCGCAGTCCATCCTGTTATATACAGTCCTTTTAGCATTTTTGGCCGTGTAATACGGCGCATCTTTATTGTTACTCCATTTTTCAATATATTCATTGCTTTCCGTTCTTCTTGGTCGAAGAATAATGGTATTTGGTGAGGAGTGAAGTTGACTTCATTTAGTGTTTCTGTGGCAGAAAACACAAATATTAATATAAGTAGTGCAAATAGATTTTTTTTGATTATACTTCTGAATTTCATCTAATCCCCATTTCTCTTAACTCTTTTTCTGAAAGTCCAAAATAGTGACCAATTTCGTGCATTAATACTTTTTTAATTTTTTCTTTGAGTGGTATTTTTTTTCTATTTGACTCACGAAGGATAGGACCGATAAATAGTATTATCCGGTCTGGAAGTACTCCTTGATATCCCGGCCCTCTTTTTCTAAGAGGAATTCCTTCGTATAATCCAAGCAAAGTGCCCTTTTTGTAAAGATGTATTCTTTTCAACATACCTACTGTTGGGTAATCCATAGTAAGGAATTCAAGATTTTGAATGTGATTTTTAAAGTAGTCAGGTATTTCATCCAAACTCTCTTTAATTATTTCTTCAAATTGTTCCTTTGTGATTTCCATGCTTATATTATAATAAAATATGGCAAGAATTAAACTACTTTTATTTTATTTGATTTGCATAGGACCTGAAAATTTTTTAAAAATATTAAAGTCGAATATCTATGAAAAACGCATTATTTATTATTTTGAGCTTTCTTTTGATAAGATAAAGTTTATGAAGCCGAGAGTAAAATCAGAAAGCAAAATATTTTATTCTTTTGATGAGTTGCCATCCTTTTTGAAAGCCAAGATTAAAAAAAATCTGGGATATGAAAAACTCCGTATTTTTAAATACAGGCTTTCTGCGACAATAAAACTTGTTGTTTCTTTTGTTGATGGTGAATTTGCTTCTTACTGTTTTTTGGCTTGTTCTGAAGAGCAGTTTTCGTTATTTCGATTGAGAAAAAGCGATATCTATTTTTTTGATTGTTTTACATTTCTAGAATTTCGTGGGTCGGGTTTGATATACAATGAAATAAAATATGCCATAGATGTATTTAAGAAACATGGATATTCAAAGGCTTGTGTTGCAATAGATTCTTATAATAAGGATTCACTTTGTGCGTTTAATAAAATAGGCTTTTATAAGACAAAAGAATATTGGGTAAGAAAAATCTTTTTTATTAAAAATATTTTTGTAAAAAATTTATTTTACAAGGATCTTTAACTCGGAGCATCAAAAAAATATTATTTTTCTGTTATTTTTTATTTGTATTGATATGAAACAGTTTATAAAAAGGACAGAAGCCGTTAATGCCTGTAAAGATGAGTATAAATCCAACAGACCAGCCAATAATTCTAAAAATATTTGGAGATAAGGCAATTATTCGAGCAAATAGGTATTTTGTGGAAGGAGACATGTAATATCCCGCATCGAATAAATTTTTGATATTTGTTACCTGAATGCCAAGATAGAAAGTTAGAATCCCTATTGCTACTCTTACAATTCTTTCGACTTTATTAATGTTCACTGTATCATTGTCATTATTCATTTTGATGGTTTTTTCGGTGTTTTCTTTGGTTTTTTATATGGAAGTGGCACATAGTATACAGACGGTCTTAAAGTTGGATTTTGAGGATATAGATTCATTAGCAAATAAACTTCTTCTGGCATATTTTTGGAAATATTCAATCCTAATTTTTCTGCTTCTTGATATAGAATGGGATAGTCATGAGTCCATTTGCCTTCCGTCAATATTTTTGCAATCTGTTTAGCTTTCTTTTCAGAATAGCCATTTGAGATGAGTATTGTTCTGACAAATGTTTTTACTTGGTGCTCAGCTTTTTTTGCCATATCTGCCAAAATTAATGTTTCATCGTCTATCTTATTTTTATTTTTTTCCCTTAAGACTTTCAAAATGGAAGAAGCAGGATACTGTCCCAGTTGTGGATCTACAGGACCTAAAACAGCGTTTTCATCCATTATAATCTCATCAGCGGCAAGAGAAATCATTGTTCCCCCGCTCATTGCATAATGGGGAATAAATACGCTGACTTTTCCTTTGTGTTGTATTAATGCATGGGCTATTTGTTCTGTTGCGAGCACCAATCCTCCTGGGGTGTGCAGGATAATATCTATAGGCATTTTATTTGGTGTTAATCTTATGGCTCGAAGTATCGCTTCCGAGTCCTCTATATTTATGTATTTCATTATTGGGAAGCCGAGTAAAGCCATTGTTTCTTGTCTGTGAATAAGCGCGATAACTCGCGATTTCCTCTTTTTTTCTATTTTGTGTATTAATGAAAGTCGCGCACTTTCCAGATTTTTCTGCCTAAACCAAGGGCTGATCAGCGCAAGAAGTATAAAAGACCAGAATAAAATGGTAACAATGTTATTTGTATCATTCATTATGCCTTCCTCTCTATTGCCATTATATAATAAGATTGCAGATTTACAATGAGAGATAATGTTTTGAGGAAATATTTAAAATAACATATATCTTATTTTACGAAGTTTATGTTAGGGATTGTTGTTTTATAATATGGGAGTTTAGATTTTTGTTTAATTTGCAGATTTTAGTCAAAAGGAAAAAGTTTTAAATAAAATAGTGTTTGTATACTTCAATATGAAGATTTAATGCAAATAAAAATGCCTCTCGTAAGGAGAGGCATTTTTATTCTATTTTTAGATATTAATATCCCGGATATTGTGGAGCAGCTGGCATCGGTTTTTCTTCTTTTGGAATGCTTGTAACGATGGATTCTGTGCTTATAAGAAGTGATGCAATGCTTTCTGCATTTTGCAGAGCAATTCTTACAACTTTGAGTGGGTCAATAATACCTGCCTCGAACATATCTTCAAATTTTCCTGTTTCTGCATTAAATCCTATGTCCTTCTTAGATTCCAGTACCTTATGAAGTGCAATAACACCGTCGTATCCCGCATTCTGTGCAATAAGCTTTATTGGTTCTTTTAATGCTTTTTTTACAATTTCAATACCTGTTTTTTCGTCTCCTTCTGCTTTAATTTTATCAAGAGCAGGGAGTGTGTTTAAATATACTGTTCCTCCGCCTGCTACAATGCCTTCTGCAAGAGCTGCTTTTGTTGCGGCTACTGCGTCTTCTACTCTGTGTTTCATTTCCTTCATTTCTGTTTCTGTAGCACCGCCTACCTTAATAATTGCAACGCCGCCAGCAAGTTTTGCAAGCCTTTCTTCTAATTTTTCTTTATCATAGTTTGAAGTGGTTGTTTTAACTTGCTCCTTGATTTGGTTGATTCTTGCATCTATGTCTTTTTTGTTTCCTTTTCCACTGACAATTGTTGTATTATCTTTGTCTACTTTTATGATATCTGCTCTTCCTAGCATATCAAGCGTTATGCTTTCGAATTTAAGTCCAAGATCTTCTGATATGACTTGGCCTCCCGTAAGAATTGCAATGTCCTGAAGCATTGCTTTTCTCCTGTCGCCAAATCCAGGTGCTTTCACTGCTACGCAGGAGAAAGTTCCTTTTATTTTATTAAGTACCAGTGTTGCAAGGGCTTCACCGGTTAAATCATCTGCAATAATGAGGAATGGTTTACCTTTCTGTACAATTTTCTCTAAAAGTGGTAAAAAATCCTGTACTGAAGATATTTTTTTATCTGTGATGACTATGAAAGGATCTTTTAATTCTGTTTCCATTCTGTCGGGATCAGTCACAAAATATGGTGATACATATCCTCTATCAAATTGCATACCCTCGACTGTTTTTACATCAATGCCTAGTGTTTGTGATTCTTCGACTGTGATAACGCCATTTTTGCCTACTTTTTCTAAAGCGCTTGCAATAGCAGTACCTATTTCTTGGTATTTTGAAGATACTGTTCCAATTTGTGCGATTTCTTCATTTGTGCTGATATCTTTTTTAAGATACTGCATTTCTTCTACTACTGTTTTTATAGCTTTATCCATTCCCTTTTTGAGGAGTAATGGGTCTGCACCGGCAGTAACATTTTTTATCCCTTCGTTGATCATTATTTGCGCTAGCACTGTTGCAGTTGTTGTACCATCACCTGCAATATCTTCTGTCTTGGATGCCACTTCTTTTACAAGTTGTGCGCCAATGTTCTCATTTGGATCCTCTAATTCAATTTCTTTTGCAATAGTCACACCGTCGTCAGAGAGTACCGGAGAACCAAATTTTCTCTCTAATGCTACGTGTCTTCCTTTTGGCCCAAGTGTAACTTTTACCGTATTTGCTAATTTGTCGACACCATCTTTTATGGTTTTTCTTACATCTGTGCTGAATAGAATTTGTTTTGCGTCCATGTTTTGCCTCCTTATTTAAGAATTGCTAAAATGTCATTTTCGGAAAGGATTAAATACTTTTCCTCTTCCAATTTTACTTCTGTTCCCGCATACTTGGAGAAAATCACTATATCTCCCTTTTTTACTTCGAGAGGGACTTTTTTCCCACTATCAAGTATTTTACCACTGCCTATTGCCACGACTTTACCTTTTTGTGGCTTCTCTTTCGCTGTGTCCGGCAATACAATGCCTGATTTTGTTTTTTCTTCAGATTCTTCAATTTGCACTACAAGACGATCACCAATTGGTTCAATTTTAGCCATACTAAAACCTCCTTTTCTGTTATATTTATTGTTTTTAGCACTCTATTACCTTGAGTGCTAAACATATTATATAAAGTTTGGTTTCTATGTCAATACTTTAAAATAAAAATTTTTAAAATGTTAATAAATACTTATTAAGCCAGTGAAAATATTATTGTACGACATTGCTTTTTTAAAATAAATTGAAACTTAAAAATTTTACAATAAGTTGAAAGCAATATATTTTTTTATATAATTTACATCCTTATTTTCTTTGAAAGTTTAGTGATATTTGTTATTATAAGAGCGAGCAATAAAAAAATGAAAAATGCAAATATTGTATCACATAGTGAGAAAGAGACGAGAACAATTGGTGAGAATCTTGCAATGCATCTTATTGGTAGCGGCATTAAGAATGGAGTGCTATTCCTTGAAGGTAAACTAGGTGCCGGTAAGACTGTTTTTGCAAAAGGATTTGCTGAAGGATTGGGTGTAGAAGAAAATATTGATAGCCCTACATTTGTTTTTATTAGAGAGTATTGTTCAGGAAAAGTACCCTTCTATCATTTTGATTTGTATAGATTGAAGGATCTTAAGGAGATTGATGATTTAGGGTTTTTTGAATACTTTGACAGAGATGGGTTTATTCTTATTGAGTGGGCAGAAAAAGTGAAAAATTATATTAAACCATCTGTCGAAATCCGGATAGAGAAAGCAGGTAAGAATAAAAGAATTCTTTTTGTAGAGATATTAGAACAGGGAGTGAATATTAATGAATGGACTTTGTATTAATAATGCGTTTTCTCCTACGATGATTGTATTTTCTTCTGAGGAAAAGCTATTTTTTTCCGTGGCAGAAAATCCTCCCTCAAAGCAGCCAAATAATATTCTTTATGTAGTGGAAAGTATGATGGAGCTTTTTTCTTTTTCTCCGAAGGATATTGATTTTATATCAATTGTAAAAGGACCGGGTAGTTTTACGGGAACGCGTATTGGTGTGGTGGAAGGGAAAATGCTTGCTTTTTTGCTCAATATACCCTTAGTTGCCTTAAATTCACTTGAGCTCATTGCGTCAGGTTTTAAAGAAGAAGTGGTTCCGGTTATCCCTGTTGGGAGAAACGCATATTTTGTCTCTCGTTTTAATTTTGGAAAGCGAATGGAACAGGATTTATGCATAAATCTGGAGGAATTGTTGCAAATAGAAGCCATAATTATCACTCCTGTGAGTTCTTTGAAAAATGTTTTGAAGGAGAAAAGAGTGGTTGTGCATATTCCAACTTTTAATGAATTTGCAAAAAAATCTTTTGAGAAGTTTACAGAGGGAAGTATAGTGGATGATCCTCTTTCTCTTACTCCCATATACCTCCGTTCTACAAATTTGATATTCAAAAGGAAAAAATGATTGGGTTAACTTTGCATATTTCATTGGCGACAACAAAGGATTTAAAAGCGATATATCAGATCGAAACTTTATCTTATCCTGATCCATGGCCGAGAGAAGTGTTCATAATGGATTATCTATTTAACAGCAATTCAAGATACTATGTTGCGAAGTTTTTGAATAAAATTATCGGGTTTTTTGGCGTATGGATAGAACCAGAGAAATTGCATATTATAAATATCGCAGTGCACCCTGATTATAGAAGGAGAGGTGTTGGCAGAAAGATGATAGAGTTTGTAATAAAACTTGCAAAGAAGAAGCAAAAGAAAGAAGTGTATCTTGAGGTAAGAGAAACAAATATAGCTGGTCAGGAATTGTACAAACAGTTGGGATTTGAGTTTAATGGCATAATTTTTGATTATTATAGCGATGGGGAATCTGGGCTTATAATGCGGAAGGTGTTGAATGATCATTCTTGGGATTGAAACATCGTGTGACGATACAGCGGTTGCTGTTCTAAACGAGAAGGGAAAAATATTAAGCAACGTCTTGTCGTCTCAGGATGAATTTCATAGAGATTTTGGAGGAATAGTTCCCGAAATTGCATCAAGAAAACACGCTGAACTTATAGGATATGTAATTAAAGAAGCCCTGAATCTTTCCAATAAAACATTAAAAGATATTGATATTGTTTCTGTGACTTATGGTCCGGGGCTTGTTGGTTCTCTACTTGTGGGTGTTGAAGCGGCAAAGGCAATTTCATTTAGTCTTGACGTCCCTCTTATTGGCGTAAATCATCTTGAGGGCCATATATATTCGCTTTTTCTTGAAAATTCTCCACTGTGCCAGATTAATAATCCTTTTCCATTGCTTATTCTAATTGTATCTGGAGGGCATACTGAACTTGTTTTGATGAAGAAACATCTCTCGTATCAATTGATAGGGAAAACAAGAGATGATGCAGCAGGTGAGGCGCTTGATAAGTTTGCGCGAGCTTTGGGATACAGTTACCCAGGAGGTCCTGCTATTGAACGGCTTGGTAGAAAGGGAGATTCTCATTTTTACCGTTTTCCTCGTTTAAATTTTAAAGGTTCTCCGTATGAATTTAGTTATAGTGGATTAAAAACTGCAGGGATTTATTATTTGAATCAGCATAAAAATGAAATAGAAAGACATATCGGCGATATTGCCGCAAGCTTTGAGGAAGCGTTGACTGATATACTTGTTCAGAGGACACTCCGCGCTGCAAAGGATTTTAATGTCAAAGCTATCGGTGTAGTGGGAGGGGTATCGGCGAATAAGAGGCTCCGAGAAAAGTTTGCGAAGAAATCTGTCATGGATGTTTATTTTCCTGGCCCAAATCTTTCTATGGATAATGCCGCAATGATTGCAATGGCGGGTGCTATGCGATATAAAGCGGGACAAATAAACGATCTTTGTTTGGATGTTGTATCAAGGCTTAAACTTGCATAAAATTCTATTTTTGTTAAACTATTGCCTTAGTTATGTTAATTTATGAGGAGGTTTGATGCGAGTAAAGACATTGAAAGGTGCTTTTTTAACTGTCAACCGTGCTTCAAAAAAAATATTAAAGGAGAAGATAAGAGAAACTAAAGTTCTGGATGAGGAGAATGGTATCTTTTATACAGATTATTCTATTTTTCTTGTCCATTTTGTAAAAACAGTTGATAAGATGTTCAAAAAGGCATTTCCTGAGATAGCAAGGCAAATTTTCTGGGATGAAGGAATTAAAATAAGCAAAAAGGTGATTTTTCAGTTTGCACGTATTAAGAACAATGACAAAAAGAAACTATCCATACTTTTTGTTTTAAGTAATGGGGATATACTTCAAATTTCTCCATTGTCACTTATAAGTTTTTGTGAAGGGGCAAATCTTATAACAGAGGGTGGAGGGGTTTATTATTTTTTCCCTACAATTTTTCTTACGCGACTTGTCGGAAAGTCGGCAAAAAATGAGCTTATTGCGAAAAATAAGCTTTCACTTGTAGCTCAAATTAATGGGTTAGAGGTGGATGAATTAGAAAACGTTGACGAATTAACTCCTGTTTCAATTCGTGATTTTGATATTGATTGGATGGGGGAGCTTCTTCGTACCCTAAAAGGTATAGATATGCGACTTGAAGCGGTTGAAAAGCAGCTTAAAGAGAGAAAAAGCAATGAAAAAAATCAGTAAAATTATATGGCTTTCTGTTTTTATCCTCTTTTCCTGCTCATTGTTTTTTATTCACTCCTATTCGATTGTTGATGGTGCTGATGTAACTCGGGTTTTCTCTATAAAAGCTCTTACTGTTAATGAAATATTAAGCAAAGCAGAAATAGACATAGGAGAGAATGATATTGTAATTCCCGGACTTGCCGAAACACTTTATAGAGGTGAAATTGTCATTGGGCGAACGAGACCAGTGCATTTAATAGTAGATAGGAAAAAGATGTCATTTTTTACAGAAAAAAAGACTGTTCAGGAGCTACTCAATGAGAAGAATATTGATATTGGAAGCAGGGATTATGTAAATTTTGATTTAGAAAGCAGAATTTATGATAACCAAGAAATTATTGTAAAGCATTATGTAGAAATTGTTAGGAAAGTTGAAGTTGTTATTCCATTTTCAGTAGATTATAGGGAAAATCGACTTCTTGAAAAAGGAAAGGTTGTAAAATTTAGAAATGGTGCAGATGGAATGCTTGAAAAGGAATTTTATACTGTT
>QMOQ01000017.1 GCA_003650285.1 Caldisericota bacterium | reverse complement strand
TGCTCATTGTGGACGATGAGCTTAATGTGCTTGGACTAAAACCATTCAAGCCGGCATATTTCACGTTAGGCATAGATTTTGATAAATTTTTTGATGACTTCAAGGGAAAAACCGCCAATCAGTTCATCCTTCAAGTCGACGGCATCTATACAAATGACAGCAACACGGCATTGCTCATAAAAAATAAAGTCAAAGCGGCGATGAGCCTTTTTTATATAGAAAAATATGGAGTAACTGAGTATGACAAAATTTCAAAAGGTGAATTCGTATTTGCAGAAAAAGGGATAAAGATTGAGCCAATAGAAACAGATGATATTAACGAAGAGGCTGTTGACCTGAGCCAACTAAAAGATTACAAGCTTATCCTTATCGGCGGAAACCCGCATTGTGGAGGATGTGTTGCTTCCGTTAAAAGAATTGCAAATGAAATTGAAAAATACGACATTTCAAATACAAAATTTCTTGTATTCTCGTTTAGCGATACCCTCGAGGATGCGCACAAAATAGGAGACCAGCTCCCTGAGGGAACTATCATAATACAAGACACTGATAGAACTCTTGCAAAACAACTAAAAATAGATGCTTCCCCTTACATTGCCCTTGTTGATAAAGATCTTACCCTTTTTTACAGGGGCCCGTGCGAACCAACAAGAGAAACACTATCAAATATAAAAGAATTTTTAGGAGGAGAATAGAATGAAAAAAATTATTGTAGTTTTAATAAGTATGCTTTTTCTACTGCCTTCTTTTACAATGAACGCCCGTGCCGATTCTTTGGTTACCGTAACGGTAAATCCCTCGCTCAGAGATTCCATTGCAAGTTATAGTATAAGTTTCGTCACAACCGCAGACCTTATAGGCGGAAAAGATGACATTATTATTAAATTTCCGGAAGGAACAACGCTTCCGTGCAGTTGCCCCAATAACTGGCACCTTGAATATTTCCTTATAAACAACTATAAACCAGCTCGTGTTGGAAAAATGAGTGATGTTCCCTATACAATATATCTTGAAATCCCCGGCGGAATAACAATTAAAGCAGGGGAAACAGTAAATGTCGAGATTAAGAGCCAGGCAAACATATGGAACCCCAAAACACCGGGAGTGTATAGTTTAACACTCTGGACAACAAAACAGGGTAAAATGCAATCAGATGAATACGAAATCACATCAACGCAAATACAAAATCTTGAAGTTGCAGTAACACCGAATGCAAGCAGTCTCATTGGAGCATACAACATCACATTCACCACAGGAGAAAAAGGAAATTTATATAATGGGCAGAATATATACATTCAGTTTCCCTCGGGAACTGTCTTTCCAAGCATCCCTCATAAAAATAACATCGCAGTAAACGGGCAAGAGATTAGAGATGTATCCATCCAGGAAAACATAATGACTATCACTCTTGCATACTCTATCAATAAAAATAGAGATACCACTATAAAGATAGATGGAGGCTTTGGCTTAAAAAATCCACCGGAAAAAGGCATCTACACATTAAGGATATGGACAGACAGCGAACCGGAACCTGCGGAAACAGAATTTGAAATAAAGTCGCAGTATATTGTTTTTACCCAGATTGCAACAAATCCTCTCTCTCCGGATGGATACAATAATTATTACAAAACAAAACCTGAAATAACACTCACCGGGGAAACAAACACTTCCGAAACCATTACAACATTCTATAAACTGGACGAAGGAACTTATTCCGAATATGTAGACCCCCTTCAGATCCCGGAGGGAATTCATACTCTGTATTATTACAGTAAAACAGACACATATATCGAGGAAGAAAAATCTGAAGAATTTAAGGTAGATACAACAGCTCCTGTAATTAATATAGAATTACCCAAAGATGACCCCTGCTACACTGGAGACGAATCAATACTCATTTACGGAATATTAAGCGAAGCTGCACAACTCTCCATAATGCAAGGATTTGTAAACATAAAGGATGATTTGACCTTTGCAAAAGAGGTTATGTTAGACCTTGGAGAAAACACAATCAACATTTCAGCAACTGACCTTGCGGGAAACAAAACATACCAGACGATTACAATAATTCTTGATACAACAGTGCCAATGTTAAGTGTCACATCACCAGGCGAATGGAC
Organism: Caldisericota bacterium; assembly: GCA_003650285.1. Classification (GTDB taxonomy): domain Bacteria; phylum Caldisericota; class Caldisericia; order Caldisericales; family Caldisericaceae; genus UBA646. The sequence goes on along the minus strand of QMOQ01000017.1, from coordinate 11,980 downwards.
CACAATTAAAACAAAAGAAATCACTGTCATTGGCAACGTTTCGCCATATAATACCGAAGTTTACATCAACAATAAAAAAGTAAACGTATCAAATAATGGCGAATTTGCCTACTCTTTTGTACCAGAAATCAAAGGCAGTCTTATCCCCATAAAAGTAAAAGCAATCTATCCTTTATCAAAAAAGAGCGTAGAAAAAACAATAACGGTGATTTATGATCCTGCCAAAACAATTATTATCACGCTCCAGCCTGATAATCCATATATGACAGTCAATGGAGTATCCGTGGAAATAGATCCGGGGCGAGGAACAAAACCCATTATTATTCCTGCATGGAGTAGGACAGTCGTTCCCATTAGAGCAATTGTTGAAGCACTAGGAGGAACAATTAGCTGGGAAGGCGCAGATAGAAAAGCCACAATCAATTTTAAAGGCACAACAATTGAACTTTGGATAAAAAATCCAGAGGCAAAGGTAAGTGGCGTTACAAAATTGATTGATGAAAGTAACCACTCCGTGATGCCGATTATAATAAATAACAGGACGATGCTTCCCCTCCGTTTTGTAGCAGAATCTTTAGGCTGCACAGTAGATTGGGACTCAAATACAAGAACCATTAAGATCAATACTCCGTGACATATAGAAAACATTTTACTTTTATATTTGTTTTAGTATTCATATTGCTCCTCTCTTTTCCGTTTACAGCAAATGGAAAAGAGAGGATTCCTATTATATATTTCTCCACTCCGGGATGCGAAGAGTGTGAAATTACGCGACATTACCTTGAGGCGTTAAAAGAGATCTACCCTGAAATAGAAGTTGAAGAATTCTCGTTATCGGATGATAAAAACAAGGAACTGCTTGCCCACTTTAATAAAGAGTATAATGTCCCTGAAAATAAAAGAAATATTGCCCCCACCGTTTTCATCGGAGAAAAATTTCTCACCCGGGAAGAAATCACAAGAACATTAGAAGGAATAATCAAGAGCTACAACGCAGAAGAAACTGAATTTATTGAAAATGTTCTTCAGACAAATAGCGGTGGCAACAATTACCTCATAGAGCTCTTCCAAAAATTTGGTGTGTTTGCTATATTAGGAGCAGGTTTTATCGACGGATATAACCCATGTGCTTTTACTGTACTTATCTTTTTTATCTCTTTTCTCCTTCTCAGAGGCAAAACAAAAAAAAATATTCTATCCGTTGGGCTATCTTTTATATTTGGGTTTGGCCTCTCATATTTCTTGCTTGGCATAGGACTTTTCAAAATCATATCAGAGTGGCAATACTTTAATGAAATTGCAAAATGGGTATACCTTGTGACAGCCATAATAACACTTGTTCTTGCAACTATTACCATCGGGGACTACATAAAAGCAAAAAGAGGCCATTTAAAAAATATGGCACTTCAACTTTCTCACACGGAAAAAAGGACAATTCATTCCCTTTTGCGTAATCCTAAAGTACAGGGCATTGCTATCTTCTCATTTCTTGTCGCGTTTCCTGTTTCGATTGTATCGTTTTCCTGCACAGGTCAGACGTATTTACCAACTATTGTTTACATACACAGCATCCCTGCATTTAAGGTAAAAGCAACTCTTTATCTCATCCTGTACAATATTATGTTTATTCTTCCTCTTGTCGTCATCGTGTATATAGTGTACAGAGGAGCGACATCAGAAAAAATAACCGAGTGGTTCACTAATCGCATTGCAACAATAAAACTCTGGACAGGTATTGTGTTTATCGTGCTGTTTCTATACTTGCTCAATAGAACACTACTACTCTTTAATGTAATTAGATAAATCTATCCAAGGATATTCTTCAAGTACATTCCTGTATAAGACTTATGACTGTTTGCTATCTCTTCTGGCGTGCCTTCTGCAACAACATACCCGCCCTTTTCTCCGCCTTCCGGACCTAAATCGATAATATAATCAGCTGATTTCACTATATCTAAATTATGTTCAATAATAATGACCGTGTCGCCTTTATCAACAAGCCGGTTCAGCACATCAATAAGTTTATGGATATCGGCAAAATGCAAACCAGTAGTAGGCTCATCAAGAAAATAAATTGTTTTGCCAGTGCCTTTCTTCTGAAGTTCCGAAGCAAGTTTTACACGCTGAGCCTCTCCACCGGAAAGCGTCAGCGCAGATTGTCCCAATCTTATATAACCAAGGCCTACATCGTCGAGAAATGCTAATTTTTGTTTTATTTGAGGAATATTTTCAAAAAATTCCAGCGCCGTTCTTACAGTCATATCAAGAACATCTGCAATAGATTTCCCTTTGTAATGAATTTCAAGTGTTTCTTTATTATACCTCTTGCCTTTACACACTTCACACGGTACATATACGTCGGGTAAAAATTGCATTTTAACCTTTGTGTATCCATTCCCCTGACATGCTTCGCACCGCCCACCTTTTACATTAAAGCTGAACCTCCCGGGTTTATACCCCCTTGCCCTTGATTCTGGAAGTGCCGAAAAAAGCATTCTTACTGGCGTAAAAACACCTGTATATGTAGCAGGATTAGAACGAGGTGTACGTCCAATAGGCGACTGGTCTACGATAACCACTTTATCCACAAACCCTGCACCCTCTAGTTCTCTGTATTTACCAGGCTGCTCATGAGAACGATACAGATTTTTCCTTAGCGCCCTCCACAATACATCCTGTATCAGAGTGCTTTTTCCAGAACCAGACACACCAGTAATACAAGTAAATGTATGAAGCGGAAAATGTACTGTAATATCCTTTAAATTGTGTTCGCTTGCCCCAATAAGTGTAAGGTATTGACCGTTGCCTTTTCTTCTCTTTTTTGGAACAGGGATCTTTAATTTTCCCATCAAATATTTGCCTGTAAGAGACCTCTTCTCGTTTAATATATTTGTTAAAGGCCCTGTTGCAACAATATATCCACCCTTTTCCCCGGCTCCAGGTCCCATATCTATGATATAGTCAGCAGCACGAATTGTTTTCTCGTCATGTTCAACAACAAGCACGCTATTGCCAAGGTCACGCAGCTCTTTCAGGGTATTAAGCAGTTTCTCATTATCTTTGGAATGAAGGCCAATGGAAGGTTCATCTAAAACATACAGTACGCCAACAAGTTTAGACCCTACCTGTGTTGCAAGGCGTATTCTCTGTGCTTCGCCACCGGCAAGCGTAGCGGAAGTCCTGTCTAATGTAAGATAGCCAAGACCTACATCCAATAAAAACTTTGATCGGTCTTTTATTTCTTTTAATATTTGATGCGATATTATTTTCTCCTGCTTTGTTAATTTATTTGTCATTTCTCTAAAAAACTGATATGATTTTTCAAGAGGAAGAGATGTAATGTCCGCAATATTCATTTCCTTTATAGTAACGGCGAGTACTTCTTTTTTTAATCTTTTTCCATTGCATGCCGGACACTCAATTCTTTGCATAAATTTTGCATACTCTTCACGCATCCCATCTGATGTAGTTTCTTTGTATCTTCTTATAAGCAGCGGAATAACACCTTCAAATTTTACATTAAAATCATAATTTCTTCCTTCTTTATTTTCAAAATGTACCGGCACCTTACGATCCGGACCGTACAGAATTACATCAAGCTCTTCTTCCTTAAGTTCCTTGAGAGGTTTAAAAATATCAATATCATTTGCTCGTGCCGTATCCAGAATAACCTGATATGAGAATGTATCCATCCCTCTAAAACCGGGTATTAATATTGCTCGTTCTGCAAGAGATTTATTCCAATCTTTTATAATAAGCTCCGGATCAGGTTCAATTTTAAAACCTAATCCCCCACATTCAGGGCAAGCACCGTAGGGACTATTAAAAGAAAAAAATCGTGGCTCAATCGCTTCCATGCTAAAACCACATTTAGGGCAAGCAAGTTTTTCTGAAAAAAGATATTCTTCTCCTTCACGCGCAATAATTTTTACAATTCCATCTCCCTCTAAAAGCGCAAGTTCTACTGAATCAGCAATTCTTGATTGCTCCTCCTTTGTAACTCTTACTCTGTCCACCACAATGTCTATATTATGTTTTTTGTTCTTGTCCATTAAAATATTTTCATCCAATGAGTAGGCAATATTGTCTACCATTACCCTTGCATATCCTTTCCTGAGAAGCTTTTCAAAAAGGGCTTTATGCTCTCCTTTTCTCCCCCTTACAACAGGGGCAAGGATCTCTACCCTCTCGCCTTCCGTCTTTCCAAAAATCTGCTCCATAATTTCATCGCTACTCTGCTTTTTTATGGGCGTACCGTCATTAGGGCAATGCGGAATGCCAATCCTTGCAAAAAGAAGCCTTAGATAATCATATATTTCTGTCATTGTCCCCACTGTTGAGCGTGGATTTTTGCTTCCAATCTTCTGGTCAATAGCAATAGCGGGCGAAAGTCCCCTAATATAATCTACATCAGGTTTTTGCATTACGCCGATAAATTGCCGCGCATAAGCAGAAAGTGATTCGACATACCGTCTCTGCCCTTCAGCGTAAAGTGTATCAAAGGCAAGAGATGACTTTCCAGAGCCAGACACCCCAGTAATAACCACCAATTTATTTCGTGGTATATGCAGTGATATATTTTTTAGGTTATGTGTACGTGCGCCTTTTATATATATTTCGTCGTTCATCCATCCTCTTCAATTTCATTAATTTCTACTTCCTCACTTACAATTTTACCGAATTCTGCTTTTCCGATATAAGTCGTAATAACAAAAAATACAGCAAGGGCAAATAGATTAAGAAAATAAATTGCAGAGAAAATTACAAGATACCAATACCCCTGAGCCACATTGCCACCTACTATCATTAATTTCCCGAGCAAAAAATAGATAATAAATGCAGCAGAAACAGAAAGAACTAAAGTAGTAAAAAATTTCTTAAACGAACAAATAAAACCGTGGTAGACCCCTTTCCAAAAATCATCTACAGATAAAAAATACGGGATGTATGCAAAGAAAAAATACACCACAACTGCCTCAAAAAAATAGACAAAAGATGCCAGATATTGGCCATTAGCATTTTGTGCTAATCTAATAATGATAGGATTTGCTACAAATAAACCTAAAATGATAAGCACATAGTTCATAAGTAACAATCCGTAAAAAGATTTTTTGTTTTCAGAAATCTTTACAACCTGTGCGGCTATTATAAAAAGGTCTACAAATGAAAGATTTGTAAAAACCCTTGCATAACCAAGAAAATTCTTAAAAATCTGAGTCGCTCCAACAGTAAGCCAGTTTGATGCACCATTGAGTGCAGCAAATAAAATAAGGATAGATAATGTTAAATAAAGATTTCTTCTTGTTTCCTTTTTCTCGATAAAAAACAATACTGCAAGAGTTAAGGCAATAAAAAGAAAATCAAAAAACATCATCAAAACATCAGCTGTGCTGCTGGAAAGCATTTTAGCATAAAGAATACTCCCCATGTTGCTTGAAAATACACTGTATAGAATGCGAAGCGCAACAGCAACTGCAACTTCCAGTATAAAGCGCCAATCAAAAATGTATTTTACAAGTGTCTTGCTTTTTTGCGGTAAAATATTGTCCGTTTCTTCCATTATAAAATTCCCTTTCATTATTTATTTAATGCAACTAAATTATATCTGAATAAAGTTTTTTTCAAACGATTGACTTTATATATAATCTTATTATAATATATAATTATATATATTAAGGAAGAGGTAGAGGGAGAAGTGGAGAAAAAAATAATTAAATTGATGAAAGAAATTAAAATGGAGCATTGTAAATATTTTCGTCTAAAAGGGTTGATGAGAAATCCTGATTTTAATATGTTTGTCGTTTCATTTTTTACTGTGACAGGATTTCTTCCGTTTTATGTATTGTACCTTTTAAGCAAGAAAGATTATTATGGTCAAGAGATTATAAAGACATTAGCCGATACGGTAAACAATACCTGGATTCCTAACCCCGGAATTATTTACCCGCTGTTGAGCGATTTTAAAAAAGGGGGTTTTATAATTGGTAAATGGGATACAAAAGGAAAGCATCCCAAATATATTTATCATTTGACAGATAAAGGGATGGAGGAATACAAAAAAATGTATGAGATTATGAAAATTAAGGTTGCTGAAAGTAAGAAAATGATAGAAGAAATTGAGAAGGAGGTATTTAGCAATGGATAAAGCAATAGTTATTGAAGGATTAAAAAAAACATATTCCAACGGAACAGAAGCAGTAAAAGGAGTAAGTCTCGCTGTAGACTATGGAGAAGTATTTGGATTTTTAGGCCCAAACGGAGCAGGAAAATCAACTACAATAAAGGCCGCTATTGGTTTATTAAAACCCACCAGCGGCAAAGTATATCTTGACAGTTTTGACATAGAAAAATACCCATACGAAGCAAGGATATCTAAAGGATATGCCTCCCAAGAAACATCTGTTGATGATACACTTACAGCATATGAAAACATCTATTTACAGGGAAAGTTTTTTCATCTTGCACCAAAAGAAATAGATAAACGAGCAAAAGAAGCACTGCAAATGTTCGGTCTATGGGACAGAAAAAATGACCTTGTGGAATCATTTTCCGGAGGAATGAGAAAAAGATTAGACATTGCATCAGCACTAATCCACGAGCCAAAAATTCTTTTCCTGGACGAACCAACATTGGGATTAGATATTCAAACAAGACATGCAATATGGGATTACATCATTAATCTTCAAAAAAATCTTGGAATAACTATTTTTCTCACAACACATTACCTTGAAGAAGCAGACAAACTCTGTGATAGGATAGCAATTATCGACCAGGGAGAGATAAAGGCAATGGATAAGCCTGGTATACTAAAGTCAAACATAGGAGGAGATATTATAACACTAACATTTGAGACAAAAAAAGAAAAAACAAACTCTTTTATTAATTTAATAGGAAAAATGAACAATATAAAATCTGCTAATATGCTAAAAAACAATGTATGCAGAATTGTTGTAGAAAAAAACGGCGACCAAATTATACCCATTATTTTTTCTCTCGCACAACAAAAAGATATTTCCATTGGCTCTGTGCGTTTGAAGAGACCTACCCTGGATGATGTATATCTCAACTATACAGGAAAAACGATAAGAGAAGCAGAATCCACAAAAGAAGAAACAAAAAAAGAACGTCTGATGATGAGGAGGATGAGAAAAAAATGAAAACACTAATAATAGATTCTTACTACATAGCATGGAGAGAATTAAAAAAATATTTCAGGCAAAAGACAAGATTAATTATGACAGTTGTTCAACCATTTATCTGGCTTGTATTAATGGGCAATATGATGTCGGGATTAACAAGCAATCCATATGCTGCACAAATGCTTGGTACAGGTAACTACCTTACTTTTATGACACCTGGGATTATCCTTATGACTGTGCTTTTTTCCAGTATATTCTCTGGTATGTCCATTATCTGGGATAGGCGTATTGGCTATTTAGACAAATTACTTGCAGCACCTATAAGAAGGGGAGCAATCCCATTTGGTAAAATGTTCTCTGCAATGGTGCAGGGAGGAATACAGGTAATCATTATTATCATCATTGCAACATTCTTAGGAGTAAAGTTTAAAACAGGACTAGCTGGCATTCTTGTTATTCTTTTTATTGCAATGTGCTTTGCATTGATTTTGGGAGGTATTTCTCTTGCCGTAGCTGTAAAAATTAAAACACCAGAAACACTTATGGCAATAGTCAACTTCTTTATGATGCCGCTTCTATTCACAAGTAATGCACTTTTCCCTTTAGGCGTAATGCCTGGGTGGCTTAAGGCAATTGCAAAAGTAAACCCCATTACCTATGCGGTAGAACCAATGCGAACACTTGCTGTTACCGGTTGGAGTACCTCAATCTTTACCGGCATCGGCATTATACTTGTTATTGATGTTCTTGTTCTACTCTGGACACAATGGGTATTTAAAAGGGCAGTATCAGAATAATTTTTAATGCAAATTATAAAATCGAATAAATTAAATAATGCTTCAGAAGAAATAATATGGGTAAAGAAAAATTAGTGGAAAATGATTTTATAAAACTATTGAAAAAAGACAATAAAACTGTTGCCTTGGGATAAACTTGGACAGTATATTGTTAAGTTCATTGGATCACATAAAATGTGTGTATTGGCACTTTAAAGAATGATATGCCTAGAATCACTCCCCTCGAATGCCATTCAAAAGGGTTTACTTTGTATATGAAGCAGGAAATGGATAAAAGAATAATTTAATTAATTAGAAAAATGGAGATAAAACATTGCATTTTCAGGAAAGAAAGGCTATTTAAAAATCTGTTTATGCAAGTTTAAGCCAGGGCAAAAATTATTTTGTCGCTTCGCGTAAAAGACGGGCAATTTTATATATATGGTCAGATATTCTTTCCAAGTCTGACAACATATCTACATATATAATACCTGCGTCAGGGAAACAAACTCCCTGCAAAAGTCTGCCTACATGCGCGTCTCTCAATTGTACTTCCATATCGTCAATAGATTGTTCGATATTTTCGATTTCTTTAAATAGTTTCTCATTCATCTTTCCAAAATTTTCTTCAACAAGTTCGTACTCATTTTTTACGGCATCCATCATAATAAACAAATCTTTTTTCCCTTTTACAGAAAAAAGAATATTGTTATTAATTTTTTCCAATGTAAGTTGTGACAGGCCATTGACAATGTCGCCGATTCTCTCTACCTGGCTTGCAATGTTTATCATTAAATTAATCTTTCTTGAGTGTTTTTTTGATAATGTCTTTTGCATTAAAAGAGGTGCAAAAGCTTGAATTTCTCTATTTATATTATTAATGGCATGCTCTCTCATCTTTATCTCGCTATTAAGCTTTGGTTTATTTCTATCCACCATAAGATAAAGAGTATCTAAATTCTTTTTTGTTATACCTGTCATTCGCACCGTCTCATTAAAAAGAGCATCAACTGCAAAAGATGGCATTTTAAGAAGTCTTTTATCTAAATACTTCACTCCACCTTCTATAATCAATTCTTCGCCTGGTACAAGTTTCTTGATAAGCTTAGAAAGCTGATTAACAAATGGGATAAACGAAAGCGCACATGCAATATTAAAAAACGTGTGAGCATTAGCAATTTGTCTCACAAGGTCTCCCGATGTTCTTGAAACCAAATTTACATATGGTCTAAATATAATCAGAAAAATAACTGCTCCAACAACATTAAATATGACATGCGAAATAGCAACTCTTCTCGCTTGAACATTTGCCCCTATACTGGCAATTACCGCTGTAATTGTTGTCCCAATATTTGCCCCTATTACTAATGCAAAAGCAGCATTCAATGTGATAAGTTTTTGAGCTCCCAATGCCTGTACAATACCAATTGTAACTGAAGAGCTCTGCCCAATAGCAGTAAAACCAGCGGCAACCAAAACACCAAGAATCGGTTTTTCACTGAGATGAATAAAAAGATTAACAAAATACAGAGATTCTTTCATAAACGCTACGGAAGCTTCCATAAATTGCATTCCTACAAATATCAAGCCAAAGCCCATCATAGCGGTACCAATTGCCTTGATATAATCTTTTTTAAAGAAAAAATTAATTAAAAACCCCATTGCAAAAATAAGCAGGCCATACTTTGTAAGATGAAAAGCAATAATTTGGGCAGTCACTGTAGTTCCAACATTTGCACCAAAAATGATCCCCAGTGTATTCTCAAATCTCAATATCCCGGAGTTTGCAAGACTTATTACAGTAACCGTAGTGGCAGAACTTGATTGAACAATAGATGTAAAAAGTGTTCCAAGGCCCAGAGCATAAATTGGCTTTGCTGTAATTTTATCAAGCATTCTTTTAAAACCAGTAAAAGCGAAACCCTCCATGCTTTTGCTGGTTAGGGTAATGCCGTAAATAAACAGTGTTATACCGCCAATAAATAAAAGGATATTTTGAACGTTCATAATTCTTTCCTCATAAATAATTTAGAAATAGAAGAATCAACTGTACAAATTTCACCAAAACAAAAAACAGCCAAACTTTTTGCCATTTATTCTCCTCTAAAATCTTAATCTACTCTATACGATCTTTTCCTGTACAATCCCCTATAATATAATAGATATATGTGAAATTACAATATTTTTAAAACTCTTTTATGAAGATAAATTGGATTGCTTGAATTAAATTGTTCCTGTTTACCTTTTTTGAACAACGATAAGCAATGCTCCTTTTTTAACCCCTACCTGAACTGCACCGGAAACAGCTATATTGCTCAATGTCAATGTTTTCCCTTTAAAAAGTGCTTTCCCGTTTAACTGATATTTAAGGCCAAAAGTTTTCACCCCCTGCACAATACTTGTCATAGGATAAAGGGATACCGTACTGCCCTTTTTTGTTTTGATTTTCTTTTTACCGCTTGTAATATATATCTCTTCTTTTTCTTCAAGAATACATGCATCCTTCTCCTTTTTAAGAAGCATATAAAGAAGAGAAACATTAAAAAGCATGTGATCAATTCTCCCATAAAGCATCCCTGAAAGGATAAATATATTAAAATGCTTCTCCAGCGCAACATCTATTGCAAGCTCTGTATCCGAATAATCCTTATCTTCTGGAAATTGTAAAATGTTTACCCCTTTTTCCTTTAAAAGATTTAACTCGTCGTGCCCTATTGAATCAAAATCGCCTACCGCAAGATCTGGTGTTATACCACATTTAATAAGTTTGCCTGCCCCTCCATCCACTCCAATAATAAAATCAACTTTTTTTGAAAGTTTTTGATAGAACAATTTTGAATTACTATTCCCATTTGCTACAATAAGCACTGTTTTCATTTTTTACCCTCCGAGAACAAACTGCATTAATATTAGCAACATCCTATTTAAAAATCAAACTAAAGAAAGAAAATATACTTAACAAGCAATATTTTTCATTATGTTCTATTATATCGCTAATAAAATGAAATCCAACATTTAGCATCAACCACGATGAAACAAAAGATTTGTTTGTAAATAAGCCAGAATGCATATGCTTTTACATTGGCTTTTCATTAAAAATTTTTCCTTCCCCTACATGAATTAGCTGAACAAAAAAATTTCATCTTTTTTGAAAAGTTCTATCCGCATGTTATGTAATCTAGCCCTTATACATTATGTGACAAATTTATTTCGATATACTCCTTTGATAAATAAACAAAATTTGTTAAACTTAAAAAAGGAGGTAATATAATGTTCGGACAAAATTTTACGGGAATGCCCAATTTTGAATTAGCGATAGGCTGGTTAATAGGAATTTACGGAGCTTTAATTGCTTTTGCTCTTATTATCGCAATTATCACAGCAATCGTCGCTTCTAGAAAAGGAAGAAATGGATTTGGCTGGTTTTTCATGGGGCTATTTTTAAACCTTCTGGGTCTTGGTTTAATTCTCATTGCTCTGCCAAAAAAATACTATGTAGATGAAGAAGATGAATTTTAAAAACTAGAGATGAAAATCTTTATCGATACGGCAAACATAGACGAAATTGAAGAAGCATTTTCCTGGGGGTTTGTGGATGGAATTACTACAAATCCTTCCCTGATTAAAAAGGCAGTAAAATATTACAAGAACAAAGGGCAGAACATCACGCTGGAAAACTATGTAAAAAATCTGCTTGTTGCAGCAGGTAAAGACCATCCGGTAAGCCTTGAAGTAATTGGGAATACAGAAGATACAATGTACGAAGAAGGAAAATTACTATTCAAAAAATTTAATGATACTGCACAGAATATTGTAATAAAGATTCCTGTAAATCCCGAAACTTCAGAAAATGGTACACACAATTTTGACGGGCTAAAGGCAATAAAAAAACTTTCCGCCGATGGGATTCCTGTAAACTGCACACTCATTATGACGCCGTCGCAAGCATTACTTGCAGCAAAAGCAGGCGCCCGTTATGTGAGCCCTTTTGCTGGAAGAATTGACGATTATCTACGCTTTCAAAATGGAACTCCTTTCACAAAACCAGACTATTATCCAAAAGAC
>QMOQ01000016.1 GCA_003650285.1 Caldisericota bacterium | reverse complement strand
TGCAATACTTTCAAAACTCTCTCTGAAAAGGTAATCCGGATCTTTAATAAAATATTGATCGAGCGGATTTACTCCTGCAATAAAAATTGTAATAGATGCATCGTTCCTCCCTGAACGTCCCGATTCCTGAAAAACACTAGAAATTGTTCCGGGATAACCAATAATAATAGTGACATCAAGATCTCCGATATCTATGCCCAGCTCAAGCGCATTTGTAGTAATAATAGTTTTAATTTCACCGTTTCTCAATTTCTCTTCAATATCTTTTCGCAGTTCCGTTAAGTAACCCGCTCGGTATGACGAAATAAGATTCCTATCAGTAGCGTTTATTTTACTCAAAAGGTCTTTCGTCACCATTTCAACACCTCTCCTTGACCGTACAAAAACAATAGTTCTCAGATTATTTTTTAAAAGTTCTTCCATAATCCAAACGGCTTCTTTGTAAATACTCCTTTTTAAATTTGTTTTAGCATCAAGGCGAGGTGGATCAAAAATGATAAAGTATTTTTTAAAAGGAGCTACAGTTGAAAACCCTACCCTTCGTGCTCGCTCACCTACAAGCTTAAAAGCAAATTCCTCCGGATTTTGAAGCGTCGCAGATGATAAAATAAATTGAGGAAAGCTTCCATAGTAATGAGAAATACGTCTCAATCTTCTCATTATTTCACTCATATGTGAGCCCAGAATTCCCCGATAATAATGGGCTTCATCAATTACAACAAATTTTAACCGGGAAAAAAATTTGTCCCAGTTTGTGTGATATGGCAAAATTCCAACATGAAGTAGGTCAGGATTTGTAAGGAGAATGTGAGCTCTTTTTTTTAAAAAATTTCTTTCAGAAAAAGGCGTATCTCCATCATAAGCCCCGAATACAATATTCTCATTAACAAGTATGTCATTAATCTTTTTAAGCTGGTCATGCGCCAACGCCTTTGTAGGATAAATATAAAGAGCAGTGCTATTTTTGTTTTTCAGAAGATAGTCTAACACTGGTAGATTAAAGGACAATGTTTTACCGGTTGCTGTACCAGTTGTAATAATGACATTTTCTCCATCGCGAATAGAATTTATTGTCTCAATCTGATGAGGAAAAAGCGATAATATATCCTCGCGTAAGAGGTATTGCTGAAGACTGTTATGCAAAAAACCTGGAACAGAAAGCAAATCAAAAGACTTGCATGGAACTTCAAATATCTTTACAAATTGATTGTTGTAGTTCTTATTTTTCTTAAGTTCTTCAATAATATATTTAATCATATTTAAGAAAAATAGAGGGAGCATTTCCCTCTATTTTCTGTTTCATCGCTATTTCTTCTTTCTTAGAGGGCAGAAGATCTCCTCTTCTACTTTTTCTTTCCCCGTTTTTTTGTCTCTTTCTTTTTTTTCGTTGTTTTAACAACATCTTTGGGTTTTTCTGTCGTCTTTTTCTTTTTTTTCGTATCCTTTTTTTTCATTAACGGTTTAATTTGCTTAGTTTTTTCTTCCACTTCTCCCTCAATGCTGTTTAATAATTCTAGAATGTCTCGAACTTCAGTTTTGACCTTTTCTGGTAATTTTTTTTCCCTGTACAAAGAATAAATCTTTTCTCCCAACTCTATAAATCTGCCTCTTTCTGAAGAATTGAGTGACGCAATTTCGGCTTTAATTTTTGCAATCTTTCCAAGTTGGGCAGCCCTTTCACTAGCTTCCTGTGCACCTTTTTTTATTTTTTCCCAAAACTCATCCATTATAAACACCTCCTCTTTTAAGGTAATTAGAAATTTATAATTTTTTACACTCCACTAATATCTTACCGATATCGTAAAAATCTTCGCATTTCAGGCTAGCCCCACCTACAAGTCCTCCATCAATTTCGTCTAATATAGCAAATTCTCTAAAGTTTTTGGGTTTTATGCTTCCACCATAAAGAATTGTCATATCCGCCCCCACACCACTCCCGAACATATCATCCAGGATAGACCTTATAAATTTATGTATCTCGGCTGTTTCATTAGGGCATGCAGTAACCCCTGTACCAATTGCCCATACAGGTTCATACGCAATAATAATGTGATCAAGAACCTCCCTTGAAATGCCATCAAGAGCTATTCTAATTTCTTTGCTGATAACTTCCTCTGTTCTACCAGCATCTCTCTCTTCAAGTTTTTCTCCCACACAAAGTATCACTTCCATCTCATTTTCAATTACCGAACGGATTTTCTTTTTTATTAGTTCGTCTGGTTCATTAAAAATGTTCCTACGTTCAGAGTGCCCCACAATCACATACTTAGCCCCTGCTCCCTTGAGCATTATTGGAGAAATTTCACCAGTAAAAGCTCCTTCGTTTTCAAAATAGACATTCTGCCCACCAACATTTATGTTGGTCCCTTTTAGCAATTCACTTATAGAATAAAGAGCTGTAAAATTAGGAAAAATAATTACATTAAGCGGTAATCCAACAAATTTTTTCGTGAGGCATACAGCAAGCTCTTTACTTTCCTTAATAGTTTTGTGCATCTTCCAATTTCCTGCAAGAATAATATCTCTCATTTTATATCCTCCAAATCTTCTTTCGTAAATGCATCTGGTAGTATTTGATCAAGTAATGCCTCTTTCACCTTGCCATCAATATTTATTGCATAAATTTTAAGATTGGGAGCAAACTCTGATAATACTTGTCGACATATACCGCATGGCATCACAGGTTTTTTGGTATCGGTTGCAATAGCAATAGCTAAAAACTCCTTTTCCCCTTCGCTCACCGCTTTGAATAATGCAACCCTTTCTGCACAAATACTTGCACCATAGCTCGAATTCTCTATATTGCACCCACTATATACTTTCCCGTTTTTTGCGAGTATTGCCGCCCCTACTTTAAAATGAGAATAAGGAGCATAAGCATTATTTCGCGCTTTAACAGCCACTTTCAGTAATTCGTTCTTGTTCATTAAATCTCTTTGCCCCCTGATTTTAGAATTACCTTTACTTTAAGGATTCTTCTCCCCCTGATTTTATTCACAATAAATTTAAAGCCGTCAAAACTCACTTCTTCGCCAGGATGAGGCAACCTTCCCAACCTCTCCAATATAATGCCACCAATTGTATCTGCCTCTTGGCTAGGCAAATTTTTTCCAAAAACCTCGTTAAATTCATCAATACCCATTGTACCTGATGCAAGGTATGCGTTTTCTCCAATTTTTTGAAAGATTTCTTCGCCTTTCTCGTGTTCATCCTGAATCTCTCCTACAATTTCCTCTAACAAATCCTCCATTGTAACAAGCCCGGAGATGCCGCCATATTCTTCAAATACAAGAGCCATTTGTATTTTTTTATTTTGCATCTCCCTAAAAAGCTCGTCCACACGCTTTGTCTCCGGCACAAAATACGCTTCCCTCGCTATATTTTTAAGCTCAATTTCAGACTTTCCGCTTGCAAACAGTTTAAAAAGATCCTTTGTATATAAAACACCTATAATTTCATCCATTTTTTCTGCGTATACAGGAATCCTCGAATGATTACTTTGCACAACCACATCCAAAATATGCTCCATATTAGCATCTACAGGAAGAGCTACAATATCAACTCTTGGGGTCATTACTTCTCTTACATGCGTATCGCCAAACTCAAAGATACTAAAGATCATTTCCTCTTCATTTTTTTTAATTATTCCTTCTTCCTTGCTAAGATGCAACATATCAAGAACCTCAGTATGATCAACAAATACTCTTTGCTTCTCATGTTTTATGCCAAAGAGCACAAGGAACCCTTTCGAAACTAAAGATAAAAACCAGGCAAAAGGAAAAAAAATATACCAAAAAAATAGAAAAGGGGGATAAAATGTTATAGATACTTTTTCGGGACGATAAGAGGAAATACTTTTGGGAATCATTTCGCCAAACAGTACAATAATAATTGTCATACCTATGGTGGTAATGGCAATTGCTGAAGATTGAGAAAGTTGCCTTGCTGCAGCAAAAGAAACACTCAAATAAGCAGCTAAAACTGAAGCAAGGATATTTATAAAGTTATTCCCAAGTACAATAGGCCCTATAAACTTTTCTGGTTTTTTTTTCAATTCTAAAATCTTTTTAGCCACAATAGAGCCATGTAAAGCCATAGATTCAAGTTTAATTCTCGATGCGGAAAAAAGCGCAGCCTCCATTCCAGAAAAAAATGCAGAAAAAATTAACAATAAGATTAAGGCCAAAAGATAATAAATCCAACTCGATAATTCCATCAATGCCCAGCCTCCTTTATGAAATTCCGCCGTGGGATATTCTTGAATATTTCTTCTTCTTTCTTTTCCATAAGCAATTGGTCTTCTTTTCCAATATGATCATAGCCCAACAAATGCAAAAAACCATGGATCAAAAGAAATGTAACATAATCAACAAAATTATTACCATATTTGTTTATTTCTTCTGATGCAACAATTGGACAAATCACAATATCGCCAATAATCTTCTCGCCTGCTACAACATCCAGAAACGGAAAAGAAATAACATTTGTCGCTTTATTGTTTTTTCTAAAACGTTTGTTTATGTTTCTTATTCTCTTTTTCCCCACAAACGATATACTAACAACACCGTCTCTACAGTTTGTGAGTTCACCAATACGTTTGATTAGTTTCTCCAACCGTTTTTTATCGATAATATATTTTCGTGTATAATTAACCATTTCTACTTTCATCGCTCTCCGGATAGCTCTCTCTTGTATGGAATAAAGAAAGTAACGTTCGCACAAATGAATCTTTAATTTCTGCTAAATCTTTAAATGTAATGTCCGATTCGTTTAATTGGCCGTCACTAACTCTACTCTTTATGATAGAATTTACCATCTCTTCAATTTTATTAAAATCAGGATTCGAAACAGTGTGTGCAAGCGCTTCCACAGCATCTGCAAGCATAACAATAGCTGTTTCCTTATTCTGAGGAAGAGGTCCTGAATAACGAAAATCGCTCTTTCGCACTGCGCCATTACTCTCTTTAGATTTATGATAAAAGTAGGATACTACAGTGGTTCCATGGTGTGTTGCAATAAAATCGATTATTTCCTGAGGTAAACGGGATTTTTTCGCCAAATGAATGCCATCCTTAACATGGTTAATAATGACAGTCTTGCTAAGATTTGGAGTAAGTTCATCATGTATGTTTGGGATCGCTTGTTGATTTTCTGTAAAAAAATAAGGATGAAACATCTTTCCGATGTCATGATAGTATGCACCAACTCTTGCAAGTAGCGCATTTGCCCCAATTTTTTCAGCAGCAGAAGAAGCAAGATTAGAAACAACCATGCTGTGTTGATACGTGCCTGGGGCTTTAGTAAGCAACTCTCTTAGCAAAGGAGCCCCAGTATCTCCTAATTCTAACAACCTTAGTACAGTTGCCTCATTAAACAGATGATCCATAACAAAAATCATTCCCAATGCAACAATAGAACCTCCCAAAAAGTTTATAAAACCAAAAGATACGTTTAATCCAACTTGCTTGAAAACAAGCTTGGAAGACAAGCCTATAAATAAGGCGATGAAAGACATAGACAAACCTCCAACAATGCCCGCATAAAGAAATGTAATCGTTTTTGCCATTTTACGAAGCAAAAACATAGAAACGATGGACGAAACTATAACGGCGAACATGATAGGAGATCTTAAATCTAAAGGAAATGAAAGTAAAAAAGAAAAAGCAAGAGTAACAGTTAAGGCAGTAGGGAAATCAAAGAAAGCAAAAACAAGCATAGCAAGTAGGGGGATAGGAACAAGGTACGGAGAAATATTGTCTAAGAATATAGATACAATATAAACAATACTAACAATAATTGCAAATTCCGCAGTTTTTTTCACAATATTACCAGGATTGACAACAACGGATCTTTTAATTGCGATAAAGGAAAGAAGTAAAAAAATGCAAGTAAAAGCAAAAATACTAAGCACTACTTTCCAATCATCTCTTGTGCGAATCACCCCGAGAGCCTTTAATACTTTTACTTCATCAGCAGTAATTTCCTCTCCTTCTTTCACCACTACATCTCCCTTTGAAATCGTAATGACGACAGGAGATACTGCATTTCTTACTTTTTCAATCTCTCTCTCGGTAGCTTTTTTATCATATATCAGGTTAGGTTGAATGGTACGATTCAATGCATAGATCAAGAGCTCTTTCTCCTCTTCCTCTAGGTCTAACTCGGCAATTGCTTCTAATCCCATCTGGGTAGTTTGAGAAATTTTATCACTCCTTACTCCAGCTAACATCAACTTATATACGATACCCTTCAAAGTTTGGTGAAATTGCTCTATTCTTCCAATTGGTTCATATAAGAAAAAATCAGCAATCTGGGTGTTATTTGTAAAAAAATCAAGTAATTTTTCTCTTTTTAACATCTCATCATCTTTGCTCGACAAAATTGACGTTAAAGAACTAAAAAAATCATCTACCCCAGCAAAAACCTCATCCTCTTTATTTCTATCAAGGAGATACACCGGAGAAACAGATTCTGCCATCCTTTCTTGTTGTTCTTCAGTTTTAACAACATCAATGTACGATACATCTCTGTTAGCTATAATTTCATGAGGACTTACATCGCCTTCTTTGAGGTTAAGCTTTGCCGGAAAATAGGAATAGAACATCGGTACAATAATGACAATAGCAAGAGAAATTACCAAAATGATAGGGACTATATTACTCTTAAAATACAAAATAAAATTACGAATAAAGTTTTTCTCAGCAAAAATATTATAAGAAAAACGGCTATTCCTTTTCATATTCTATCCTTTCATATGCATTGATAATTCTCTGCACAAGTTTATGCCGTACAACATCTTCACTTGTAAAATAGTTGAAACTAACACCCTCGATCTCTTTCAATATCCTTTTTATTCTATGTAAACCAGATTCGCTATGTACAGAATCAAGATCGCTTTGAGTTATATCCCCTGTTATGACCATCTTAGATCCAGCCCCAAGTCTCGTAAGAAACATTTTCATTTGCAATGGTGTCGTATTCTGAGCTTCATCTAAAATAACAAAAGCATTATTTAATGTTCTTCCCCGCATATAAGCAAGTGGTGCAATTTCTATGGTTTTATTTTCAAGAAACTTATATACTTTTTCTTGTCCCAATAAATCGTATAAGGCATCATATATTGGTCTAAAGTAAGGATCTACTTTTTGTTGTATATCTCCAGGAAGAAAACCTAATTTTTCACCTGCTTCGATTACGGGACGAGTTAAGACAATACGCATTACCCTGCCAGTCAAAAGATATTTTACAGCAATAGCCACAGAAAGATATGTCTTTCCAGTCCCAGCCGGGCCAATAACAAATGTAATGTCGCTTTTTTCCACCGCCTTTACAAAATTTCTCTGGCCAAAAGTTTTAGGAATAACATTTCTTCCCTTAATATCTGTAATAATAACAGTTTCCGGAAGATTTTGAAGAAAGCTTTTACCCCGAGAATGTTTTATTGCATAGATAATTTCATCCACTGAGAAATTGTAATGTTTTTTTACCATATTCTCGATTTGCTGAAGAACTTTTTTAGCAATACGAACATTTCTTTCTTCCCCTATAAGATGTATTACTTCGTCTCGCAAAATAATATCAATGCCAAGCTCATTCTCAATTGCTTTAACATTTTCATCTAATACTCCAAAAATCACCTGAGCATCTTTCTTATTTCTTATATCTACTATATCTTCTACTGTGTTTTTAACTTTTCCATTCATTATCTATTATGATACAATATTATTCAGCTTTTTCAAATTTTATCTCCTATTAAAAATTTTTCTTAAAAAATTTATTCGTCTTTACCTGAAGTTTTGGGAGGCTATTTCTTGCTTTCAATGAGTTTTTTTAATTCATCCCTAAAAGCAGAATAGAGATGCTCTTCTTTTACAATTTTTACTGCTTTACCTTTTCTAAATATTACTCCACTTTTCTTCCCCCCAGCAAGGCCAATATCAGCATTGGCTGCCTCTCCGGGGCCATTTACCACACATCCCATAATAGCTACTCTTACAGGGATATCAATATCTTTAAATTCGTCTTTTACTTGTTTTACAATTTCAAAAAGATTGATCTCACATCGTCCACAGGTTGGACAAGATACGATTTCTAATCCTCCTTCTCTGAAGTGAAGACTCCTGAGTAAGGCTATTCCAGCTTTTATTTCTTCGATTGGATCTGATGTGATAGAATATCTGATAGTATCACCAATACCTTCCATTAAAAGATGTCCAATTCCAACGCTACTCTTCACCAGTGATTCTTCTTTTGGCCCAGCTTCTGTTATACCAATATGCAAAGGGTATCGAACAAGTTCAGCAATTTTTTCATTTGCCTTAATCGTTAGTATTATATCAGATGTTTTTATGGATACTATAATATTACTAAAAGCAATGCTCTCAAGTATCTTTATTTCGTCCAATGCATTTTTTACAAGTGCCTCAACTGGATTATCCGGCTTTTTTTTAAACGAACCAAGATTTGTGCCAACACGAATAGGAATATTTCGCTTCCTTGCGGCAAATGCAATTTTTTTAATCCACTCTTCATCTTGAATGTTAGAAGGATTTAAACGCAATTTATCCACTCCTTGCTTGATTGATTCCATCGCAATCAATGGATTAAAATGAATATCAGCAATAAGAGGAATATGTATTTTACTTTTAATCTTTGAAAGCGCCTCAGCAGATTCGATATCTGGTACTGCAACGCGCACGAGATCACAACCGGCTTCTTCCAGACGCAATATTTGATCCACTGTTGATGTAATATCTCTCGTATCAGTTTTGGTCATAGACTGGACAAGAATGGGGTTTCCTCCACCAATTGTCCTGTTCCCTATATTAACAGCAATTGATCTTGATCTCATCTGCTTATTAAGCGCATAATATCCTTAATGCTGACCAAAAACATGATGCCTAAAATAATTATAAATCCTGTGCCTTGAACAGAAAGCTGTTTTTCGGGCGGAACAGGTTTGTGAGTTATTGCTTCCCACAGTATGAGAATAATCCAACTTCCATCAAGAGCGGGTATCGGAAGAAGATTTGTAAAACCTATTGCGATACTGATAAATCCAGAAAACCAGAGTAAGTTTGCAAAACCACCACTCGCAGCCTGTCCTGTCATTGCTGCAATACCAATAGGACCAGCAATAGACGTAATTCCCTTCATGGTAAAAAGTAGAGGGATAGAAACAATCATCTGGTAAAGCAGTTTTCCAGTCCAAACAACACCTTCCCACAAAGCTCTAAACAGAGAGCATTTTTCACTTGACGAATAAACTCCAACGACCCATACACCTGAAATAGGATCTTTTTCAGGAGTTACAGTCAATGAAATCTTTTCAGCTTCTCTTTCAACCGTAACCTGCAATGCTCTTCCATCACTCGCATGAATAATATCCGTCATTTCTTCCCAGGAGTCAATGTACTCACCATCTATTTCGATAATTTTGTCTCCTTGTTGCATGCCTGCCATATATGCAGGACTTTCTGCCATCACAGAAGAAACCGTTGTAGTACGAACAAACGGATTGCCAAAAGAAGCAAAAACAATAGCAAATATAATAATTGCAAAAATAAAATTCATTCCAGGCCCCATAAAAATAGAAATAAACCTTTGCCACAACGTTTTTGTATAGAATCCATCAGGGGCAGTAAGATTATCGTCCATTCCTCGAAATTTTGCATAGCCTAAAATAGGAATAATTCCTACCTTGTACTCAGTTCCTCCTATTTTTTTACGAAATATAGATGGACCAAATCCTATACTAAATTCTTCAACCGCAATGCCAGATTTTTTAGCAGCAAAAAAATGTCCAAATTCATGAACAAGAGCAATTATACCAATTATAATTATACCATACACAATTTGTAAAGCTAAATTCATTTCACACTCCTTTTAATCATCTCTTTCCCTAACAGTATACCTTCATTATAGGTTTCTACAATATCAGGCACTGAATCAACTTTTTTATAGGTAAATTGGCTTAAACCTTTTTCTAAAAGACGTGGTATGTCAGAAAAACTTATCATTTCTTTAAGAAAGGCGTCAACCAAAACCTTATCTATCGCAATGAGGAGAGGCAAAAAATTACCTCCGCGCTTCCCATACTCCGATGCAGTTAAAAACCCTGGAAATTTATCGTTATTTAACGGATAAAATGTAAGTTTCCCTACTTTTTCAAGATCTAATCTAGATTCAGGAAAAGAATTTATAGCTCTTTCAGGGTAGGTAATTGCGTACTCTAAAGGAAAATACATCAGAGGAGTACTCATAAGCGCTTTCATATTTCCATCTACAAATTCTATCATTGAATGAATTATACTCTCTCTATGCACAATTACTTCAATTTTTTTATAATCTATACCGAAGAAGAAATGAGATTCTATCACTTCAAATGCCTTATTAATAAGTGTTGCAGAATCTACTGTGATTTTTTTGCCCATTCGCCAGTTAGGGTGACGAAGAGCATCAGAGGGCGTAATCTTATCAAATGTGGCAATATCCCGTTCCCAAAAAGGTCCACCAGAGGCTGTAACTATAAATCTCTTCACTGCGTTCTTTTTTTCCCCAATAAGGCATTGGAATAAAGCAGACAGCTCACTATCTACAGGGATAATATATTTTTGCCTGTCTTGAGAAAAGATTATTTCCCCTCCAGCAATAATTGACTCTTTATTAGCAATTGCCAAATATTTTTTATAACTCAGCAAAAGGTCAATTGATTTAAGAGCAGTTATATCAGAAGAAAGAAACAAAGTAAGGTCAGCCCCCGCATCTAATACAACTTTTTCCAAATCTTTTTCAACATCAAAAATATATTTACCTGGAAATTCTTTTCTGATGGTCTCAAGATAATTTTCTCTCATCCCTATATACCGAGGATCAAAATCCTTTATCTGATTCAACATCATATCAACATTTTGAAAACCAGTTATCCCAATAACTTTATAGTAATTACCCAGCTTTTTTATTACTTCCAATGCCTCCTTGCCCAAAGACCCCGTCGAGCCAACTATAAAGATGCTTTTCATTTTAGTGCACCGTACTTTCGGATTCTCACTGAAAACTCCTGCAAGATTTGTAAATATTCCTTTTCAGCGAAATCGGGCCACAACGTATCAGTGAAAACCAGCTCTGAATATGCAGCTTGATACAAAAGAAAATTGCTCAATCTCTTTTCGCCTCCTGTCCTTATAATAAGGTCTGGGTCAGGTTGATCTTTCGTATATAAAAACTGCTTAAACCCTTCTTCTGTAATTTCATGCGTCTTACCCAGCAGAAGCAATTTTTCTACCGCTTGAATAATTTCTCTTCTACCACCATAGTTAAGAGCGATATTTAAGACTATTCTATCATTGTTCTTCGTTGTCTTAGTTGCAAACTGCACCATATTTTTGACAAACAGAGGAAGAAGATCTATATCTCCTATAAAATTAATTTTTACGCCATTTTCGTGCAATTCTGAGATATACGTATTTATAGAATCCACAAATAAATGAAAAAGAAAATTCACCTCTTTTTTGCTCCGCTTCCAATTTTCAGTAGAAAACGTAAAAAGAGTAAGAAATTTTATTCCATAATTTGCTGATATTTTAGTAATAATTCGAACTGACTTTACGCCATTTTTATGCCCTTCTGTTCGATTAAACCCTCTCTCTTCGGCCCAACGACCATTCCCATCCATAATAATTGCTACATGGGCAGGAACAGGACTTTCTTCACTCATCAAACTTCGAGAATTTCCTCTTCTTTTCTCGTTAAGTGCTCGTTTACAATTTTGATATATTTATCTGTAAATTCCTGTATTTTCTCCTGCATCCTATATCGATCATCCTCAGATATTTCCTTATCTTTTTCCAAACTCTTAGCTTTATCAATGGCTCGTCTTCTAACACCTCTAATTTCTTCTCGAAACTTTTCTGCCATTTTTTTAATTTGATTCACAATCTTAATTCGCTCTTCTTCATCCAATTTTGGAAAAGGAAGAATAATTGTTGTACCATCGTTACGAGGCATAACACCAAGATTTGCCTTAAGAATTCCTCTTTCAACCTCATTCAAAAGTGATTTATCCCACGGCTCAACAGCAAGAACTCTTGATTTAGGAGTTGAAATTGATGCAACCTGCTTGAGTGGAACAGTTGTTCCATATGCCTGCACGCGTACAGAATCAAGTAATTCAGGCCCAACTCGTATCGCACGAACATGGGAAAACTCTCTTTCCATGGCTTCTATTGCCATTTTCATTTCATTTTCTACTTCCTGGTAAATCTTTTTTTCTAACTCCATTTTATCCCTCCTTTATATGTGTTCCCACACCGCCTTTTAACACAGCTCTAACCAAATTGCCTTTTGTCTTTACATTAAACAATACTATGGGCATTTTAAACTCCCTGCAGAGAGATACGGCAGTTGAGTCTATTGCTTTTAAATTTTTTATAAGAAATTCAGTGTAAGATATAGAGGTATATTTATGGGCATTATTAATCTTTGCTGGATCCGCAGAATAAATTGCATCAACTTTAGTAGCCTTGAATATAGCATCTGCCTTTATTTCTATTGCTCGCAATGCTGCAGTAGTATCTGTGGTAAAAAAGGGAAGACCTGTTCCTCCCGCAAATATAACAATTCTTCCTTTTCCAAAATGTGTCAATGCTTTTGCGAGAATGTATGGTTCTGCAACTTGCATAAGGCTTAACGACGACATAACTCGCGCATCAATTCCCTTTTTTAAAAGTGCATTCTGAAGCGCAAGGGCGTTAATAACAGTGGCAAGCATACCCATATAATCGGCAGTAGTTCTATCTATGTGAAGCTTCTTACTTTCTGATCCTCTAAAAATATTGCCACCACCTATTACAATTCCAATTTCTACACCTTCTGCTTTTAAAGTTTTTACTTGGTCGACAATTTCCTCCAATACTTTAACATCAATGCCAAATGCCTTTTTCCCAAGAAGGGCCTCTCCGCTAAGTTTTAAAAGAATCCTTTTATAATGTGCCAATTATACCTCCCCTATTTTAAAGCGAACAAACCTCCCAATTAAAATATTTTCACCAAACTTAGCTATATGTTCCTTAATAAGATCAGCTATAACGACCTTTTCATTTCTTATATATGGAAGTTCAAGAAGACAATGTTCTTTGTAAAATGACTCGACCTTACCAGCTATTATTTTCTCGACAACATTAGCTGGTTTTTTATCGCCTTCGAACTGTTTCTTATAAATCTCTCTTTCCTTTTCAATTAACTCTGTAGGTACTTCGTCTCTTGAAACATAAGCGGGATCGGTTGCTGCAATCTGCAATGCAATCTCATCAGCAAGTTTTTTAAATTCGTCAGTTTTTGCAACAAAATCTGTCTCACAATTCAATTCAACCAATACTCCAAGTTGAGCACCTGGATGTATATATGCCGTAATAATACCTTGATTTGCTATCCTTCCAAACTTTTTAACTGCTTTTGCAATACCTTTTTCTCTTAAAATTTTAATAGCTTTTTCAATGTTACCATTTGCTTCAGCAAGCGCTTTCTTACAATCAATAACACCAGCACTTGTCTTTACACGTAATTCTTTAATAAGATCTAAACTCATTTTGACACCTCTTCATCAAGTTCTTCTTCAATCTCTTCGGTACTATCTATATTTTCTTCCTCACTCTTAGCTTTTTCCTGCCTTTCTTCTTCTACTCTTCCTTCCTTTCCCTCGATGACTGCATTTGCAATAATTGATGAAAATAATCTAATAGACCTAATTGCATCATCATTTCCAGGAAGAGGATAATTCATTTCTTCAGGATCTGAATTAGAATCCACAATGCCTATCACTGGAATATGCAATCTCCTTGCCTCCAATATCGCACTACGCTCTTTATGCGTATCTGTCACAAAGATCGCAGCAGGAAGAGAAGTTATGTTCTTTACGCCTTCAAAAAGTTTACGCAACTTGGCAAATTCTCTTTCAACACTTACTCGTTCTTTGATAGGTATAGAATCAAGATATCCTTCTGCAACTAATTTTTCAAGTTCATTTAATCTACTAACACGGGTTTTAATGGTAGAAAAATTAGTAAGTAACCCTCCTACCCATCGTTGGTTCACATACATCATACCACATCTTTCTGCTTCCTCTTTTACAATGTCCTGAGCTGCTTTTTTTGTTCCTACAAAAATTACAGTCTTTTCTTCTTTTGCAAGATTAGAAACAAAATTATACGCCTCAGTCATTTTCGTAATGGTAATTCTCAGATCAAAAATATGAATTCCATTTCTCTCTGTGTAGATGTACTCTTTCATCTTTGGGTTCCACCGCTTTGTCTGATGGCCAAAATGTACACCAGCTTCAAGCAGTTCTTTCATTGTCATAATTGCCATTGCTACTACCTCCCATTGTTTTTCCTCCCCTCTTTCTTCTTCTCGGAAACACATTTGTGCACAATCCTGAGAATCCAAAGGGTGCGAATTTATATACTATATTAAAAGAGAATCAGAAAAAATCAAGTCTTTAAAAATTATTTTGCAAACCATATCTCTTATGTAAATCTATTATGACAGCTTATTTAATATACTTTTTATATTGCCCGAAAAATAATAAGAATTTTTTCCAAATTTTCTAATCTTTCTTACGGGTATCCATGCTTCCCTTGAAAGTATCTCTATGATTCTTGGGCCATAAAAACCCCATTTGGCAACGCTCAAACCCTGCCGATGTTCTAAATTTATGCCCTGCACAGTTGTTGCTCCTCTATGAATTGCTTCAATTATTTCACCCTCGATTGCTTGTTCGCACCGACATATGACATGTCCAAATTGAGGATTCTTCGCAACAAGTGTCTTTTTCTCCTTATTTGAAAGATCTCTAAATCTCGGTATATTTTTACGCAATGGATTAAAGCCCTTCTTTCTATGCAATTTAACCCCTAATCCTTTATCAATTCCACCGCTCTCTCTGCAATTGCATACGAAACAGTAAACCCAGGAGATTTTATACCCGCCAAGTTGATAAATCCATAAGCTCTATTTGGATAACTTTCAATAATAAAATCTTCAGTAGAAGGTTGTGCCCTTACCTTAAGCAAAGTACGTAACAATATCTTGAAGTCTGAGAGAAGAAACCATTCGCTTTGCCCCCGTAAACACTTCCATAAGTCCTTTTTCTGTAGTAGAGATATCTTCTTTATCAGCAATCAATTCCGAATCTGGACCTATTACAATCTTTTATTTCATATAAGTCAATACACATTCGATTTTTCTTCTCGCTCATACCTCTTGCAGCTTTTAGGATCATTTGTAGTTGTAAATACCAAATAACCTAATTTACAACCAGGAAGTTTTGTACTAGTAATATGGTGTTTGCATATTATACAAATTGGTACTGATATTTCTGATGCTTCACAAGTAATCGTTTTTTTTATTCTGTATATCCTTAATCATGTTTTCTCCTCCATTCTTCTATTAAATTTTCAAATATTTCTCGTAAATTATTAGGAATGAAACGTGTACGTGGGCTTTTAGCTAGTATTGCTGTAACAGATTCAGCTATAAATTCGTGTGTATTCCTTTTTGAATATTGTGATAATTGTCGCATTTGATTTCTATAAGCAGGGTCTTTTGCTTTTATTATTATTTTTTCCACCTTTTTCATTTCTTGACTTACATATTTTACCGATTCCTGCTAATCTTACAATTTGTGTTTTAAAAACAGGGTGGTATAATCTCTTAAAAAGACAAGCGTGAGGAAAAAATGAAAATAATATTTTTTGACGGAGTAAGAGAAATTGGTGGCAATAAAATTATTATTGAAGACAATGGCACATCTATACTCTTCGACTTTGGAAAAAGATTTTCGATTAACAATATCTACTTCAATGATTCATTTGTTGGAAGAAGCTGGAAAGGAATACATGACCGCATTGTAACAAAAGAACTTCCGCCATTACGGAACTTCTATAAAGAATCGCCTATATCATCAAAAAACTCAATTGATATCGATATAGAAGCAGTATTTTTTTCACACGCTCATCTTGATCACATCGGACTCATTGATCTCATAGATGATTCACTAGAAAAGTATATGAGCAATTATTCCAAAGAAGTTCTCAGTTTCTTTGGAAAAAAAGGAATTATAAAAAATAATGTCTCAAACATAAAAATAATAGACAAACCCGTTAAAGTCGGACCGTTTACTGTACATCCTATACCGATTGA
>QMOQ01000015.1 GCA_003650285.1 Caldisericota bacterium | reverse complement strand
ATATCCTGGTAATAGCTGCGGTGAGAGTTGTTTTGCCATGGTCAATATGACCAATGGTGCCAATGTTTACATGCGGCTTAGTTCTCTCAAATTTTTCTTTTGCCATGTTAAACCTCCTTAAATTTCTCCTTTTGCTTTTTTAATAATTTCTTCCTGTACTGCAACAGGAACCCTATCATATGAATTAAATGTCATAGAAAATGATCCTCTTCCTTGCGTAATAGTACGCAAAATAGTTGAATACCCAAACATATTAGAAAGTGGTACAAGAGCTTTTATAATAGCAGTATGTCCTTTTTCAGTAACTCCACTTATACTGCCTCTCTTTGAACTTAAGTTAGAAACAACATCACCCATAAATTTAATTGGGACAACTACTTCCACCTCCATTATAGGCTCAAGCAAATACGGCAAGCCTTTTCTCATAGCTTTTCTGAAAGCTTTAGCACCTGCAATTCTAAATGCAAGCTCTGAAGAATCTACTGGATGGTAAGAACCATCAATAAGCTTTACTTCAACATCTACCACAGGATATCCAAGTAATGGCCCTGATTCTTTTGCATTTTCAATTCCCTTCTTAATTGCAGGGATAAATTCCTTTGGTACTACGCCTCCCTTTGTTCTATCAATAAAATTAAAACCTTTTCCTTTTTCACTTTGTTGTACTACAAGAACGACGTGACCATATTGTCCGTGTCCACCTGTCTGCTTTGCATATTTTTCTTCGGCCTTACTTGCGTTCTCAATAGTTTCTTTATACGCAACCTGGGGTTTACCTATCCTAGCCTCAACTTTATACTCTCTTAACAATCTATCTACAATAATCTCAAGGTGCAATTCTCCCATACCAGATATTATCGTTTCAGAAGTATCTTCATCAAATTTAATCTTAAATGTTGGATCCTCTATGGAAAACCTTGCAAGTGCAGCAGAAAGCTTAGATTGATCTGCTCTCGTTTTTGGCTCAACAGCCACAGAAATAACAGGTTCAGGAAAACTCATTTTTTCAAGAAATACAGGATGAGACATATCACAAAGTGTGTGGCCAGTATACGAATCCTTCAATCCAACAATAGCACCAAGTCCTCCTGCTTTAATATAATCTATATCCTCTTTTTTGTTAGCATGCATTCTGAGCAATCGTGCAATTCTCTGTTTTTTCTCATTAGTAGAATCTAACACATAACTTCCCTTTTTAAGTGTCCCAGAGTACACGCGAACAAAAGTGAGCGTACCAACATAAGGATCAGACATTACTTTAAATACAAGAGCAGTAAGTGGTGCATTATGATCAGGCAAACATTCAACTTCTTCCTCGGTTTTTAAGTCTTTAGCCATCACAGGTTTAACATTCAAGGGAGAAGGTAAATATGCACAAACAGCATCAAGAACCATCTGAACGCCCTTATTTTTGTATGATGACCCTATTAAAACAGGATAAGCAAGATTAGCGATAGTAGCTTGTCTTATTGCCTTTTTTAACGTTTCTTTCGGAATATTCTCTGTGTTAAGATAGATTTCTAACGCTTCTTCGTCAACATCCGCTATTGTTTCAAAAAGTTCTTCTTTTCTGCTATTTACCTCGGCTCTATATTCTTCAGGAATATCTTCAATATCATATTTCTCACCAGAAGGATCCCTGAATATGTATGCCTTTTCTTCTATCATATCAATGATCCCTACAAACTTTTCTTCCTCTCCTATAGGAATCTCCAAAACAAGAGGTTTTACATTAAGTCGCTCTTTTATAGTTTCTAAAGTACCATTAAATGAGGCACCCAATCTATCCATTTTATTAATGTAAATAATTCTCGGCACATGATATGTATTGGCCTGTCTCCACACTGCTTCTGACTGCGCCTCGACTCCTTCTACCGCAGAAAAAATAACAAGTGCTCCATCAAGCACTCTAAGAGACCTTTCTACCTCTCCAGTAAAGTCAACGTGGCCGGGCGTATCTATAATGTTAATCTGAAAATCTTTCCAAAAACATGTAGTAACTGCAGAAGTTATAGTAATACCCCTTTCTCTTTCTTGCTCCATCCAGTCCATTACTGTATTACCATCATCTACATTACCTAAACGATAGGTACGACCAGTATAGTATAAGACTCTTTCAGTTGTAGTTGTCTTACCTGCATCAATATGCGCAATAATTCCAATATTTCTAACTTTATCTAAGGGGGTATCAATACTCATATATATTTACCTCTACCATCTAAAATGCGAGTAGGAACGGTTTGCCTCAGCCATCTTATGCACATCTATCTTCTTCTTATAGGCTCCACCTGTTTCATTAGAGGCATCTATAATCTCTTGTGCAAGTTTTTCTATCATAGATTTCCCCGTCCTAGCCCTTGCAGCTCTTACAATCCATTTTAAGCTAACTTTTTCTCCTCTTCCTTTTTCAACTTCTGAAGGTACCTGGTAAGTAGATCCTCCAACTCTCCTTGGTTTAACCTCTACTAAAGGCCTTACATTAGAAAGAGCCAATTCAAAAACCTCCAAAGGGTCTTTCTTCATTTTTTCTTTAATAATATCAAATGCTCCATAAACAATTGTTTGAGATAAACTTTTTTTACCATCTAACATTACATTGTTTATTAGCCGAGATAGTTTCACGTTATTATACACTGGATCTCCTAAAATTTCCTTACTCTTTATAACTCCTCTGCGAGGCATCAGGTGCCTCCTTTAACACTTTTAGGTTTTTTTGTTCCATACTTGGATCTACCTCTTTTTCTATCTGCAACACCGGCAGCATCAAGAGCTCCACGCACAATATGATATCTAACACCAGGAAGATCTTTTATTCTTCCACCTCTCACTAAAACCATTGAGTGTTCCTGTAAGTTATGTCCTACACCCCCAATATATGCAGTTACTTCAGCTCCATTAGTAAGTCTTACCCTTGCTATTTTTCTTAAAGCAGAATTAGGCTTTTTAGGAGTTGCAGTTTTCACTTGCACACAAACCCCGCGCTTTTGAGGGCATCCTCTTAAAGCAGGGGTTTTACCCTTCTCTTTTTTACTCTTTCGCGGCTTCCTTACTAACTGATTAAATGTAAACATTAAATAATCCTCCTACTAATTTTTATTTCACACGAAAAATAATTATAGCAAAACAACTTTTCTTGTCAAGCAAAACCATTTAAGAGATGAGATATGACTCATTCCTCAAATTTAAAATTTGTACCTGCAGGAATCTTCTTTCCAACAATAATAGATTCTTTCATCCCTCTGAGTAGATCAACCTTTCCTTTAATTGCTGCTTCTGCAAGAACTCTTGGAGTTTCTTGAAATGATGCAGCAGAAAGAAAACTATCAGAAGAGAGTGCAGCTTTTGTTATCCCTTGAATTAAAAATTTGAAACATGCGATATTTCCACCACGTGACTTAGCAATCCGGTTGGCAGTAAGAACAGAATCAATAGTAGCTACTTCACCTTCATAATAATTAGTGTCTCCTGCACTAATTATTTTGACTCTGTTAAACATTTGCTTTACCACAAGTTCTATATGTTTAACATTGATATCCACACCCTGCGATTTGTATACTTTTTCAATTTCTTGAATTAAATAACGTGCTGCTGGAATTACTCCCTCAACTTCAAGGATTTCGCGAGGATCGAATGGTCCCTTGCTTAACACATCGCCAACTTTCACAATATCTCCTGTGTTTACACTGAGTTTTTTATCGCCTGCAGTAACAAGTTTTGCTTTTTCATTCTTCTCATTTGTGATTGTAATTGTCTTCTTTGCCTTATCCTCTTTAATTTCTACCAGCCCTGTAAGTGGAGTTATAAGAGCTTTGCCTCTTGGGCTACGAGCACTAAATAGTTCTTCAATCCTTGGCAATCCAGTTGTAATATCCGCAACAGCCGCACCACCAGCATGAAATGTCCTCAAAGTAAGCTGAGTTCCTGGTTCTCCAATAGATTCAGCAGCAACAACACCAACTGCTTCCCCGATATTTACCATCTTTCGAGAAGAAAGATCTAGTCCATAACACTTTTCACATACACCATGATCAGAATGACAGGTAATAGGAGAACGAATTTTTATCTTGGTAATTCCAAATTTTTCTATCTCTTCTATTTTCTGTTTATCAATGAGTTCATTTCTTTTTACAATAACATGAGGTTTGCCAGTAAATGTTTTTACTTTTTTTATTTTATGTTTCTTCATTTTATTCAACATCGTTTTATTAATTATATCTCCTACTTGTGCAAAAATTTCTCCGGTAGCTTTATCAGTAATACTTTCGGAAATAACAGCATTTACCGCATCATCACTATTCACAGAAATTTCCTTTATTTTCTGCGGAACTACAACATCCTCTGCGGCATATCTACCCCAAATTTGTTCCCCTAAAGATGCAACAACGGAGCCTCCTTCTAAAATTGGCGTCACAACCACTCCATTTATGTAGTTCTCCACTAAAATCTTTTGTATGTCAAACTTGTCCAGCAATTCAGCCTGGTCATGATTTAGCATATCACCTTTGTGAATAAAAACGTCATGTGTATAAGGATTTTTTACATCCTCAGCAGCTATTTTCCCGGCAGCTCTTTCAGAAAGAGATTCTACTATTTCATCTCCTATTCGTATAGGCTCTATCATCTGCAAAGCACAATCTTTTTCCTTAACAATTAATTCGTGAGTTACATCAACGAGTCTTCTGGTAAGATAGCCTGAGTTAGCAGTTTTAAGTGCAGTGTCTGCTTGTCCTTTTCTTGCTCCGTGTGTAGAAAGAAAATATTCAAGAACAGTAAGTCCTTCACGAAGATTCGACTTAATTGGAAATTCAATGATCTTGCCAGTAGGACCAGCCATAAGGCCTCTGATTCCTGCCATCTGAGTAATTTGATCTTTATTTCCTCTTGCACCGGAATTTGCCATCATGTATAAACTATCAAACGGGGCAAAATGAGAAAATACAGCAGTTTTAACACTATCAGCAACCTCTAACCATACATCAATAATTTTTCTATATCGTTCGCTTTCTGAGAGCAAGCCTTGATTATACTCATTATTGATTTTATTCGTGCGGATTGTTCCATTCCCAATAAGCTCTTTTCTTTTGGGTGGTATTTTTACATCGTCCATCCCGATACTTATTCCAGCATATGATGAATATTTAAAACCAAGATCTTTTAAATTATCAAGAAAAATACCTGTTTTTACAAGTTCGAATTCAGAATAAAAATCAGATATAATTTTATCCAACTGTTGTTTCCCTACAGTCTCGTTGATAAATTTAAACCGTTTTGTTTTTTCATCATCACTGAAAATATTTTCCATAATCTTATCGTTAAATAATACTCTACCAACTGTCGTTTCTATTTTTTCTCCATCAACAAAATATTTAATTGCATCATGCAAGCCCAATTTTTTTCTTTCATACAAAAGCTCTACTTCTGCAGGATTATCTAATAAATGAGAGTACATTTTTTTACCTTTGCTTCCGAATGTCAGATAATACAAACCTAAAACCATATCCTGAACAGGTCCATTGATGGGAGAGCTATTCGCAGGAGAAAGAATGTTGTGAGAAGAAAGTAAAAGTAAACGCGCCTCGGTCTGTGCTTCAAATGAGATAGGTAAATGAATTGCCATCTGATCCCCATCAAAATCTGCATTAAAAGGAGTACATACAAGTGGAGAAAGCTGTATTGCCTTGCCTTCCGTAAGAATTGGCTTAAATGCTTGGATACTTAATCGGTGCAATGTAGGAGCTCTGTTAAGGAGTACTACATAATTTTTTGATATGTCCTCTAATGCTTTCCATACTTCAGGCGTAGGGTTTTCAAGAAGTTCCTTAGCCCTCCTCTTATTGTACCCTAATTTAGAAAGCTCATATATAATAAATGGCTTGAACAGTTCAAGTGCCATTTCCTTCGGAACACCACATTGATCAAGATTAAGATCTGGCCCAATAACAATAACAGCTCTACCAGAATAATCTACACGCTTTCCTAAAAGATTTTCTCTGAACCGTCCTTCTTTTCCTTTCAAAATATCAGTCAAGGAACGAAGTGGTCTCTTTGAAGAATTTAATACAGGATAAGTCCTCCTCCCATTGTCAAACAAAGCATCCACGGATTCCTGTAACATTCTTCTCTCATTTTGCAGCATAATATCTGGAGCATTTACCTCTATAAGCTTTTTTAATCTGTTGTTTCTATTTATAACTCTTCTATAAAGCTCATTCAAATCATCTGATGCGTATTTTCCACCCTCAAGTGGTACAAGTGGTCTAAGATCTGGAGGAATAACCGGAACGACGTCGAGTACAATATCTTCCGGTCTTCTATTGTTTTTAATGAGACCTTCTAAAACACCTAAGAGTCTTACAGCATAGATTTTTTCCTGTTTAGTTCCATTTTTAATTTTTTCCACTGTATTTTTACGCATCTTCTCCAAATCAATCATTTTTAATAAATCCCTAATAGCCTCGCCGCCCTTTTTGGCAACAAAATCATAGCCCTCTCCTTTATATATTCTGTATTCTTCATCTGTAAGCAGCTGTTTCATTCTAAGTTTTGTTTGTTTTGGATCTATTACAATATATGAAACAAAATATACAACCTTCTCAATGGCCTTTGCTTGTAAACCTAAGAGGAGCCCAACATAATTAATATTATTTTTAAAATACCAAATGTGTACTACAGGTGAGGCAAGTTTAATAATTCCAAATCTTTCTCTTCTTACACTTGAAGGAAGTACTTCAACGCCGCACCTAGGACAAGTTAACCCTTTATACTGAATTCCTTTTAATTTACCACAATGGCACTGATAATTTCGTACAGGGCCAAATATTTTTTCACAAAACAAACCATCAGGCTCTGGAGAATATGTCCTGTAACTATATGTCTCAGCCCTTTTAACTTCACCGTGAGACCATTTCTCTACATCTTCTTGGGAGGCAAGTAACACCTTAAGTGCTTCTATCTCATTATGTATCAAAAATGCACCTCCTTTTTATTCCTTCTCTTCTATTTTAGAGTTCTGAATTACCTTTTCGATCACTTTGGGCGGAGCAGGTTCATAGTGAGAATGTTGTTGCGTAAATGCGCCAGTTCCTTGTGTAATAGAATTTAGATCGTTCGAATAACTTAAAATCTCAGCAAGTGGAACTAACGCTTCTATTATCTGTTTCCCATTATCCGATTTCATACCCAGAACTTTACCGCGTTTACTATTTATATCTCCTATTACTTCTCCCATATATTGCTCGTCAACAATAATTTCTATCTTCTCGATTGGTTCAAGGATAATTGGATTACACTGCTCTAATGCCCTTTTCAGAGCCATTGAGCCTGCAACTTTAAATGCCATTTCAGAAGAATCCACAGGATGATATGAGCCATCAACAACTGTCACCTTAATATTCACAACAGGATAACCGGCAAGGATACCATGCCTCATTGCTTCTCTTACACCTTTCTCCACCGCGGGAACATACTGTTTAGGAATGGCTCCACCAAAGATTTTATTAAGAAATTCAAATTCTTTTCCTTTCGGAAGAGGTTCAACTTCTAGCCAACAATGTCCATATTGTCCATGTCCACCAGTCTGCTTCTTGTATTTCCCTTCTACTTTTATTTTTCCTGTTATTGTTTCTCTATATGGCACCTTCGGAGTAGTAAGCTCTATATCTACATTATACCGTTTTTTTAACTTCCCCATAATAATAGAGAGATGCGTCTCTCCAACTCCAGATATAATCTGTTCATTAGTTTCGACATTCTTCGTAACAATTATAGTAGGGTCTTCATCCATAATTTTAGATAAGCCTATACTCATTCTATCCTCATCTGCCTTACTTTTTGGCCGCATTGCCCGCGATAACATAGGGGTTGGGAAACTAATTTTAGAAAATACAAGAGGTGTATTTTTATCGGATAACGTATCGTTCGTCTGTGTTGCTGAAAGTTTAGTTATAATGCCCATATCACCTGCAATAATTTTATCAGCAGGAATTTGTTCAGAACCCCTCACAAAGAGCAGCTGTGATATCTTCTCTGAAGCACCTCTCGAACTATTATATACCATACTATTTGAGTTTAACGTGCCTGAATATACTTTTACAAAAGAAAGCTTTCCAACATAGGGGTCACTCACGGTTTTGAAAACAAAAGCTGAAAGATTATCATCTGCAGAAATTTTTCTTTCCTCCTCTTCATTAGTCTTGGGATTCATTCCTTTAACAACACCAAAAAAATCCGGTGGAACCATATAATCAGTAATAAAATCTATAAGTTCGTCAATCCCAAGAAGTGTAAGTGCAGAACCTACAAGAATAGGAAAAAATTCACCTCTACTTAGCGATCTCTTTAAACCTTGTTTAATTTCTGCTGGGGTAAGCCCTTCTCCACCAAGGTATTTTTCAAGTAATGCATCATCTCCTTCAGCTGCAATTTCAACCAACTCTTTTTTAAGCTCAGAAACGTTAGATATTACTCCATCTTGTGGTTCTTTATCAGAAAGTAAATTGTATACTCCTGTTACAGTTTTGCCATCCATTATTGGAACAATTATAGGAAAAACCTTCGAACCGAAAGTTTCCTTAATCTTGTCTACAATTTTATTAAATTCTACTTCCTCAACATCAATTTTATTGATAAAAAATGCACGTGGTTTGTTTATTTCCGTAAGATAATCCCAATACCTCTTCGTCTGAATTTCAACACCAGCTGTTGCGTTAATCACAATTAAACCATTGTCTCCTGCTCTTATTCCACTAAGTGCTTCCGCAATAAAATCTGGATAACCAGGTACATCAATGAAGTTAACTTTTACTTCATTATGCTCAAAAGGAACTATAGACAAACCAATACTAATAGATTTCTCCTTTTCCTCTGGTTGATAATCAGATACAGTAGTTCCATCCTCCACCTTTCCAATTCTTGAAACAAGTTTTTTCTTAAATAGAATAGCTTCAGATAATGTCGTTTTCCCTGCATTACCATGACCAACTACAACAACATTTCTAACGTTTTCAGTTTCATATAACTTCACTGCTTTCTTCCTCCTTTTTCTTAAATGTGAGTTCTACCTTTTCTTTTTTAGGAATAATCCTTTCCCTCTTTGGTCTTTCTCCCTTCTTTTCGGGTAATACCTTTAAATCAAGAACCAAACCGCGCAACTCGCGTTGAAGTACATTAAATGACTCGGGAATACCATGCATAAGTACTGTATTACCTTTTGAAATTTCTTCGTAAGCATGCTTTCTTCCCTCAAGATCATCAGATTTAATTGTAAGCATTTCATGTAAAAGTTCAGAAGCTCCATATGCCTCAAGCGCCCATACTTCCATCTCTCCTAATCTCTGTCCACCAAATTGTGCTTTTCCACCAACCGGCTGCTGTGTTATAAGTGTGTATTTTCCCACAGATCGTGCATGCATTTTATCTTCTGCAAGGTGATTTAATTTTAGTAAATATGCATCACCAAGTGTTACTTTATAATCAAAAGGTTTACCAGTGCGTCCATCATACATAGTAAACTGTCCTGATTCAGGCAATTTTGCTTCCTTCAGTAAACCTTTAATTTCTTTTTCACCAGCCCCATTAAATATAGGGGTAACAACTCTCACATTAAGTTTTTTAGCAGCAATACCAATGTTAGCCTCAAGGATCTGTCCCAAATTCATTCTAGACGGTACACTTAATGGGCTTAATATCACATCCACTGTAGTTCCATCATCAAGGTATGGAAGGTCCTCTTCAGGCAAAATATTGCTGACGACACCTTTGTTGCCATGACGCCCAGAAACCTTATCACCTACAATAATTTTTCTTTTCCTCGAAACGTGTACTTTAATGAGTTCTTTGACGCCCCTGGCAAGCTCATATCCATCTTCTTGCGCAAATCTCCTAACACTTACTACTACTCCTCCTTCACCGGGCGGGACTTTAAAAGAGCTATTTTTTATATTGGCAGGTCTATTATCAAATAAAGTTCTAAAAAGTCTTGCCTCACTTGTCTCATCTTCTTCTGGAAACGGAGTAGTTTTCCCTACAAGAATATCGCCTGGGCCAACTTTGGACCCAACTCTTACAATACCATTTTCATCCAAGAATCGTTTGGCTTCTCTTGAAACATCTGGCGGATCAGCAGTAAGCTCTTCATCTCCGTGATCAGTCTCGTGTACATCAACATTATATTCTTTCACATGAATAGAAGTTAAGCGATCTTCGCTTACAAGCCTTCTACTTATAACAACGGCATCCTGATAATTATAACCATACCATGGAATATATGCAACAAGAACATTTATGCCAAGAGCAAGTTCTGTATTTTTTGTAGCATAACTATCAGCAATAGGTTCTCCCTTGCGAATATGTTGTCCTTTCTTGACAATGGGATGTTCATTCCTACAGGTATCCTGATTTGTTCTATAAAATTTCTTTAACTTATAAACTTTCCCTTTTTTTATTTTTATCTTAGTTATTCCTGCTTCAGCAAGTTTTTTCAGCGCATCAGCAGTTATTATCTCTTCTTTGTCTAATATATATTCCTTCTTTCTGCCTTTTTTAACAACATAATCTTTAGCTGCTATAAGATCCACAACATCCAAATTTAATTTGCCAAGAAAAAAAGTTTTTACATCATCATTCGAATAAATGAGAAAATCTGTAATACCTTTTTCATAAAGTTTCTTCAAAAGTTCTTCAGTGATTTCACTGCTAATATGTTTTGTCTTTTTTGTGTTTATAAACGTAGCAAAAATCCACTTTCTTAAGATATTTTTCCCTATAACTGTAAGATTAATAGAAAACACAGGTTTGTTAACAACCTGGTCATCGTCTCTTACTTTTATCTTTTTTATTTTGCTATTAAAAAGTCTGCTCAATTTTGTATCAGATATTTTTTGCCCTTTCTCTATAATAGGTTTATTTTTTTTGCTCATTATGGTTTCAGCAGCAAACATGCCAACAATCTGTTCATTTTTTTCAAGTTCAAAACATTTCTTTATAGGAAATTTCTGTAATTTATCTACCTCAATTATGGATATCTCTTCTATTCCTTTTGTAATAAGCTTTTCAATAACCGGAGACGTAAGCCTATCACCCACATATTTATTAAGACCTTCAACTCTTGGTTTATAATCAAACAAAAGAATTTCTTTTTGCTTCACCATATTTAAAAGATTTATTTTCAATTCCCTCGCTTCTTTATATACCGAAACCTCTTCGGTTTTTGCATCATCAGGCACTATGTAAACGTGGTTTCCTGTTACAAGAGAAACAATGCCACCTTTCTCGGCAAGCTGAAGATCTCCATTATCAAGAGGGACTCTCTTTTCTATGCCTGTTGCAACCCGAGGAGGATCAGGGTCAATTAATGGTACTGCCTGTCTCTGCATATTGCATCCCATGAGAACTCTAGTCGCATCATCATGTTCAAGAAAAGGAATAAGGGAAGCAGATACACCTATAACTTGCTGTGGAACAATATCCATTAACTCTACTTCGTTTCTAGCAACGGTTTGAGGAATGATTTCCCCGGATGCACTTTTTTCTCGAGCAATAACATTATCGGTACTAATTGCACCTTTCTTGTCGACTGGGGTATTTGCCTGCGCAATAATATATTTTTCCTCATCAGCGGGAGTGATTTCAATAATTTCATCTTTAACTCTACCCTTTTCTACTTTTCGATAAGGAGCTGTAATAAAACCAAGATCATCGATCTTAGCATATGAAGCAAGCGAATTAATTAAACCTATATTTTGCCCTTCAGGTGTTTCAACAGGACAAATTCTACTATAATGTGAGTGATGCACATCTCTAACCTCGACACCCGCTCGTTTTCTATGTAAACCACCTGGTCCTAGAGAGCTTAATCTTCTCTTATGGGCTATAGCAGAAAGAGGATTAGTCTCTTCCATAAATTGAGACAATTGATTGGTGCCAAAGAACTGCCTAAGTTGACCAGATATTGTTTTTGCATTAATAATTTCAGAAAGTTTTATTCTATCTTTCTGAGAAATAGTAATTCTATCTTTTACATTTCTCTGTACCCTGATTAATCCTCTTTCTATTTCTTCTCCTATAAGTTCACCAACAGTTCTTACTCTTCTATTCATTAAATTATCTATGTCATCTTCTTTTTTAATTCCTTCTCTTATATCTATGAGGTAATTAATTATATTTATAAAATCTTCCTTTGTAAGGTTCGAGCTATCTATATTTGTACCAAATTTCATATTAATTTTATAACGACCCACTGGGAGATAGCTGTTTCGCGTCGGATTAATTAAGAGTCCTTCTACAAGTGACTTAGCCCCGTCTAATGTAATTCTTTCTTTAGGATGCACAATTTTATAAATATCCATCATAGCTTGCTCTGGAGTATTACTTCTATCTCTCTTGATTGTCTGTTCAATCCAATAATCTACGCCTTTAAGTTTAAGCGTAATTCGTTCTATATTGTTCTTAGAAAGGATTTCCAAAGCCTTTTCCGTAAATCGTGTACCTTTCTTAAGAAGTATTTTACCGTTTTTTTCATTTTTTACATTTTCTACAAGCACTTTCCCGAAAGCTACTTGATAAGAAGACTCTGCTTTTGTTATAATATTAATTGACATTACTCTATTAAAAGTAGAGAGTATTTCCTCATTAGATGAAAACCCTATCACTTTAAGAACTGTTGAAAGCGGGATTTTACGCATCTTCTTTTTAAGTCTCATATATATAACATTGTCTTTTCCCACTTCCATATCCAT
This sequence comes from Caldisericota bacterium, assembly GCA_003650285.1. GTDB lineage: Bacteria > Caldisericota > Caldisericia > Caldisericales > Caldisericaceae > UBA646. Next base: position 5,456 of record QMOQ01000015.1, on the reverse strand, counting down.
CCAGGTTCCATGGTCAGGAATCATAGTAACAACGTAATTAATAATGCCAGAATCCTTTTCTCTATTTAATTGAAAAAATACACCTGGTGAACGTAGGAGTTGTTGTACCACGACTCTTTTCCTACCATTAATGATAAAACACCCTTCGGGAGTCATCACAGGAATATCTGCAAGATATACACTTTGCTCTATAATTTCTCCTGTTTCCTTATATGTAAGCCTAAAAGTTGCATTTATACGCGCTTCGTAAGTAGAACCAATACGCAGACAATCTTCCATAGATTTTATAGGGTCGCTAACAAAATAACTTACAAATTCAAGTGTAATCTTTTTTGTTTCAATCGGAAATATTTTTGCTAATATTTCCCCCAACTTCCTGTTCTTAAGATCCTCGTAAGATTCTTTCTGTACCTTGAGAAGATACGGCATTTCAATAGTTGGTTTCGTCTTGGAAAAATCTATTATGTTCTCCATTTATCCTCCTTCTTCTGAAAACACAGCAAGAAAATAGTTTACCATCTTTTTATTTTATGTCAAGCAAAAAATTTTTGTTATTTTTTTATGAAATGACCACTTTCCCCGCCAAATTTTTCAATGAGATAAATCTCATCAATTTCCATTTTTCTATCCATCGACTTGCACATATCATAGATAGTAAGTGCGGCAACAGACACTGCAATTAAAACTTCCATCTCCACACCTGTTCTTCCTACAAGTTCGGCAGTTGCTTCGATTTCAATGGCAGAAGGGTTTTCAAGAATTTTAAAAGAAACATCTAAATGTGTAATGTTTAACGGATGGCAGAGAGGAATCAATTCTCCTGTTTTTTTAGCTGCAAGAATGCCAGCAATTTTCGCAGCACTCAGTACATCACCCTTTTTAATCTCTCCAGCAATTATCACATCTAAAACATCTTTACGTATTTTTATTCGGGCATGCCCCCTGGCAAACCTAATGGTTTCTCTTTTTTCAGTGACATTCACCATTTTTACATGTCCATTTTTATCTATTTGACTCATTTTTTTCAATCATCCCCCCAACTCTTTCATGTTTTTGATGAACTGTTTATCATCTTTTTCAATAGCCCCATGCGCTGCAGGTTTAATTTCAACAGATTTCTTAATAAGTTTAATCACCTCGTCTTCCCTTTTTGTTTTAACGACATCCCATATATCTACATATTCTTTGGAAAAGAGACAAGGATATATTTTACCCGTTGCAGTAATACGAATTCTATTGCAAGTTTTACAAAAGTGCTGACTCACAGGAGTAATAAAACCTATTTTCCCCTCACTCCCTACAATTTTATAATAATCTGCAACCTCTCCTTTGGTCCCTGTACCTATACTTAATTCATATTTTCTCTTTATTATCTCTAATGCTTTTTTAAAGCTCATATAATGATCCTTCCAAAAACTATTATTCCCTACAGGCATAAGTTCGATAAAGCGCACGATAACAGGATACTTCAAAGAAAGCTCAGCAATAGGAATAATATCTTCTTCGTTTATACCCTTCATCAGAACAGTGTTAATTTTTAACGGAGTAAGGCCAACATTAATAGATGCGCTTATTCCATCCATCACCTTTTCAAAAAAATCTCTCTGCGTAATTTTCTCAAACACTTCTCTTCGTAAGGTATCCAGGCTAATATTTACACGAGTAAGCTCTACATCTTTTAAAGATTGAGCAAATTGCCTCAACAAAGACCCATTAGTAGTCAAAACAATTTCATTTATGTTTTTGTTAATACTGGCACTTTGCACAATATCAATAATGTCTTTGCGAAGTAAGGGCTCTCCACCTGTAATTCGTACTTTTTCGATTCCCAATCCAGACACTATACGAAATAAAAATGCAATGTCCTCTTTACCAAATTCTTTACTTTTCGCCTCTTCACTGATATGCGAAGAGCAGTAGATGCAATTAAAATTGCACCTTGGGGTAACAGAAAATCGTATATAAGTTATTTTACGACCAAACCGATCAATTAAATAATTCAACTTGTTTTTCTCCTTCCATGTTTATTGTTAATTTACCATATTCTCCATCATATCCAGCTTGTTTTACTACATTTCCGTTACGCATCGCAATGATAGTCTTTGCTACATTTAAATTAATTTTATCTAACAAAACCTTTTCGCTTTTAAAAATTAAGGCATTAAATTCTGTGTTTAATTCATTCAGTACATTTTGGTATTCTCTCTCAACTGCTTTTGTTCCTTTTCCTTTTTGTAAAACCTGTGAGATAATTTCTTTAAGAGGAATGATGTGTACAAATGGAATTTTTCCATCACTCCTCTCTTCCTTCTTCCACCCCGCAAGATCCATTACCCTATGAAAAACTCCATATGTGAGAGGTTTGCCACAAACATGGCAAAAAATTTTTTTACCATCTTCTGGTATAAAATGCACTCCACACTTCCTATGGCCGTCGCCAAAATATTTACCTTCTTCCGGGAAAAATTCAATCGTGAAAAGAAACTTTTTCATGTCCTTGTCCTTAATTGCGGTAAAAATTTCTTCATAAGAATAAACATTCTCCATCACATTTGCTTCTCTGCCAAGGTTTTCCAAAGAATGAGCGTCGGAATTGGAAATCATTGTAAAACGGTCAATGCCCCGCACAAGATAATTCATGTAAGGATCGGAACTTAATCCTGTTTCCAATGCAAAAATTTTATAAGTTTCATCGCCAAAACAATCTTCGATTCTATCAAAACCAGACTTTGAGCCAAATAGCCCAAACCATGGTGTCCAAACATGTGCAGGAATAACAAAAATTTTATTTGATATAGAAGAAATTAGTTTCAAAAGCTTCTCTCCGGAGATAAAAATCGTAGGACGTCCATCAGAAAGAAGATTACCAAAATGCGCAAGTTCTGCATTCAAAACATCCAGCAAATCAAAAGATGGTACAGTAAGAAGAAGGTGTATTTTTCTTAATTTACCATTAATGCTAAAAATAATATTTATCTCACCTGAAAGAATAAATTTTACGCCACTAAATTCAAATAACCCATTTTTCAAATCTATAAGCTTTGTTTTGACCTCTTCCATCCACTTTGAGTGAGTAATATCGCCTGTCCCAAGAATAGTAACCCCTTTCTTCTTTGCCCATTCTGCCATACCTTCTACGCTTATGTTTTTGCTTGTTGCACGACTAAAGCGTGAATGCACATGCAAATCAAGTATTTCCCTCACTTGCACCTCCAGAAAAATAGTTTTATCACAAGAAATACAAATCTCGCAGGATCAACAAGCTGATTAATCTTGCTTTGTGCCTGGTGTGTATATATTGTTTTAATGGGGACAAAACATATTTTAAATCCACATTTTGCGGCCTTTATAATCATTTCTGTTTCTATTTGATACCTGCTAGAAGTAAAGCATATTTTTTCAAGTATACTTCTCCGGATAACTCTATAACCCGATTGGCTATCCAAAATTTTTGTACAAGTAACAAGAGAGGTAAGAAAAGAAGAAAAAGTATTGGCAAGTATTCTACTCGCTGGCATAAGCTTTCTATCAAATCTTCTTACCCCCACTACTAGATCAAACCCTTCATACATTTTATTCATAAACAGAGGAATTTCATCGGGATCATGCTGACCATCAGCATCTAAAACAACAATAAAATCTGCACTCTTTTTAAGTGTATACTTAAAACCAACATTCATTGCTCCTGCTTTTCCCTTATTCACTTTATTCCTTATAACAAACGCACCGCCTTGCCTGGCTTCTTCGCTTGTATTATCCTTAGATCCGTCATCTACTACAACAACAAAATCTGTATACTGCAGAGTTCTTTTAACTACATCCCTTATATTTTTTTCTTCATTATAAGCAGGAATGACAGCTATTAACATTTGTACTCCTCAAAATAATCAAAAAAATGATACCAGCAATCTGGAAACTTTTTAACATATTCTTCCAGTAGTGCTGCAAATTTTTTTACATATTCTTCTATAAACGCTTTTTCTCCTTTGCTTCTGTCAATAATAATTTCAGAACTAATATACGCTTTATACTTTCCTTTTTCTTTTACAGCAAACCCAAAAACACTTCTTGCTCCCGTCCTGTATGCAAGAAGTGCCGCTCCTCTAGGAAATGTCACGCATTTACCAAAAAATCTTGTTTTGACCCCATCCTTATTAATATCTCTATCACTCACTATTGAAGCGACTTCATTGTTTTTTAAAGCTTTATACACTCCAATAACTCCTCCGGGAAATGGGTGAACAAGAACATTCCCTTTTTCTCTCATCTTTTTATACAAATTTTCCATTCTTTCATCAGGCTGAGGAAGTCCAATACCATGCGCACGATAACCCATATACCCAAGAATAAAACCTGCAACTTCCCAATTTCCAAGATGCGCAGTAGCAATAATGATTCCTTTTTTATATGAAGCAAGCTCTTTCAGTTTTTCATCTACTTCATCTACAATAAACCTGTCTTCAATCCATTTTTTTTCATGCGTGAATAATAAAAGATAATCAACTATATTTGCTACAAAATTCTTATAAAGATTGAAGGCCACATTTCTTATCTTTTTTTCATTGTTCTCTTTTAAAATACACCTTAAATTTTTTAAAACCTTTCTTCTCTGTTTATAAAACAAAAGAAAACTCAACATGGCAAAAAAATTACTAATCCAATAACACACTTTTACAGGAAGATGGGAAACCAAGAACAACGCAAATAATGCTATTTGGTATGAAAAATGGAACATTATTTATGCTTAAAAGCTGGGTGATTCTTAAGATAAACAAAATCTGTATCTGTTTCTAAAGGCCTTGTATGTTGCAAAACAAGTGGAATAGTAGTATATCCAAAAATCCTCTTCACTTCATCAAGGTCGGTATTACCAAAGAAAAAAAGATGGAAAATAATCGAATGTCTGAGTGTGTGGGGTGTTACTTTTTTGTTTATGCCAGCTTCTTTTGCATATTTCTTCACTAAAAGATATATACTTTGTCTCGTTAATTTATCGCCACTTCGATTCAAAAAGAGATACTCTGAATCCTTTTTCCCCAATTTTACAAGAATCCCCTTTCTTGCTTTAAGATAATTTTTCAAAAAAGGAATTAATTCTTCACAAAAAGGAACCTCTCGTTTGCCAATATGATTCCTGTAAATAAACAAATGGTTTTTCAAATCGAGATCATTAACCTTCGCCATACACACCTCGGATGCTTTAGCTCCTGCGCTATAAAGAAAAAGAAGTAGTGCTTTGTCCCGCGCTCCAAGAAATCCTCGGCCTTTAGCCACGCCGGTCATTAATTTAACCTCACGAACGGTAAGCACTTCCGGATAAGACTTCGACCCACTCTTAAAATATCCTATTTTTCTAAAATCCCTTTTTTTTATTAATTTTCTCTCATATAAATATTTATAAAGCTTTTTTAAGCTTGCAATATTTCGTTTAACGCTTGCTTCGCTCATATCTTTCT
>QMOQ01000014.1 GCA_003650285.1 Caldisericota bacterium | reverse complement strand
AGGTTCAATAGGACCTGTTAAAACAAAACTGAAAATCGTAATAGATAGACGAGTAAGTGCAATGAAAAACTTTACTACAGGAGCAAATAAAGATGGTTTTCATTTTAAAAATGTTAATACTGGAAGAGATTTTCCAAAAGAAAATGTAGCAGACATAAGAAAGGTTAAAGAAGGAGATCTCTGTCCAAAATGTGGCACGCCACTAACAGTACACGAAGGAGTTGAAGTGGGGCACACATTCAAACTCGGAACAAAATATTCAGAAAAGATGGATGCAAAATTTTTAGACAGTGACGGAAAAGAAAAACACTTTGTCATGGGTTGCTATGGTATAGGGGTAGGAAGAACTCTTGCTGCAATTATAGAGGAATACAATGATAAATACGGGATAAAATGGCCGGTATCTGTTGCTCCATTCACAGTAGAAATAATACCACTCAATATGTCAGACAGTAAAATAAAAAATGAAGCAGAAAAGCTATACAAACTATTTAAAGAGAAGAATATAGAAACAATCATAGATGACAGAGATAATGTAAGTGCTGGAGTAAAATTCAATGATGCAGACCTTATAGGTATGCCATTTCAAGTTATCGTTGGAAGAACGTTTAAACAGAACAGCAAAATAGAAATAAAAAAGAGAGAAACAGGAGAAAAACTTATTGTTGAAGAACAAAATGTAATAACATTCATAGAAGATACAATAAAAGATTAGAAAATAATAAAGACCTAAAATAATAAGGCTGGCACTTGAAAGTGCCAGCCTTATTATTTATCTAAATTTTTTGAAAATTAATGAAATGTTATGCCCTCCAAAACCAAGCGAATTTTTAAGAACAACATTCACATCCTTTTTTATTGCTTCATTTGGTACATAATTCAAGTCACACTCAGGATCTTTTTCTTCATAATTTATCGTGGGGAAAATAATTCCATTCTCTATTGAGAGTACAGTAGCAACGCACTCAGCAACTCCGGAAGCTCCTAATAAGTGGCCTATCATAGATTTTGTAGAAGTCACAGAAATATCGTATGCCTTTTCGCCAAATACTTCTTTAATTGCCTTCGTTTCATATTTATCATTTAAAGGAGTGGATGTGCCATGCGCATTAATATAATCCACCTCTGTTATCCCAGCTTTTTGCATAGCAGTCCGCATTACACGTTTGATCTGTTTTACTTCAGGGTCAGGCGCTGTAATATGGTAAGCATCTGTTGTGGTAGCATACCCTGAAAGTTCTGCATAAATATGAGCTCCTCTTTTCTCTGCATGCTCTAAAGATTCAAGAATAAGTATCCCTGCGCCTTCACCCATAATAAAACCATCTCTATTTTTATCAAAAGGGCGAGAAGCTTTTTCAGGAGCGTCATTACGCTTTGAAAGTGCTCTCATTGATGCAAAAGCAGCAACTCCCAGTGGTGTAATTGCTGCATCAGCACCTCCGGCAACTATAACATCAAGGTCTCCTCTCTGTATGGCGAGAAGCGCCTCACCAATTGTTTGAGTGGATGATGCACAAGCACTTACTGCGGAAAGTGTCGCACCCTTAAAACCATACTTAATAGCAATGTACGCTGGAATAGCATCAATAATTAATTGAGTAATAAGGAATGGGCTTATTCGTCTGGGACCTCTTTCCATAAGCACATTCTGTTGCTCTTCTATGGAGCGCAGCCCACCTACACCAGAAGTAACATACACTCCAATTTTTTCGAGATCTTCTTTCTCTAATATAATCCCAGCATTTTCTATAGCTTCTTTTGCAGCAATAAGAGCAAACTGTTGAACTCTATCAAGCCTTTTTGTATCTTTTACGTCAAAATATTGTTCAGGCTTAAAATCTTTTACCTCAGCTGCAATTTGAACAGAATAATCAGACGGGTCAAAAAGCGAAATCCTACCAACACCAGATTGTCCCTTTTGAAGCGCCTTGAAAAAGGTATCTACCCCAATACCAATAGGAGATACTATGCCCAAGCCTGTTATGACAACTTTTCTCATAGCTATTTTACATGGTCCTTGATGTATTGAATAGTATCTTTGACCGACGTAATTTTTTCAATGTCTTCATCCGGGATCTTCATTCCAAAATCATCTTCAAATGCCATAGCAATGTCCACGAGACTCAAAGAATCCGCACCTAAATCATCAACATACTTTGCCTCATCAACAATCTTGTCATCATCTACACCTAATTTGTCCTTAATAATTGCCTTCACCTTTTCTCTAATTTCTTTTTCATCCATTTCAATAAAACCTCCCTTTTGTTTTTAAATTAAAATAACTACATCTGCAAAATATATTATAATCAAATTTTCTTTTTTCAAAAACAACACTTAGAAATAAATCAATACCCTTGAATAAAAGTTTTTTCTCTAAAAAAATAAAACTCAAGATATATTAATTTATCTATTATTAACCTAAAGACAACCCCCCATCTACAATAATTACAATCCCAGTTAGATAAGAAGCGAGAGGAGAAACAAGAAATGCTACAACATTTGCAATATCCTCAGGTGTTCCAACTCTTCGCCGCAAAACTCTTTTTAGAAATTCCCCTCTCACACGATCCGGTAGCTTCTTTGTCATATCCGTCTCGATAAAACCGGGGGCAATGGCATTAGCAGTAATATTTCTTGATGCATATTCTATTGCGGTAGTCTTGGTTAAACCTATTATTCCAGCTTTCGAAGCAACATAGTTTGCCTGTCCCACATTTCCTGTAATACCTACAATAGAAGAAATATTAATAATGCGTCCAAATTTATTCTGCATCATGTGTTTAGTGGCATACTTGGTCATAAGAAATGTACCTTTAAGGTTCGTCTCTATTACTTTGTCCCAGTCTTCCGAAGTCATTCGCAACATCAATGTATCTCTGTTGATGCCTGCATTGTTCACAAGAATATCAATACGACCAAACTCATTATTAACATTTTCCAGTGTTCTTACCACATCTTCTTCGTGTGATACATCACATTTTAAGGCAAGACATCTTTTCCCTTTCTTTTTTACCTCCTCTTTAACTCCCAGTGCAGCTTCGCTACTATGAGCATAAATAATAGCTACATCTGCCCCGCAGTCTGCAAGTGCAAGCGTAATACCTCTACCTATTCCTCGAGAACCACCAGTAACAACTGCCGCTAATCCTGTCAGATCAATATTAAGCATTTAGCAACACCTCCACGGTTTCTATTTCACACTCACTCAATGTCCTCCTTATTAATCCCTTTAATACATTCTTGGGTCCTACTTCAATAAATTTTTCCACACCCATTTCTGACATTGTATTCACTGAGTCTGTCCAAAGAACTGGTGATGTAAGCTGTTTTTTTAAATTTTCCTTTATCTCCTCCACTACGCTCACGACTTTTCCTGTAGCATTTTGCACAACAGGAATAGCAGGTTTATTAAATTGCACAGAATCAATAAATTTACTCATTTCAGGCACTACAGGTTCCATTAGTGGAGAGTGAAAGGGTGCTGAAACATTCAAAACTTTTACTATTTTTGCACCATTCTCTTTTGCTACAATTTTAGCCTTCTCAATTGCGTTGTCAGCGCCAGAAAGAACTACTTGCCCCGGAGAATTAAAATTTGCTGCCACAATCACACCTTTATCAGATGATTCTTCTAGCACTTTTTTTAACTTTTCGTCTGGCAGCCCTATTACAGCAAGCATTTTGCCCGGAGCTTTTTCAGATGCTTTTTTCATAAGAAGCCCTCTTTCTCTCACAAGAAATAGAGAGTCCTCAAACGAAAGCACTTCAGCAGAAAAAAGTGCAGAGAATTCACCTAAACTGTGTCCTGCTACAACTCCTGGTAAAATATTTCTTTCCTTAAGTAGTGTATCATATATTGCAGATACCGTCACCAAAGCAGGCTGAGCAATATCAGTTGAGGTAAGCTCCTCTATGGGTCCATTATTGCATAAATGCTCTAGATCAAATCCCAAAAAATCCGAAGCTTTTGTAAATAGTTCTTTCTTTACAGAAGAAACTGGTATTTTACTCGCCATCCCAACATACTGGGAGCCTTGCCCCGAAAAGACAAAACTTATCATTTTGACCACTCTACAATAAACGCACCCGATGTCATTCCAGCTCCAAATGACACCATAAGCAGTTTATCTCCAGTTTTTATTTTACCTGCTTTATATATCTCATCCAGTGCAATTGGAACCGTTGCAGCTGAAGAATTGCCGTACTTATCAATAGTAATAACCGCTCTTTCTTTAGGTATTCTAATTCTCTTTATTCCTGCTTCAATGATTCTCAAATTTGCCTGATGAGGAATAAACCATCTAATGTCATCCACAGTAAGACTTGCTTCTTTGATAGCATTAAGAGAAACCTTAGTAATCTCTCTAACGGCAAATTTAAATACTTCTCGGCCGTTCATCCGTGTATATTGAAGTCTTTTATCTAACACTTCCTGACTAAGTGGCAGACGAGAACCTCCGGCAGGAAGGATAAGATGTTCTGCAAGACTTCCATCAGCATAAAGCACCGAAGAAAGCAGCCCGCCTTTATCTACATTGCCTAAGATAGTTGCGCCAGCACCATCACCAAACAGAACATAAGTATCTCTATCTTTTTCATCCACCATTTTTGTAATTGCTTCTACACCAATAACAAGCACATGTTTATACATTCCAGTCTTAATAAATTGTGCTCCGACAATAGACGCATAAACCCATCCCGTACAACCAGCCTGAAGATCAAAAGCAGCAGCATTTTTAGCTCCTATCTTGTCCTGCACAAGACAAGCCGTTGCAGGATAAAGCGTATCAGGGGAATTTGTCCCTACAATAATCAAATCTATATCTTCCTGAGATATGCCGGCATCTTTTATTGCTCGTTCTGCTGCTTTAGCAGCAAGATCGCTAGCTGCCTGATCCGGAGAAGCAAATCTCCTTTCTTTAATACCAGTTCTTGTCCTTATCCATTCATCTGATGTATCTAAAATCTTCTCTAAATCAAAATTTGTAACTTTTTTCTCGGGAAGATAGCTCCCTACGCCAAGTATTCCTACTTTGTTCATATTATTCTTTTTTCCCTCCTTTTAATGTTTCTTTGCTTTCATGAAAAAATGCCGATACGATACCCTCAGCAACAAGTTCTCCGTTTACAAAAGCTTTCCCTTCACTTTTTGCGATACTGTGCCGAAAAGTAAGAAGCTTTGCTTTCATTACCACAGTATCACCAGGATGCACTGTTCCTTTAAATTTAAAATGTTCTATCCCCGCAAATACTCCGAACAACTTCTCATTGCCAGGCAGTGTAAATATCATAAAAGCCGATGTTTGAGCAATTGCCTCTACCATCAGCACGCCAGGCAAAATAGGAAGACCTGGAAAATGTCCCTTAAAAAAAAATTCGTCTTCACGCAGTTTTCTTTTCCCTGTAACGCTCTCTCCGGGTACAACTTCAGTAATTTCGTCAACAAAAAGAAAAGGATCCCTATGAGGAAGAAATTGCTTAACTTTGTTGATATCTAACTTTGTTTCACTAAATTGTATTTTCTTTCTCTCCATTGCCATCATCCTCAAGCACTGCTTTTCTACTCAATCGCATTTTCCTCTTTTCCTTATCAATGCTAAGCACTTTTACTTTTAGCCGATCTCCCAGCTTCACAATATCCTCAACCTTGCTAACACGTGTTTTATCTAACTGAGAAATATGAACAAGCCCTGTAATGCCTTCCGCAAGTTCTACAACTGCACCGAATGGATGAATGCGTATTACAGTACCCTCAGCAATACTGTTTTCGGGAAATTTTTCTTCGACAACATCCCATGGATATGGTTTTGTTTGTCTTAAACTTAAAGCTACTTTGCCTGCATCAAGGTTTATGCTCAAAATTTTCACTTCAACCTCTTCGCCTAACCTAACGACTTCCTTGGGTGGTTTTCTTCTTCCCCAGGTTAGTTCATTTAATCGAACAAATCCATCAATTCCATGGCCTATATCAACGAAAATGCCAAAATCTTTTATAGTTCTCACTGTACCGGTTATAATTTCACCCTTTTTAAGGTTTACGAGTGCCTCTTTTTTCTCTTTTTCTCTCTCTTTTCTGAGTACTTCCTTACATGACACAATTATACGCCTAATAGCTGGGTTTATCTCAAGTATTTTAGCTTCCATCTCTTTGCCAACAAATGTTTCAAGGCTTTCACCTCTCTTCAATCCTGCATGTGACTGAGGAAGAAATCCCACAATACCAGCTACATTTACTAACAATCCACCTTTAATCGCTTTAACTACCTTTATTTTAATATTTTTATTTTGGGCAAAAGCATTGCTTAATTCATCCCATTCACCTACATAATCTGCCCTTTTCTTCGAAAGAATAACACCACCCTTAGCATCACGCGTCTTTATTACATAAACATTAATTTTATCTCCTACTTTTACAACTTCCCCCGGCGAAGTAATCGGTTCAGCAGAAAGTCCTTTCATCGGAATGAAATAATCAACTTTACCACCTGCGTTTACCATCGCGCCAGTTGGTTCAATCTTAACAACGGTGGCAGAAATAGTATCTCCTCTCTTAAAAACTGTAGGGACATAATCTTTAGAAATTGTAATCATAGAATCAATTTTTTCTTCTCTTTTTTCTGCTTCTGGCGGAACAGCTTCTTCAACTGCCTCATGCTGTAATTCCTCTTCCTTTGTTTCTGAAGAACTTGGCTCTACATTTTCGGGAGCAGTTTCTTCAATTTTCCTACGCGGTAATTTCTCTTCGCCTGATTTTGTAAGAATTGACTCTACATCTTCAGGATTTACTTCGTCATAAAACCCTTTTTTACCATTTTCACCCATTTTTACACCCCTTATATCTTTTTTTCAACATTTAAACTATTTTTTATTATATCATATTTTGTCAAATATTTATTTTTCTGAAATAAACGCAGCTAATGCTAAAGAATAAAATTTAGATTCTTCGCTATCGCCGCGAGAAGTAAGAACAGCTGGTGCAGTTGCGCCAGTCACAACAGCTGCAATCTTAGCATTTCCTAATTTTGTAATAGATTTATAAAATGCATTTCCGGTTTCAATATTAGGGAAAATCAAAATATCAGCATCTCCTGCAACTTCAGATTTCACTTTTTTAATTAATGCCGATTCTTTAGAAACTGCAAGATCCAATGCGAGCGGTCCATCAACCACACATCCACTAATTTGCCCTCTTTCGTTCATTTTAGAAAGTAATGCCCCATCTATAGTTGCCTGCATCTTCAAATTTACAGTCTCCACTGCTGCAATTACAGCAACTTTTGGTACGGCTATTCCAAATTTGCGAACAATGTTTGCATTGTAATTAATCATTTGCGCCTTCATTTTAAGATCGGGAAATGGTATCACAGCAACATCTGAAACAACAAGTAATTTAGGATAAGTAGAAATTTCTATAACAGTGGTATGAGAAAGAATATTTCCCGAAGGGAGAAGTCCTTCCTCTTTATTTAAAATGCCTCTCATATAGTTTGCAGTTTGACAAAATCCTTTCATAAGCACATCTGTTCTTTTTTCTTTTACGGCCCTAACAGCCTGCCTGATTGCTTCCTTCTCGTTTGGTACATCGACAACCTCAAAAAGAGAAATATCAATACCGTTTTCGCTGGCAACTCTTTTAACCTCTTTTTTACTTGCAAAATTTATTGCATTAAACAGCCCTTCCCTTACTCCCTTTTCAACAGCCTGAAGGGTATGGGCATCCTGTCCATAAGCAACTGATAAAACTCTCTTTTTTCTACTTTTTACAGCTTCTACAATCTCGTCCAATCGTTTAATTTGTTCCATTACTAGCCTCCCATTATTCGTTTTTACTCACAATTGCAAGTGCTATTGAATTAAATTTAACATCACTTGTATCAGCACGTGAGGGTATCATCACAGGTACTTTTGTTCCCACTATTATATGACCATTTTTAAAATTTGCATAATATGTAAGAGCTTTTCCAAAAATATTTCCTGCAGCGATATTTGGCACTATTAAAATATCTGCTATACCTGCTACAGCAGATTTAATTCCCTTTTTCTTTGCAGCATATTGCGAAATTGCATTATCAAGGGCCAAGGGTCCATCTATCGTGCAACTTTTTATCTGCCTCCGCTTATTCATTTGAGAAATAAGAGCTGCAGCAATTGTTTCCTCCATATCGGGGTTTACTACTTCTACCGCAGCAAGCATAGCTACAAGTGGGTTCTCCTTTCCCAATTTATGAGCAAGCCTAACAGCATTTTTAACAATAGAAATAAGCGTCTTAATATCTGGCTTAATATTTACGCCACCATCACTCATAAGTACAAGCTTTTGCCCTTCTTCCCGTTGATCTTCAAATACAAACACATCGCTTATAATACTGCCGGTTCTTAATCCGTTTTCCTTGTCTAAAACTTCTTTTAGAAGTTTGGAAGTCTTTACCTGTCCTTTTAGAAGAACGCCTCCCTTCTGAACCCTCTGCACGGCAAAAGAACTTTTTTCCTCATCGGTAACTGCATGAACAACATCTTCGACAAAATCTTTATCAGAAAACTGAGATAGCACATCCTCTATCTTCTCTCTATCGCCCACAAGTATGCCTCTGCCAAAACCATAGTCATAGCTTTTTCTTACCGCCTTTACTGCCTCTATATCTTCTCCTCCCGCTACAACAATGTTTTCTCTGCCTTTTTCTTTAAGATGCGAAAACAATTCCTCAAAACTGTTTATCATCAATGCCTCCTTAAATGTACTCTCTTTCTTTCTCTTCACCTTTTAAAACTCTAAATGCGGCCATTGCAAGAGCACTCATCTCTCCCTCTCCAGGGTAAACAACAATTGGAGCAATCCAGTTTACCCTTTTGCCGATCTCATCAATTAGCTCTTTGTTGTGTGAAAGCCCGCCAGTAAAGATTATTGCCTCGACATTTCCGTTTAAAACAGTTGCCATAGCTCCAATTTCTTTGGCAATTTGATAACACATTGCATCAACTATGAGTTTTGCGTATTTATCCCCTATTCTGATTTTTTCTATTACTTCAGACATATTATTTACACCAAGGTAAGAAACAAGCCCGCCTTTTTTTGTGAAGAGACGAACAAGCTCATTTTTCTCATATTTGCCAGAATATGACATCTTCATAACATCAACTGATGGCAAACTTCCTGCCCGTTCAGGTGAAAATGGCCCTCCTTCGTTCGCATTATTTACATCGACAATTTTTCCATTTTTCAAAGGCGCAATGGATATTCCCCCTCCCAGGTGGGCAACTATAATATTCAAATCTTCAAATTTCTTACTGTTTTCTTCTGCATATCGAAACGCATTAGCTCTAATGTTCAATGTATGCAGTAATGAAATCCTGTTTATCTCCTTTAATCCAGATACTCTCGCAACCTCTTCAAATTCATCAACAGAAACAGGATCTGCTATATACGCTGGAATACCGAGACCTGCCGCTATCTCATATGCAATAATGCCACCGAGATTAGAAGCATGCTCCACCTTCGACTGGATCAAATCGTTCATTAATCTATTATTTACACGATAAGTACCTGCCTCAATTGGCTTCAAAATGCCACCCCTTCCAATAACAACCTTCAATTGATCTAAAGAAATATTATGCTTTTTTAAAACCTCCACAATCTTTTCTTTACGAAAATCCTTTTGTTCTTTAAGTGAATTAAACTGCGAAAGAACGTCTGAGGGATGATGAATAGATTCTATAAAAATAGGTTCTCCACCACCAAAAACAGCAGTTTTAGTTGATGTAGAACCTGGGTTGATTACCAAAATTTTCATTGCCACCTGCCTATCAGCTCTTTAGCCTGACTTATTGTAGTTGTAGTAACATTTGTACCTGAAATCATCCTGGCAATCTCGTTAACTCTTTCGCATTCCTCAAGCCTTCTTGCTTTAAGAAATGTTTCACCATCTTCAATCGTTTTTTCCACCATAAAATGTTCTCCGGGAAGAGATGCAATTTGTGGAAGATGTGTTATACAGATTACCTGCCTATACTTAGCTATCTCTCGTAATTTTTCCGCTATTTTTTCACCCGTCTTCCCTCCTATCCCTGCATCTACTTCATCAAATATGAGCACAGGAATTTCATCCACTTCAGCAAGCACTTTTTTTATTGCAAGTGTCACCCTGGAAAGCTCTCCACCAGAAGCAATGGATGCAAGAGGTTTAAACCCTTCGCCTGGATTTGGAGCAATAAGAAATTCAACAAGATCAATACCATCAGGGAAAAATTTTACCATTTTGCCATCTACTTCTATCCCGTTTTCATCTGCAATATTCTTAAATGACACTTTGAAATCAGCATTTTCCATGGCAAGGTCCTTTAATTCGTTTAATACTTCCTTTTGAAATCTGCTTGCAGTCTCTTTTCGCATCAAAGAAAGCTCTGAAACATCTATTTTTATTTTGGAAAGAAATTCTTCTTTTTGTTTACTCAATTCTTTAATTTTCTCTTCGAGCGAAGTAAAAGATTGTAGCCGCTCTTCTAGTTCACTTAAGTAATTAATTAATTCAGGAACTGTTTTCTTATACTTCAATTTTAATGCAGATAACAAAGAAAGTCTCTCTTCAATAAAAGAAAGACGATCTGCATCAAAAACAATAGCCCCATCATATTGCGCAAGATCTCTGTCAAGCTCCTTAAGTTGAACGCTTATACTCTCTATTTGTTCATTGAGAGAAGAAAGATCGGGATCAATAACAGAAGCACGTTTAAGATTTGCAGAAACCAATTCAGCAAGATCTAAAATGCTATGATTTTCTTCACCCGATATAGAAGTTCTCGACTCGTCAATAAGATTTGCAAGTTCTTGTGCATTAGATAATATTTTTTCTTCTTTAATTAATTCTTCTTCCTCTTCTTCTTGTAATTCTGCTTTTTCAAGCTCTTCAACCTCAAAATTAATAAAATCTCGCTCTTCTCGATATTTTTTATCCTGGTTAATCAGATCGTTCAGATCTTTTAAAATTCTCCTGTAGGCAGCAATTTCTGAAATCACTTTTTCTTTCAAAGAGATAAGGGTTTTCCCGCCAAATCTATCAAGAGACAAAATATGTGTGGAGCTGTTAAGTAAAGATTGCATCTCATGCTGTCCGTGCATATCAATAAGACTGGAACCCAATTCCATCAAACTCTTTATTGGCATAGGGTGACCGTTAATGATCCCCTTTGTCCTGTTTTTATCGATCACTCTGGAAAGTATCACTATAGGTTCTCCTTCAAAGAGAGAAAGTTTCTTTAGAACATCAACCCCTTTGGACGCACTGTCAAGCATAAAACTTACTTCAACCTGCGCTTTATTGCTTCCTGCTCGGATCAAATTGCTTGTTGCATCCCCGCCACAAGCTGCTATAAGTGCTCTCATCAAGATTGTTTTACCTGTGCCTGTTTCCCCGGAAATAATAACAAGATTACTGTCAAAAGACAGCTCAACTTTTTTAGCTATTGCAAAATTTGTCAATAGAATACCAGCAAGCATCTATTCCCCCCATCCAAACTTCTTGTTCAATACATCAAAAAAATTTTTCTTCTTCAGGTGCACAACACGAAGCTCACGATTGGCTTTCTCAAAAGTTACTCTGTCAAACATCTTTAGTTTGAAAATTTCTTCGCCATCCCTCTGAAAAGAAACAGGTTCTTTTGAAAGAATTCTTAAAGAAAGATGGTCCTCTCCAGAAAAAATAATAGGCCTTGCTGAAAGCTTATGTGGTGCAATAAATACAAGTTCATATACTGAAGCAGATGGAGTGATAATGGGAGCTCCAAGGGAAAGAGCATAAGCAGTAGAACCCGTAGGCGTTGCAATGACAATTCCATCACTTCTAAACTTTCCAGCCCGCATTCCATTAACAAAAATTTCGGCGAACATCATTCTCTCCCGGATAGATCGTACCAAAACAAAATCATTGACAGCAAAAAAAGTATCCTCTTTTCCTCCCTCACCAAGCTTTAATCCTTTGAGAACAGCTCTTTTTTCGATGAAAAAATTTCCTTTTAACAATTCATCAGTAGCATTAAAAACATCTCTTGCCTCAACATCCGTAAGAAAACCAAGATTACCCAAATTTATGCCGAGTACAGGTACATTCATTTCGATGCCCAAGTGTGAGGCCTTTAAGAAAGTGCCATCTCCGCCAAGGCTTATAATAACACTGTCTTTGTCGGGCTTAGCGCTCCTTAGCTTTTCGTTGATAAATACTTTTATGTTTCTTTTTCTAAAAAAATTAGCAAGTTCTTCAGCTGTTTTCTTAATTTTTACTCCATCAAGGTAAAAAATCCCTATTTTCATCTTGCCGTCCTTTCCCATACTTCATCTATTATTTTATAAATATGGTGAAAATTCACAAGCTTTCCATGTTTTTTTATCAGAAAAAAAAATTCAATATTCCCCTTTCCCCCTTTCACAGGAGAGTATGTAGCATCTGTAACACACAATCCTATCCGTGAAATATTGTCAATAAGATTAAATAATATCTCTTTATGTATCTCTTTATCCTTGACAATGCCTTTTTTCAGATATTCCCTCTTTCCTTCAAACTGAGGTTTAATCAATGAAATGATACTCGATTCTTCCTTCATCAAAGGAATAAGAGCAGGGAGAATCTTTACAATGGAAATAAATGATACATCCATAACAATCAAATCTAATTGCTCTGGAATTTCCTTTTGTGTTAAATATCTTGCATTAGTTCTTTCTAAAAGAATTACATGCTTATCATTACGCAAAGAATAATCGAATTGTCCATAACCAACATCTACAGCATATACTCGCTTCACACCATGCTTAAGCAAGCAATCGGTAAATCCTCCGGTTGAGGCTCCAATATCTGAAGCAATCAAACCTTTTGAATCAATGCCAAATTGGTCAAGTGCAAACTCTAATTTTAACCCACCTCTACTCACATATTTTTTCCCTTCTTTAAGGGTAATTTGATCTTCATCCTTTACAAGGGTACCTGCTTTTTGCACAAGTTGACCATTCAACAAAATTTTCCCTTCAATAATAAACCGCCTTGCTTCTGATCTACTTTTAAATAAGCCTTTTTCAACCAACACCTCATCGATTCTTTTCTTTGGCAAATTTTTCTCCAACCTTAATGATATGTTCTGCACTCAAACCATATTTGTTCATAAGAAATTTTCGTTCACCTTGCTCGGGAAAGAAATCTTCTATTCCCACAATGCGCACTTCTATCCCTTCTTTAGAAAGAAGTTCGCTTATTGCAGAGCCAAAACCACCTTTTACAGAATTATCCTCAATGGTAATTACCTTTTTTGATTTTTTAGCTTCCTTTAAAATAAGTTTCTCATCCAGGGGCTTGACAAAACGAGCATTAATAAGTCCTGTAGAAATACCCATTTTTTCTAATGCCTCTCTTGCGCGAAGTGCCTCATAAAACATTGCACCAATAGATAGAATGAGAAGATCCTCTCCTTTGTAAATAAGCTCTCCTTTGCCCAATTTAATAGGTTTCACCGGTAGTAACGCCTCAGGCACATAATCTTTAGGATATCTGGTAGAAGAAGGACAATTTAGTTGCAAAGAAAAATGCAACATTGCCTTCAACTCTTCTCCATCACGCGGTGCCATTACAACAAAATTTGGAATGGTGCGCATATACGAAAGATCAAAAACACCCTGGTGAGTAGGCCCGTCAGAAGATACAATTCCTGCTCTATCCAGAGCAAATACAACAGGCAAATTCAAAATCCCAACGTCATGCACTAATTGATCATAAGCACGCTGCAAAAACGTCGAATAAATAGCAACAACAGGTTTCAATCCCTCTTTTGCCATCCCAGCAGCAGCAGTCACTGCACACTGCTCTGCAATACCTACATCCATAAATCTCTCAGTAAACAATTTTTTTATTAAATTTGTTTTAGTCCCATCCGACATAGCAGCAGTGATAGCAAATATCCTTTTATCCTTTTTACTCTCTTTGACAAGTGCTTCTCCAAATAATTCTGAAAATGTCTTTTGAGAAGTTATATTCTTGCGAATTCCCGTTTCTATCTCAAACGGAGGAGCGCTGTGAAACTTTGTCGAATTCTCTTCGGCATAACTATACCCTTTGCCTTTTTTTGTAACTACATGCACAACAATGGGATAAGGAATATTTTTTGTTCCTCGAAATGTTTCAACAAGTTTTTGCACATCATGCCCATCAACAGGGCCAAGATAAGTAAAACCTAGCTCTTCAAAAAAAACAGTAGGCAAAAATAGATCTTTTATAGACAGTTTAAGTTTTCTTCCTAATGAAGTTCTGGGTAATTTCGTCTTAAAAAACTGATAAAAAGATGAGGAACGCATACGAGATAAATGTTCCGAAAGCGCCCCAACGTTCTTAGATATAGACATTTCATTGTCATTTAACACAATGATTACTTTTTTCCCCATTTTTCCAAGATTATTCAGTCCTTCATATGTTTCGCCTGCTGTAAAAGCACCATCACCAATAAGAGAGATAATTTCATACTCTTCTTTTTTAAATTCTCTCGCAATAACAAAACCAAGTGCAAGCGGTAGAGATGTAGAAGAATGCCCGGCTATAAACGCATCAAATAAACTTTCTTCTGGATTTGTATAGCCGCTTATCCCTTTATACTGCCTTAACGTAGAAAATTGATCTTTTCTCCCTGTGATGATTTTATGCGTATATGATTGATGACTTACATCAAAAATTAATTTATCTTTTGGAAAATCAAATACCTTATAAAGGGCAAGTGTAAGTTCTACTGCGCCAAGATTAGAAGAAAGATGTCCCCCTGTACGAGAAACAACCTTTAAAATAAATTCTCTTATCTCGCCAGAAAGTATATCCAGTTCCTCGTAAGAAAGTTTTTTAATATCATCTGGTAAATTTATAGAATCAAGAATTTTACTCACTATTTAATTCTCTGAAGAGTATATTCAGCAATATCTGCTAAAATTTTATATTTCTCGCCAAAGGGCGCAAGAAAGCCAATGCCCTTTTGTACAAATTCATTCGCCATTTTTTTAGCTTCCTCCACACCATACAACGCAACAAACGTTGCTCTTCTGTTTTTTTTATCCTGTCCTGTGTCCTTCCCCAGCACCCCAGGTGAAGAGATTGTATCTAAGACATCGTCTATAATTTGATAACTCACTCCAAATTCTAAGCTGAAATCGGTAAGAGCTTTAAGTTCTTCTTCCCCTACCTCGCCAAGAATACCTGCTGTCCTTAATGCAAGTGAAATAAGAGAAGCTGTTTTCTTCTCCTCGATATAGAGTATTGTCTCTTTATCAATGCTGCCCATATTGCTTGACACTATATCCATCACCTGACCACCTACTAATCCTCGTATGCCCGTTGCAACTCCAAATTCATGAATAATTGTTAAAAGAGCGCTTTCTCTAAATTTTTCCAGGTGTAATCGGTTAGAAATAATCTCAAAAGCAAACGACAGAAGTGCATCACCAGCAAGAAGCGCCATATCACTACCATACACTTTGTGGGTAGTTGATCTACCTCTACGCAAGTCGCTATTATCTACAATAGGAAGATCATCGTGAATCAATGAATATGTATGTACCATTTCAATAGCACATGCAAAAGGAATAATAGGCTCTTCTTTACCCTTGATGGCATTATAAGTGGAAAGCATAAGAATAGGTCTCAACCTTTTTCCGCCTGGTATTAAACTATAAGACGCTGCTGCATATAACACAGAGCTGCCTTTCAACGGTTCAACCATAGCAGTAATCGCTGAATCAATAAATTTTCTTTTTTCTTTAAGATACTCTTCTAAATTCATAGCATCCTCCTAATATATTTCAAACGCTGAAAATTCTCCCAAGGGCTCAGAAAAATTATAATCCACATTCTTTACAAGAGAAAATGAATTACCTTTTCTTAATACATCAAGAAATTTAACAAGGTTATTTTCTTCTCCCTCAGCCACTACTTGAACAGAACCATCATGCAGATTCTCAGTATATCCAACAAGATTTAGTATATCTGCATTTCTTTTTACAAAATATCGAAAACCAACTCCCTGCACGAACCCAGACACCCGTGCCTCAAATCTCTTTGGGCTCATTCTTTCTGCCTCTTAATATCTCACGGAGTATACCATTAATAAAATTAGAAGATTTATCCGTGCCGTATTTTTTTGCAATCTCAACAGCTTCATATACAACCACTCCATCATCAATTCCATCAACATAATCTATTTCGAAAAGCGCAAGCCTTAAAATTTCCTTATCAGGCACAGATATCCTATCAAATTCCCAATTTTTCAAACTACCTTCTATAATTTTATCAATCTCATCTATATACTTAAGTGCACCATTCACTAAGCGAAGAGAATACTCTAACACAACGGGCGGTTCATATTGAAACAAGGAAAACGCATCTGGAATACTACTCCCTCCTCTGTCAACAGCAAAAAACACTTTAAATGCTATCTCCCGCGCTTTACTCCTGCTCTTCATACTTAATATCTTCAATAAAAACGACTATCGTAGACAATTTATATGGAGTCATGTTTTCAATCTGTGCTTTTACCTTATCTTGAATCTCCTTTCCTACTTTTCTTAAATCTGCTCCATACGCTACAGTAACAAATATGTTTACCTTTATCACATCTTTTTCTAGAATAAAGTCAATGCCATGGGGATGTTTCTTGTCCCTATTAAAATAGGGGATATATTCCTCCATACCTTTCCAGGAATCTAATACGCCGTCCACGCTCAGCGTGGCATTAAGAATGGTAGTTTCAATCGCTTCATCTGTAATAATAATTTTGTTCATTTGTTCACCCTTTCGAGATACTCACCTGTTCGAGTATCCACCTTTATTAAGTCTCCCTCATTAACAAATAAGGGAACATTTAATTTATACCCCGATTCTAGAACAACTTGTCGCATTGCAGTAGTAGCCGTATCTCCTTTTACGCTAGGTTCAGCGTGAGTTATTTTAAGCTCAACAAATGTAGGAAGATCAACAGACACCGGTCTATCTTTATAAAATACTATCGTTAACTCTAAATTATCTTTAAGAAAGTTTGCAGCATCACCCACATTATCCGGGGAAATCAATACCTGATCGTATGTTTCAAGGTCCATAAATACATAACTCTCCCCTTCTCTATAGAGATATTGCATTTTTTTCCTCTCAAGAAAAGCTTTTTTAAATTTTTCTTCTGGCCTAAATGTCTTCTCTGCAATGTTACCCGTATCCAAATTTTTAATTTTTACTCGAACAAAAGGAGAACCTTTCCCTGGCTTTATATGCTGAAAGGAAATAACCACATAAATCCCTCCGTCCATCTCAAACGTTACTCCTGTTCTTAAATCATTTGCTGGAATCACATAATCCTCCTCACAATCATTTAGTAACTCTTATAAATAATAGCAAAAAGTAGTATTTCGTCAACGAACGAAAAAATTAGAAAAACAAATAACAGCGGATGAAGGTTCAAAAAAAGAATCACATCAACTAAAAATCAAACGGATTCTTTTATTTAATAGATTGTTTTTGATCATAAACTCTATTGTTTCGACTAAATAACTGTTCCACCCTATCAAATCTTCTTATTACGACAATTAAAACCGCTAAAAAGTAAAACATTTTAGCTATATTGGGTATATTTGGAGCGAATACAAATAAAAGGAAACACACATAACCAATGGTTTCACCTATCTCCAGAGGAGAAAAACTACTATCTCTCTTATTTTTTAGAAAACGAAGAGAATAGATAATTATAGCAACAAAAAGCAATATCATAAGAGATTCCTTCGGTGCAAAAAACAGTGCAGCGCCTACTGTGGCAGAAATCCCAGTGCCTCCATTGAAATGATAAAAAACTGGATAATCATGGCCCAAAATAACAGCTACACTAATAATAAGGAGAATGGCGCTTGAAGCGCCAGCCTTTTTTGCAAAAAAAAGAGGAACAAAACCTTTTAAACCATCTAAAATGCCAACTAAAATACCTAGTCTTTTATCGACATTGAGATAAACATTTGTTGCACCCGGATTATGGTCACCAAGATTTCTTATATTAATGTTAAGCTTTAAAAAAGTAAATATTATAGCGAAGTTAACAGCACCAAGTAAATAAGAAAAAAGGATAAAAACAATATATAGGCCGCTATTCATTGCCTCTTCTCCAATCTAAAACAAAAACCCTTTGTCTTATATTAGCTCTACACATAAGCTCTACCTCACTATCAGTTTACTTCATAATCCTGTGCTGTCAAATTCCAATATTTCATTTACAAGAGATATGTCAAGTTCACAATTTCTTCACATTTGCTTATTATAATAAGATTGATTAACAAATAGGGGGTTAATAAATGAAAAAGAAAATTAGTATCGCTATTCTAATAGTTATCACAATGGTGATGTTTGGAATTACAATCAATTTTAATTTGAATAGCGTTCT
>QMOQ01000013.1 GCA_003650285.1 Caldisericota bacterium | reverse complement strand
TATCCTGTTGCACTTGAAGAAACTCAGAGGTTTGCTATCCGTGAAGGTGGTAGAACAGTAGGAGCAGGTGTTATTACTGCAGTGAAGGAATAAGGAAAGGATTGCAATAATGAGAGATATTATTCTTCTTGAGTGTACTGAATGTCGTCGAAGAAATTATTCAACGACGATAAATAAAAAAACAAATAGAGAAAAGCTTCAAGTTAAAAAGTATTGTAAGTATTGTAAAAAGCATACTCTTCATAAGGAGGTAAAGGCATAAATAGGTCCGTGGCTCAATTGGTAGAGCATCGGTCTCCAAAACCGAGGGTTGGGGGTTCAAGTCCCTTCGGACCTGCCACTTATTATGGCTAAAAATAGAAACATAAAAAGAAAAACAGCACAGCAGATGCAAACTGTTAAAGCAAAAAGAGAGGGCTTTCGGAACTTTATTTCTGGAGTGAAGGTGGAGCTTTTACATAGGGTTCTCTGGCCAAAATGGAAGGAAATGAAAAGCTATAGTATTACTGTGGTTGGCTTTATTTTGTTTTGGGCTTTATATATTGGGCTATGGGATTTCATCTTTGCTAAAGGAATGGAAGCGCTGGTAACGAAATAAATGGAAGAAAGTAAAACTCCGAAGTGGTACCTTGTCCATACATATTCAGGTTCTGAAAAGAAGGTTAAAAATAATTTGGAAGACCATATAAAAGCATATGGTTTTGAGGATAAAATCCTTGAAGTAATCCTTCCTGTTGATTATTATAGTGTTGTTGAAAAGGGCAAGAGAAAAATAAAGCCTTTAAAGGTATTTCCTGGCTATATTGTTGTAAAAATGATACTTACTGATGAGACATGGCTTGTGGTGAAAAATATTTCTGGAGTACTTGGTTTTGTTGGAAGTGGTGGAAAACCTACGCCTCTCACAGAAAATGAAATTAAAACAATTCGCACAAGGATTGGGGAAGAAGAGGCGGAAGAGAAATTGAATTTCGATATAGGAGACAAGGTAAAAATACTTGCTGGTCCTTTTAAAGAAATGGAAGGCACTGTTGAAGAAATTAATCGAGAAAAAGGTAAGGCAAAGGTAATTCTTCAAATGTTTGGAAGAGAAATGCCTGTAGAAATAAAAACTGATTTTATACAGAGAATTTAAGAGGTGAAATATGGCTAAAAAGAAGAAAAAAGTTATGGGAATTGTAAAGCTTCAGATTGAAGCTGGTAAAGCAACTCCTGCGCCTCCTGTTGGCCCATCATTGGGGCAAAAGGGCGTTAACATCATGGAATTTTGCAAGAAATTTAATTCTCGAACTCAAAAACAATCGGGATTGATTATTCCTGTTGTCCTTAAGGTTTACGAGGATAGGAGTTTTGATTTTATTACTAAAACCCCTCCGGCTTCTTCTCTTATTAAGAGAACTCTTAAGATTGACTCTGGGTCTGCTCAACCTAACAAGATAAAGGTTGGAACAATACGAAGAGAGCAGCTAAAAGAGATTGCAAAGATGAAATTACCTGATTTAAATACAGATGATCTTGATCAGGCGGCAAAAATTATTGAAGGAACTGCCCGTAATATGGGCGTGGATGTAATTGAATGATTTTTTTGTGGGAGACTTAGGTCTATTACCACAAGGAGGTAAAGATGAAAAGAGGTAAAAGGTATAAAGAATTAATTAAATTAATAGAACAAGAAAAAGCATATACAGTGGATGAAACAATTGCTATATTGCCAAAATTGAAAAGTGCAAAATTTGATGAATCCATTGAAGCTGTATATGTATTGAATGTTGATCCAAAACATGCCGATCAGAATGTAAGAGGAGTAATCAGTCTTCCAAACGGGACAGGAAAAAAGGTAAAAGTACTTGTATTTGCAAAGGGAGATGATGCGCGAGCAGCTGAAAATGCAGGAGCTGACATAGTGGGAGCAGAAGAACTGATAGATAAAATTGCCAAGGAAAACTTTTTAGATTTTGATGTTGCTATTGCGACAAAAGATATGATGCGTGATATTGGAAAAATCGCAAAAATATTAGGACCTAGAAAATTAATGCCTAATCCAAAAGCAGGAACAGTAACAGACGACGTTGCTAAAGCTGTAAAAGATTTTAAAGCAGGTAAAATAGAGTATAGAGTTGATAAAACAGGAGTGATTCACACAATTATTGGCAAGATTTCTTTTACTGCGGAGCAAATTAAGGAAAATTTGCTTACACTTAATGAAGCAATTTTGAAAGCGAGGCCTGCATCTGTTAAAGGGCAATATATTACGAAGGCATTTATTTCTTTAACAATGTCGCCCTCATTACGGATTGATGCGCAGGATTTATTGAAATTGAAAAAATAGATAAATAACCCAAGACAGTTGGCGGGTAAAGCCCTTAAATAAATATGCCAGCCGAGGTTTATCAAATATAGAAAAATGCTATAATTGATTTTCCCTGGCAAGCACATAAAAGGCCAGGGTTTTTTGTTTAAGGAGGAATTTATGAGAAAAGAGCAAAAGGTAGAAGTAGTTAAAGAAATGGCAGAAAAATTAAAAGGACAGAAGAATGTTCTGCTTGTTGATTTTTCTGGCATTAAAGGAAATGAAGCTGCTGCATTTAGGAAGGTGCTTAATAAAGAAGGCATTTATTACAAAGTAATAAAAGCTTCTTTATTAAAAAGGGCTATGGAGGCGGCAGGTTTTAAAGATGTTGATGAGAATTTGTTTACTAAATCTGTGGGTGTGGCTTTGTATGAATCTGATCCAGTGATATTAGTTAAGAAATTTGTTGAATTTAAAAATGAAGAGGGCCAATCTATTTTCAAAGTTAAAATAGGACTCATTGATGGCAAATGGACTGTAAGAAGCGATATAGAGAAAATTGCAACACTTCCTTCCAAAGAAACGCTTCTTAGCAAACTTGTTTACCTTATACAATCGCCTCTTACAAGGATGGTTACTGTATTACAAAAGCCAGAAAAGGATTTGGTTATTGTTTTAGGACAAATTAAAGATAAAAAAGAAGAAGCCGAAAAGGCTGCTTAAAAAATTTAAGGAGGATCACATGACTAAAGAAAAACTTATTGAAGAAATTGAAAAAATGAGTGTTTTAGAACTTTCAGAGCTTGTAGAAGCTCTCGAGGAAAAATTTGGAGTAACTGCTGCGGTACCAATGGCAGCAATGGCAGGGCCAGTTGCTGCAGCACCTGCAGAAGAAAAAACAGAATTTGATGTGATAATAAAAGGGTTTGATGAAAAGAAGAAAATCAGTGTTATTAAAGTAGTCAGAGAAGTTATGCAGCTTGGGCTTAAAGAATCTAAAGAGTTTGTAGAATCTAGCGCAAGTGAACCACAGGCTGTTAAAGAAGGTCTGCCAAAGAAAGATGCAGAAGAATTAAAGAAAAAACTTGGAGATGCAGGAGCAACAGTAGAGCTTAAGTAAGTATTTTTCAATTGATTTTATACGGGGGATGCAGAATACATCCCCCGTATTTATTTGTATGCTACCTTGTTTCTGTAAGTATTGTTTTAACGCCTGTTGTTTTTAGTTTGGTTTGTGCTTGTTTTGCTTCGGAGATATTATTAAAAAGAGCAAATAAAACTGAACCTGATCCGGTCAAGTGGAATTTTTTGCTTGTTTTTTGTTCTAAATTTCTTAAGGTAGAGGTAAAATTTTTATCGACACTTAGATACATTTTTTCAAAATCATTATGAAGACAGTTTTCTATTTCGCTTAAATCGTATTTCTTTTTTTCTAGAATAGATATGAGTTTTTTTGTACTATTTGTTGTGTCGAATTTGAACCCGTTGATTTGTGAGTAAGAATCTTTTGTGGAAAACGAAAAAGACGGTATTACAAGTAGAACATACAGTTTTTTAACGGGGTTTATTAGACGCACTCTGTTTCCTTTTCCTTCTACAAGTGCTGTGCCTCCAAGAAAGAAAAAAGACACATCTGATCCGATTGTTTCTCCTATTTTTATTAGTTCATCATTTTTCATAGGATACATGAAAAGTTTGTTTAACAATAGTAGTGTTGTTGCAGCATCAGAACTTCCTCCACCTAATCCAGATCTTATTGGAATATTTTTTTTAATTCTTATTTTTGCGTGTTCTCTTATTCTTGTCTTCTTGAAAAATATTTCTGATGATGTGTGGGCTGTGCTTTTTTTTGTATCTATTTGGGGGATAAACTTGATATCCAATGTATTATTTTTTTCTATTTCTATTTTATCACACAACGAAATTTCTTGAAAGACCGATTCAATATTGTGAAGTCCATCCGAGCGCTTTCCAACAATTTCTAATGTAAGATTAATCTTAGCATATGCGTTTTGTTTCATAATATTATTATATATTTTTTTTGCTGTTATGCGAATTTTTGCAAAATATCCATACAATAAAGGGATATAAGCGTATTATTGCAGGGAAAAAGTAGATACAATATGGGGTTTGTTGCACAACCAGTATAATTGGATTAAATTTGTATAGTCCTTTATATGATTTTTATGTACAAAGTTTTTAATTGACTTTACTTTACTTCTGTGTAAAATTGATAATCAAATGGAGGTTTGTTATGGAAGACAAAATCAAACAAATAAAAGAGGAATTCAAAGAGAAAATAAAAAATAAATCTCTGAAAGAATTGAAAGAACTCGAAACCTATTTTCTTGGAAGAAAAGGGAAAGTAAGTGTTCTTTTTCAGCTTTTTAAAACTGTACCAAAGGAACGGCGAAAGCATTTTGGCGCAAAGATTAATGAACTTAAAAATTTCATAGAAAAGAATATATCGGCAGAAATTAAAAGAGTCGAATCTATAGAAGCAAGTCGTAAGCTGGAAGATGAAAAAATTGATGTAACGCTCCCCGGTATAAAATTGCACACAGGGGGGCTGCACATTCTTTCTCAAACAATATCTCATGCGGAAGATATCTTTCTTTCTATGGGGTTTGACGTAATGGTTGGCCCTGAAATCGAAGAAGATTATTATAATTTTGAAGCACTAAATATTCCTGAGTTTCATCCGGCCCGAGCTATGCAGGATACATTTTATCTATCTAAGAAAATTCTTCTCAGAACGCAAACATCTCCTATTCAAGTTAGAATAATGGAAAAATACAAGCCTCCAATACGAATTATTGCAATGGGGAGGTGTTATAGAAAGGATGCTCCTGATAGTTCTCATTTTCCTGTTTTTCATCAAATAGAAGGACTTGTTATAGACAAAAAAGTTACATTTGCAAATCTTAAAGGGACACTTTCTCTTTTCGCAAAAAGAATGTTTGGAGAAGCGGTAAAAGTGAGATTTACGCCCTCTTATTTTCCGTTTGTTGAACCCGGAGCAGAAACATCGATCAGTTGTGTAATTTGTGGAGGCAAAGGTTGCTCTGTATGCAAAAATACAGGATGGTTGGAGATGGGAGGTTCTGGAATGGTCCACCCAAATGTGCTGAAAAATGTGGGTATCGATCCTGAAATTTATCAGGGTTTTGCATTTGGTTGGGGGATAGAACGTATTGCGATGGTAAAGCATAAGATACCTGATATACGTATGTTCTACCAGAATGATTTACGATTTTTAAAGCAATTTAGAGGATAGAGAGGTGGCATATGCTTACATCGATAAAAATGCTGAAAAATATCATTCAATTTGATTATACTCCAGAAGAACTTGGAGATAAGCTTTCAATGATGGGACTTGAAGTAGAAGGAATCACGAGGGTCAGGCACAGATTTAATGGCATTATAACCGGAAAAGTCGAGGCAATTCATCACATTGCCAATACAAATCTCAATAAGGCTATTATTAATATGGGTAATGAAAACGTTCAGATCATTACTGCCGCTTCAAATTTAAAAATTGGAGATGTTATACCCGTAGCATTACCGCATAGCAAAGTTGCATCTGGTGCGGATATTGTGAAAAAAGATTTCAAAGGAATTATGTCAAGTGGAATGCTTTGTTCTTGTTCTGAATTAGGGCTAGACCCTGAAATTTTAAGCAGTGAAGAAAAGGAGGGAATTTTAATATTCCCAGCCGATACACCAATAGGAGAAAAGGTTGAAGATATTTTACCAATCGATGATGATTATCTTGAATTATCCCTTCTTCCTGATAGAGCAGATGCTTTTTATTTGCGAGGCGTTGCACGCTGGATCGAGATTGTAAAAGCAAAAGAAGAGGACAGACGGGCAGATTTTTCTCAGCTGGAAGAGGCGATTTCCTTTAAAATAGAAGGCGTTACGGATATCCCCATTATAATAGAGGATAAGGAGCTCTGTTCCTTTTATTCTGGAAGATTTATTAAAGATGTTACTGTCACAACTTCTTCACTTTCACTAAGGCAAAAACTCTTTATGCTGAGAATGCGCCCTGTAAACAATATTGTTGATGTCACTAATTTTGTGCTGGGTTTTTACGGGCAACCTTTACATGTGTTTGATGCAGATATTATCAAAGAGAAAATATATATAAGACCCTCAAAAAAAGGAGAAAAGATACAGACACTTGACGAAATTGAGAGAAATTTATCTAACGCAAATCTTATTATTGCAGATGAATCAGGGCCCATCGCTGTTGCAGGCGTAATAGGTGGATTTAAAACGGCTGTTACTTCGAAAACGAAAAACGTTCTTTTGGAGAGCGCTTACTTCTCCCCAAGATGTGTTGCAAGAAGTGCGAGGAGTTTAGGTATTGTCACTGATGCGTCTACTATCTTTGAAAGAGGCGCGGATCCTCTATTTCCCTCGAAAGCTTCTATTATCGCAGCTAATCTTATATCGAAAGAGGCTTATGGAATTCCAGCGAAAGATAACGCAGTGTCGTATATAACGCCTAAAAATCCTGTAAATCTGAGAATAGCTCGTGTTGAAAAGATATTAGGTGAAAAAGTAGAGAGGAAAAACCTCAGGAAATACTTTAGCTTTGAAGGTTTTGACTTCGTAGAAAAGAAAGAGCATTTCATAGTGACTGCCCCTTCTTTCAGAGCGGATATTAAGGAGGAAATAGACCTTATTGAAGAAATTGTGCGGATGAAAGGATACAACGAGTTTGGGGAAGCACTAATTGTAGGAGAACTAAAAGATGCTAAAAGAACTGAATATGAAAATTTTATATGGGATTTAAAAGAAAGACTTGTTAAATTAGGGTTAGATGAAATACAAACTGTTTCTCTTCTCGGCGAATCTTCTTTTGATCTTGTTGGATATACGGATAAAAAGAAAGTAATAAAATTACTTAACCCTCTTTCAACGGATATGGCATTTATGCGTCCTTTGCTTCTTCCGACAATGCTTTCTGTGCTGGAGAGGAACAAAAAATCTGAGAATGTAAATGTTTCTATATTTGAAGTAGGAAAGGTATTTTGCAAAGAAAAGTTATTTAAAGAAACAGACGAATTA
Source organism: Caldisericota bacterium (assembly GCA_003650285.1). Classification (GTDB taxonomy): domain Bacteria; phylum Caldisericota; class Caldisericia; order Caldisericales; family Caldisericaceae; genus UBA646. The sequence continues at coordinate 11,096 of QMOQ01000013.1, read as the reverse complement.
GGAATATTGCTCTCTGGTGCAAGAACTAGCAAGAACTATCTTGGAGTGCATTTTCCTTACAGTTTGTTATATCTTAAGGGGTTATTTGAAGAATTGTTTTTATATTATGATGTTCCTGTTACTTTTGAGGCAGAAAAGTTTTCATTTATGCATCCGTACCAGTCTGCCGGTATTTATCATAAGGGAGAAAAAATTGGCTACTTGGGCACAATAAGTACGACTGTATTGAATAAGCTTGGTTTGACAGATGAAGTTTTTTACGGCACAATTAATATTGAAAAATTAGTGAAGTATTATGGCGTGGAAATTAATTTTAAACCATTTTCATTATATCCTTCTGTGAAGAGGGACATTGCTATTATTGTCGACGAAGATACTATTGAAAAAGATGTGAGAAACGCAATTCTTTCTGCCGTCCCACGTGAACTCCAAAAGATAACCCTTTTTGACATTTATAAAGGGTCTCCGCTGCCTAAGGAGAAGAAAAATCTTGCATATTCTCTTGAATTTTCATCTGTTAATAAGACGCTGAAGGGGGAGGAGATTAACAAATTCATTGAAATTCTTGAAAAAACTCTTCGGAAAAAGGTAAAAGGAAAGCTTAGAAAAGAATGACGAATTGGAATATTGCCTGTGTTTTGTTAGACGCAAGAGACCTACTTCTTCTTAAAGGTGAAAAATTTCTTGCATCTATTTATGAAAAGAGTGCTTACTCAGTGAGTGCGTTGGAATTTCCTTTGAGTAGTTCATATGAGATTCCTCTTTTCTTGCCTCAAAATATAAGAGAAGATATACGGGAAATTTTGAATACAGGCAATTTTACTTTAAAGGGAAACCTTGAGAAAGAAGTTCCCAAAGGAATGCAAGTTCTCTTGAGGCTTCCCGGTATGTATCCTGAAAATATAGTGAAACTTTATACAAGGGCAGATATAGATTCTGTATCTGATCTCTCAAAAGCAATACATGGCGGAAGAATTCGGAAAAATCGAGAATTTGGATTAAGAATGGAAGAGCAACTCAGAAAAAGTTTACTATTGTACCAGAATAATACGCGAGAGATAACTCTTTTTGACGGATATACCTATGGAAACAGTATAGTTACTTTACTAAAAACAAAAGGTGTTAAGAAAATTGAAATTGCTGGAAGTGTTCGCAGAGGGAAAGAGCGGGTAAACAATATTAATTTTGTTGTTTTGAGTGACGGTGAGAAAACAAAAGAAATAATTAAGAAAAGTCTCTCTTATAAAAGAATAGAGAAAGAGACGGATGACTATATATTTTTAAAAGACAAGAGAAATATTTTGCTTAAATTTCTTATTGTGGATGAGCCATATTTTTCTTCCGCTATGATTTATTATACGGGTTCTAAAATGCACAACATCAGGATTAAAGAGATAGGAAAGGCAAAAGGATTTGAATGCGCAAAAAGAGGGTACCTTCTTGTCCAAGGAGAAGGCGAGAAGAATGTTTACGAGAAGCTTGGAATGCAATATATTCCGCCTGAAATAAGAGAAGGGGAGGAGGAAATAGATTTATCTCTTCGCTTTTCATTACCGTTTTTGATACAGGAAGAGGATATAAAGGGAGACCTTCATGTGCATACAAATTTTAGTGATGGCATGAATAGCTTAAAGGAGATAAAGGAAGAAAGTTTTTTTCATAAATATGAGTATGTTGCAATTACAGACCACTCTTCATCACTAAAAATCGCAAATGGTTTATCTTCAAAAAGACTATTGAAACAAATGGAGTTTATTGATAGAATAAATAGAGAAAGAGATTTTCCAGTTTTATTAAAGGGAAGCGAAGTCGAGATAAATAAAGATGGATCATTGGATTTTGGAAGCGAGATGCTTTCTAGGCTGGATTTTGTAGTTTGTGCGCTGCATAGCGGATTTGACAGCAGTGCAGCAGAAAATACTGCAAAGATTGTTAGCGCTCTTTCAAATAAATTTGTAGATGTATTTGCTCATCCTACGGGAAAAATGGTTGATGTAAGACAAGGTTATGCTGTTAATCTGTCAAAAGTATTTGAGGTAGCTGCTAAGACTGGTGTAGCAATGGAGATAAACCTTTTTCCAAAAAGAATGGATCTTTCTTCGGGACTAGTGAAGCAGGCGAGGAGGATGGGTGTAAAATATTTTTCTGTTGGTACAGATGCCCACAATATAGGACATCTTAATATGATGGGTTATGGGATTAAAATTTTGCGTCGTGCATGGCTAAAAAAAGGAGATGTGGTGAATACACTTAATTTTAAAGAATTAAAGGAATTTTTATGAATGAAGAAGTTATAAAATCATTGGGATTTGATAAAGTAAAGAAACAACTTGAAGATCTTTGTATTACTGAAAGTGCCAAATTTATGGCAAGAAATTTGTTACCATACGAAAGCATTGAGCTGGCTGAAAGAGCCATGCATGAAACAACTCAGGGGAGAGATTTTTATAAACAGGAAGGTGCTTTGCCTTTCTTAGAATTTGTTGGCATTTATCCTATTATTGATAGGATAAAAGTGCTTTCACCCATATCTGGTGAGGAATTGCTACAAACAGCATCGGTGCTTGAAACAATTGGTGAAATCAAAAAGATGCTTTCTTCATGTAAAAATGATTTCCCGCTTCTTTCTCATTATTCTAATTTGCTTAAAAAATTTACTGAGATTGTTTCTAAAATTAGATTAGCTATCGGACCTGATGGAAAAATTGTAGATAGTGCTTCTCCTCTTCTCTCTATCTTAAGAAGAGAGATCCATGCCACTCATATGAAGATCCAAACTGTTTTGCAAAGAGTTATTTATTCAAAGCAGTACGAAAATATTGTGCAGGATCAAATTATTACAACAAGAAATGACAGATATGTTATACCTATCAAGCAATCGGGAAAAACAAACTTCCCTTGTGTTGTTCAGGATGAATCTGGTAGCAGACTTACACTTTTTGTGGAACCTTTATCTGTTGTTGAATTAAATAATAAATTGCGAGAGCTCTCATTAAAAGAAAAACAAGAAGAAGAGCGGATTATTATCGATATAGAAAAGGAAATTCTTACTCGGATAGATGATTTGCTTTTTTCATTAGGTGTTATAGAAAAGCTTGATTTTCTATTCGCAAAAGGTAAACTCTCAATATTTATGGATGGAAGTGAAGTAATACTTACTGATAAAAAAAAAATACGAATTGTACAGGGTAGACATCCGTTTATTCCCCAAAATAGTGTCGTGCCTATTGATATAGAGATAGGCGATGACAGTGGATATCATATGTTAATTATTACAGGGCCCAATACTGGCGGGAAGACAGTTACAATAAAAACTACAGGACTGTTTGTCCTGATGGCAGAGTCTGGACTACATTTACCTGCATATTCAAATTCAGAGATAGGATTTTATAAAGATGTGTTCGCTGATATTGGTGACGAACAGAGTATTCAACAGAGCTTATCTACGTTTTCTTCTCACATTAAAAGAATTATAAATATACTCTTGAATGCAAATAAAGACAGCCTTGTGCTTTTGGATGAACTGGGTGCTGGAACAGACCCAGAAGAAGGGTCTGTGCTTGGTTATGCTATACTTAAGGACTTGTATGATAGAAACATAATAACACTTGCATCGACACATCATAGCAAACTCAAAGAGTTCCCTTACGAATTTATTTTTGCACGAAATGCATCTGTTGGTTTTGATGTTGAGACTTTACAACCTACTTATAAACTGTATGTCGGCGTTCCTGGGAGTAGTCATGCACTTATTATTGCTGAAAAGCTTGGAATGCCAGGGAAAGTGCTCAGCGACTCAAGAAAAGAGCTTTCTGAAGAACATGCTATAGCACAGGAAATGCTCTCTAAAATTTCATTAGATCGGGAAAAAATTGATAAATCAAAAGTAGACATAGAGAACAATCAAAAAGAGGTAGAAACATTGAAGGAAATTTATGTCAAGAAACTTGAGGATCTGGAGAACAGGAAAAAAGAAGAGATAAAAAAAGCACATAACGAGGCACAAAAAATTGTTGAAAACACACAGTCTAGAATGGACAACATCATGAACAATCTCGAAAATTACATAAAGAGCCAAAAAGCGGTTCAGGAAGCAAAAAAACAAATTGAAGAAAAGGAAGAAGAAGTAGAAGAAAAATTAGAGCAAGCTAACAGAGATGAAGATGTGCGTATTAAAATGGCAGATATTGGGGAAGGCGATATGGTTTATTTACCTTCTTTTAAAAAACATGGCCTTATCTTACAAAAATTAGAAGATAAAAACAAAATAGTAGTTCAAGTAGGTGGCATTAGAGCAACTGTTTCTCTTGATGCTATTGAGAAAGCTAAGTCGCTTCATGAGGAAAGTAAGCGTCAGGATGTAGAAGGTCTATTTGAAGAAGAAGTTTCGATGAAATTGGATTTACATGGCTGCAGGGTAGAAGAAGCTATAGGAATACTTGACAAATACCTTGACTCTGCTTACCTTGTTGGTCTTCCTTTTGTATATATTGTGCATGGAAAAGGCACTGGTGCATTGCGCAATGCTGTCGTTGAGTATCTTAGAAAACATCCTCATGTGTCAAATTTCTATACTGGGAAGCCAGAAGAGGGTGGAATTGGCGCAACGATTGTGTATCTTAAATAGAAGGGAGCTTTGGTGGCTGAAAACGAACTCGTTCTTGTTTTTTTTGATCTTGAAACTACAGGGCTAAATATTGGAACAGACGAAGTAATAGAAGTAGGAGCTATAAAAGTCAGAAACAATCAAATCATTGGGAAATTCAATACTTTTGTCAGGCCATCGTGTAACATTCCTCAGCTTGTTACAAATCTTACTGGTATTACTTTTGAAGATGTTGAAAAAGCACCTGATGTAGAGGATGTGAAAAAACGACTTAAGGATTTTATTGAGAATTATCCGCTTATTGCTCATAATGTATCTTTTGACAAGGCATTTCTGGAAAAATTATTGGGCGAAAAACTTGAAAATGAATTTTTTGATACACTTGAACTTTCCAGGCTTTTTTTCCCTTCACTTACATCGCACAGTTTGCAAAATCTTGTGAAGACGCTGTCCATTAAAAAGAATGAATCACATAGGGCTTTTTCAGATGCAATGATGATGTATCTTCTGTTTCAACAAATTGTAAGTAAATTGAAAGAAACTGATCCATATCTCTTGCACAAATTGAAGGAAATATCACAAGGCATAAGAAATTATGAATTAATATTCGGTGAAAATTGGGAGAAGAAAGAGGAAAAAGAAACTGGTTTTAAATGGAAGAAAAAAACTGTATCCTCCGGAGCAGAGCATTTACCTGTTTGTTTAAAAGAAGAGGTAGGCATTGATAAATATTTTAATGACATTTCTTTCATTCAAGCATCGCTGGATGATGAGTTATTACAGCAGTTTGTTCATGTTTCTCACAAAAGGCCATTGATCATTTCGGCTTATGATAATTCTTCAAGGTCAGACATAGCATCTTTTTTTAGAAAATCCGGGGTGAACGCGGCAAGTCTTGATGACATAGGGAAATTTGTGTGTCCTGCTAAAATTGATTATCTTTTGAAAAATACGCATCTTATTCCTTCGTACTTTAGAATGTATTTTGCTGCACTTGTTTTTTATTTTTATGGTACAAAAGATTTTTTTCTTCATAATGCTCCGGTTTATATTCAAAAAAATGCTTTGCTTCGCCTCATTTCTTTTTGTGACAAGGATTGGGATAATTGTGAATATAAGCAGGTATGTCCCCTCGTCGATGCTGTAAATACAGCTTCGTCTGCTTCTGTCATTGTAGTAAATCATTCTTTCTTTTTTAACAAACAAAATTATGAATACTCTTTTTTGGATAGGGATGTTATTTTTCTGGATGCCTTTAGATTGCCGAAAGTATTTTCTCTTATTGCAACACGATTTTCTTTGAATGATTTAAAATTCTTTGCATCTTATTATCAATTTTCTAAGAAAAAGATAAATATCATTTCGACTGTCTTTGAGCAGGTTGCTGATCTCTCAGTGAAAGAAGAAATTCATCCAGACCTTATCAAAATGCTTAAAGAAGCATTTTCAGGTATTAACAATAAGCTGTTCGAGGTTTTTTTTGACGGAGATTTTTTCTGGAGTGAAAAGAGAAGAGGGATACTGGTTATCTGTTCTGCTTATAGGGATGCAAGTATATTTTTTGAAAAACTCCAAGATATTGCGAAGTCTGTTGTTTTTATATCTCCCGAATTTGGCATTGCTGGGATGCATAATCTTATTTCTGAATTTTCAGGGTTAAGGGGCAGTATTGTCAAACTTCCCAGTACTCAAAAGAAAGATAAAAAAGTTTTTTCTGTAGTACCACTGTTTTTATCTTTATCGAATAGAGATTTTTTCATAGATGAATTTACTGATTTTTTTGGGAAAGTGCATAAAAAAGGAGAAAAGAGTTTAATTCTATTTTCATCGCTAAATATGTTACGCAAAGCCTATTTTTCTCTAAAGAGAAATGGATTCGATGTAAAAGCGCGAGGGATCGATCTAAAGGAAGAAGAGGGCGAAATACAGATGATGTTGTATGATGTTATTCCCGCTTGCTCTGGCTGGGGTGAAATTTATTTTGTTAAAATGCCTACTTTTTTTTCATATGAACCTTTAGGTAAAGAAGAATACCTCAATATTTCTTTTTTTACATTGAAAAACATTGCAATCGAACTCTTAAAAAATAGCGTTTGCTGCATTTTGTTTTATATTGATGGAAGATTTAGAAATAAAAATTTTAGAGAAAAAGCAGATGATATGTTTGTTTCTTTTCCGTTCTATGCAGAACAAAAAAATGCTTTACCTTCAATAATTGATAATTGGAAGAAACGAAATAGGATTAAACCAAAACTTTGACAAAATGCAATATATCACCTATAATAAATACAGGCGCCCATAGCTCAATTGGATAGAGTGACGGTCTACGGAACCGTAGGTTGCAGGTTCAAATCTTGCTGGGCGCACCAATTTTAGGAAAAAAGGGGGTATTATGAAAAGCAAAACAGAAACTTTGCGTATCTTTTATCTTTATGGCGTGGGTATTGTTACGCTTGTCATGTTTGTTTTTGGTATCATTGCATTTACATCCGGGGTACTTAATTTGGTATTTTTAAGGGGAGAAGAAGTATTTGAATGGGCTTATTCCATACGAAGCATCGTAAGGAATGCATCGCTTATTGTGGTAGGTGGGCTGATGTTCTTATATCATTGGAAAATTATTAATAGAGAAAGACATACCAAAAAAGGGGTGGAAAGTGATGAATGAAGAAAAAACTGATTTTTGGAGAAATTTATTTTTTTATATCGTTTCATTTATTGGGCTTATGATTTTTATCTTTTCCATTGTGAGCGTCATTAGCAGTTTTTTTAGCGTAGGTTACCCGGTTTATAAACCACCTCTACCTGGAACCTCTGAACCAGTGCCTTATATCCATGTAGATGTACGTTCTTTGATAAACAATGGCACTGGGGCAGTTGTGGGCTTCTTTATGTGGTTTTTCACCTGGCGTACCATTCAAAAGGAAAGGAATATAACGTAGACGATAAATGAATATAACTGAATTTGTTTCAATTCTTGATGGTATTGCCTCGTTTTCTCTTCAAGAAAGCTATGACAACAGCGGTGTTCAGTTTGCAGATCTTGGTGCTGATATTAAAAAAGTATTAATTTCGCTTGATTTAACCAGCGATATAGTGGATGAAGCAATGCAGAAGAAAGCAAATGTTGTTCTTTCCCATCACCCTATTATGTTTTCTACTGTAAAGAATATTACAAAGCAAAAGAACCCTGCGCTTTTTAAAGCAATTGTGAATAATATAAATCTTATTGCTATGCATACGAACTTCGACCTTGCAGAAGATGGCTTGAATGATTATGTAGGAAAATTGTTAGGTATAAAAAAGATTACATCGATTAGAAGAAGTACCGAAAAAACATATAAATTTGCAGTGTACGTGCCGATTGGTTATGCGGACAAAGTGAGAGATGCTTTGTTTGATGCAGGTGCAGGTAAAATCGGAAATTACGGAGAAACATCCTTTAACTTGCAGGGTAACGGAACATTCACGCCTCTTGATGGAACGCATCCTTTTATTGGGAAAAAAGGAAGAAGAGAAAAAGTCAAAGAAATAAAAATAGAAACAGTTATCTTTGAAAGAAACATTAACAATGTATTGTTGGCAATGAAAAGGGTGCACCCCTATGAAGAACCTGCATACGATATCTACGAAATTAAAGGTAATCCGCCTTCAGGTATCGGAATGGTTGGAGAGGTAAAAGAGCAGCGTCTCAAAGATTTTGCAAAATTTGTCAAAGCAAAGCTTAATGCAAAGCATGTCCGTCTTATAGGAGCAAAAGATGTATCTGTAAAAAGTGTCGCTTTATGTACTGGGGCAGGAACGTCGCTGGTAGACGAAGTACAAGATTTAAGTGTTGATATATTCATTACAGGGGATATTGCGCACCACGTGGCGTTAAGTGCACGAGAAATGGATTTAAATTTGCTTGACGTAGAGCATTTTGATACGGAAAAGTTTTTTGTGGATGCAATATATGAACGCCTCGTTGATAATGGAATACCTAAAAAAGTTTTATTAAAGAGTAAAAAAATGCAATCTCCGTACACAGTTTTGTAGAAAACAAAACACTGTGACGAATTTATTTTTTTCCTTTTCCTTTGGAGACAATAATAAATCCTACAAAAATAATCAATCCTGCAAAGATAAATTGATATTTTAAGCTTTTAAACAGCAAGGCAATAACTCCGGCAATAAATGGACCTGTAATATTTCCCAGGCTTATTGAAGAAATAAGTATACCTGTTGCTGTTCCTGTTTCTTTATTGTTTTTCATAATTTCATTTAAACTGCCTGCAAACATAAAGGCCCATCCAATCCCTGTAATAGCTTGTAAGGGCATAATTTGAAAGGGATGTCTGGCAAGAGAAAAAAATGGAAATGCGAGAGATAATATGAGAATTCCAAGGCCTGTGCTTCTCCACTTTATTCTGTGTGCAACAAACTTAAGCGTTAAAAATTCAAATAAAGGGTTCATGATTGTGATACAGCCTACCATAAAAGGTGTTGCTCCTAGTTCGGCCAGGAAAAGTACCCAAAATGTCCATGTCACATTTATACCTGTGAATGTAAAGAATATTGCAAGGTATAAATTTATATTTTTTTTGATTATCTCCTTTGGAAACAGAGGTATGGTAAGGGGTTTTATTTCTTCTTCTTTTAATTTTGAAACAAGGAACAGGGAGATGAGATATAGCACGCCTACCGATATAAATATCCATCTAATGTTGGCAAGAGTAGCAATTATGCTAGAGAGCCCCAGAAAAAAAGCAATACCCAGTGCGCCCCATGCGGTATAATCATCCATTTTACCGCTGTTCTCATTTACATATGCAGCAAGTGCTCCCGGATATATGCCGATTGAGATTCCCTGCAATATCCTCAAAACAAAGAAATTAGGGAATGATGCAGAAAAAAATGAAACTGCATAGAACAGGCTGGTAGATACAACTCCAATAGAAATAATTTTCTTGCGTCCTAACTTGTCAGAGATTCTTCCAAAAATTGTTGCAGAGATAAACATTGATAATGCAAATGCAGTACCAAGGATACCTATTTCAAATCGCGTGGCTCCTAGCGTTTCTGCGAATTGAGGAATAAAAAGATCCGCCATAAGTGGTGCACCTGAAACAATAAATTGGACAATGAATCCTATTTTCAGATTTTTTCGTTTTGTTTGCATTCCTCATTATATTAAAAATCAATAATTCTCCTATATATTTTGAATTATTCTTATCTAATCTTACCGTCATTTATATTTTGCTACGAGTATTTACTCATATTACATTTTTGTAATTTGCTTTATTTTGTTACTATTAAGTTGTTATTTAAAAATGCATATGGAGGCAAATTTATGACAGAGAAAGACGACAGTCTCGTAGTAGTATGGACAAGTGGCGACAGAGAAATCGCATTAAAGATGGTTTTTATGTATACTTTAAATTCAAAATTGAAAGATTGGTGGAAAAACGTTTGTTTAATTGTTTGGGGACCATCAGCGAAACTATTAGGCGAAGATGTAGAACTTCAGGATTATATAAAGAAAATGAAAGAGGCGGGAGTAGTTTTAGAAGCATGTAAAGCCTGTTCTGACAGTTATGGAGTTTCAGAAAAACTGGAAGAGCTCGGAGTTAATGTAAAATATATGGGCGAGCCTTTTACAGCGTATATAAAAAATAGTAGAAAAGTAATTACTTTTTGATGAGATGAAAAAAATTAAAAACATACCAAAATTTGACAGACCCAGAGAGAAATTACAGAAGAAAGATGCTCAAGCGCTTTCAAATCTTGAGCTGATGGCCGCTCTACTTGGAAAAGGTGTAAAAAGCAGAGATGTATTCCGGGTAGCAAAGGATGTATTGAAGGTGACCGAGAACAATTTTGATAACTTAACAGTTGAAAAGTTAGAAAAAGTAGATGGAATAGGTTTAGCTAAGGCCTGTCAGATATTATCTGCTATTGAACTTATGAAAAGGTTGTTGACGAAAGATGATGTAAAAATTAAAACCGCTAAAGACATTGTAAAATTAGTAGAAGAATTAAAGGAAAGAAAACAAGAATATTTTCTTACATTCACATTGGATGGTGGGAATAATTTAATCAGAGAGAGAACTGTATTCATAGGAACACTGAATCAAAGTCTTGTCCATCCGAGGGAAGTTTTTGCAGATGCCATAACAGACAGAGCAGCAAGTATTATTTTTGTACACAACCACCCTTCAGGAAATCTTACTCCGAGCAGAGAAGATAAGCTAATAACAGAAAGATTAATAAAGACTGGCGATATTGTTGGGATTAATGTTCTTGACCATATTATCATAAGCAAAAACGGATATTTTAGTTTTAAAGCAGAAGGCATTCTTGAAGGGAAAAACACTACTGGATGATGCTCATAAATTGTTGAATATTTTTTTGTTGTTTCAAATTTTAATTGCAATCTAAAAAATTATTTAAAAAATCGTCAAAATAATTTTGAAATCCTTGTAAAGCGAATAAAATAGAAAAGAAGGGG
>QMOQ01000012.1 GCA_003650285.1 Caldisericota bacterium | reverse complement strand
GTTCTATTCATCCCTTTACGAAGTTTACAGGTAGAGTATATATCCTTTCCAAAGAAGAAGGTGGTAGACATAAACCATTCTTTACTGGTTATAAGCCTCAATTCTTCCTTCGCACCACTGACGTAACAGGTAGCATTAAACTTCCTGAAGGCATGCAGATGGCAATGCCCGGCGATAATGTTGATATAGAAGTTGAACTGATCTATCCTGTTGCACTTGAAGAAACTCAGAGGTTTGCTATCCGTGAAGGTGGTAGAACGGTAGGAGCAGGTGTTATTACTGCAGTGATAGAATAAATTAATTAAAGGTGAGATGAGATGAAAAAAGAAAAGCTGAAGATAAAATTGAAAGCGTTTGATCATGAGATTTTGGATATATGGGCCGCCAAAATTGTTGATACAGCAAAGAAAAGTGGAGCTAATGTTGTAGGACCTATACCACTACCGACAAAACGCACAATATTTAACGTTTTAAGATCTCCTAATGTGGATAAGGATTCTCAGGAAGAGTTTGAAATTTGTGTACATAAAAGACTTGTGGAAATAAAAAATGCAACTCCTGAAATAACACAAAAACTTGCGAATATGGATATTCCTCAAGGTGTAGAGGTCGAAATCAAGATATAATGGAGGATGCTATGGTGAAAGGAATACTGGGTATAAAATTGGGTATGACTTCTGTGTATGAAGGCGATAAATTGGTTGCTGTTACTGTACTAAAAGCAGGTCCATGTATGGTTACAAATAAAATAACCAAAGAGAAAAATGGGTATAATGCAGTACAGTTGGGATTTATGGAAGTTAAGCCTGAAAAATTAAATAAACCTGAAGCAGGCGTTTTTAAAGCAAAAAAACTATCTATGTTTAGGTATTTGAAAGAATTTAGAGATATGAGTGGTGAAATTGGAGATAAAGTAACTGTGGAAATTTTTAAAGACTCTAAGTTCGTTAGTGTCTCTGGTGTTTCTAAAGGAAAAGGATTTTCTGGTGTAGTTAAAAGATGGGGTTTCGGTGGTTGGCCGAAAACACATGGTTCTGGTGGACTCAGGAGACCCGGTTCTATTGGAGCAGGTACTACACCTGGAAAAGTTTTTAAAGGGCATCATATGGCTGGGCATCTCGGGGTTAATCAGACGACAGTGCAAAAACTTAGAGTAGTTAAGATTATTCCTGAAAAGGATTTAATTCTTGTAAAAGGCAATGTTCCCGGCCCCGATAAAAACTTTGTTGTTGTAAGGGCGGGAGGTTAATATGAAAGGAAATGTTTTGAATGTTAATTCAAAAACTATTAGTGAAATAAATTTGCCTGAGGGATTTTTTTCTGTTCCTGAAAAAAAGCATCTTATTTATTCTGCTATAAGAACACAGCGTACTAATAAAAGAAGAGGTACTGCATCAACGCAGCAAAGAGGAGATGTTAGTTACAGTACTAAAAAAATGCGGCCACAAAAAGGAAGTGGCCGTTCCAGGCAAGGTGCCAGGACATCTAATATCTGGAAAGGGGGAGCTGTGGCATTTGGTCCTCATCCCAAAACATATCACATAAAATTGAATAAAAATGAAAAAAGAGTCGCTATTTTTTCTGCTCTTTCATCGAAATTTCGAGAAGGAAATGTACATATTGTTGAGGGAATAAAAATCACTGGAAAAACTAAAGAAATTATCCAGTTATTCAACGGCGTTAGTGATAATTTAAAAAAGGAACTAGGTACTATACTGCTTGTTTATTCAGATATGAATGGTGAAGTTGCGTTAGCAACAAATAATATTCCATATTGCAAATCATTAAACTTTAAGTTTCTTAATGTTTACGATATTGTAGTATACGAATCGATTCTGTTTACTAAGGAAGCAGTGGGAGAAATGCAAGGATGGTGGAAAAATGAGTAATATAGAAGTTTTAATTAGACCTCTTGTTACAGAGAAAGCTACTGCTCTTGCCGAGAAAGGTAAGTATGTATTTCTTATAGATAAGCGTGCAAACACGCGTATGGTGAAAGACGCTGTAGAAGAGTTTTTCTCTGTGAAAGTAAAAGACGTCAATATAGGCAAAGTATTTGGAAAAAGGAAGAGAGTAAAATATGCGTTTAAAAAAACGCCTTCTTACAAAAAGGCAATCGTTACTCTCTATCCTGGTCATAAGATTGATTTAATGCATCATGTATAGCGGAGGTATAGGATGGGGATAAAAGAGTATAAACCTACAACTCCTGGTTTTAGAGGAAAATCAGTTCAGGGACATGAAGAAGTAACAAAGAAAAAACCAGAAAAATCATTAGTTGTAGGGCTAAGAAAAAAGGCTGGACGAAATAATACTGGTAAAATTACAATGAGACGGAGAGGTGGTGGCCATAAAAGGCTGTATCGTATTATTGATTTTAAACGCGATAAAAGAGATATACCTGCAAAGGTGAAAGCAATAGAATATGATCCAAATAGATCGGCACATATTGCTTTGCTTACTTATAGTGACGGTGCGAAAAGATATATTATTGCTCCGGTAGGGTTAAAAATAGGCGATACAGTAACAGCAGGAGAGAATGCTGAAATAAAGGTTGGTAATGCACTTCCAATAAAAAATATACCATTAGGGTCAATTATTCATAATATAGAGTTGTTTCCAGGAAGGGGAGCTATGTTAGTGAGGTCTGCCGGTGGAGGCGCTCAATTGCTTGCTAAAGAGGGTAAATATGCACATGTAAAGCTTTCATCCGGAGAAGTAAGGATGATCAATTTAAATTGTTGGGCAACTATTGGCCAGGTAAGCAATGTAGATCATGGGAATATTAACCTTGGAAAAGCAGGTACTAGTAGACATCTTGGAAAGAGGCCTAGTGTACGAGGCGTAGTTATGAATCCAGTGGATCATCCACATGGTGGAGGCGAAGGCAAATCTCCTATTGGCCATCCTGGTCCTTTGACTCCTTGGGGAAAGCCTACTCTTGGCTATAGAACGAGAAAGAAAAATAAAACTTCCGATAAATACATTGTTAGAAGGAGGAAGTAAGGATGAGTAAGAAAAATATGTTTGTGGATCCGAAACTTCTTGAAAAGATCCAGAATTTAAACAAAAAAGGCGAAAAGAAAGTGATAAAGGTATGGTGCAGGAGGTCTGCAATTACTAAAGAAATGATAGGACATACAATTGCAGTGCATAACGGAAAAACGCATATTCCTGTTTATATTACACAGGATATGGTGGGACATAGACTTGGTGAATTTGCTGCAACTCGTACCTTTCGTGGTCATAAAGTTCCTACCGCAAGAACTGTTACTAAAACTTAAGGAGGAATATTATGGAAGTGTATGCTAAAACTAAACATTTAAGGTTATCTGCTACTAAAGCGCGACTTGTAGCTGAGCTTATAAAAGGCAAAGACATTGACGAGGCGTTTGCAATTTTAAAGGTGCTTCCTCAAAAAGCTGCTGGCTATCTGGAGAAAACTCTCAAGTCAGCTGTTGCGAATGCTGAAAATAATTTTGATATGGATAAAGATTCATTATATGTTCACAGGGCATATGTTGAATCCGAAGGTCCTATGAAGAGGATATATATGAGAGGAATGGGCAGAGCTGATATACAAAGAAAACCTGTGAGCCAGATTACTATAGTGGTAAAAAACAAAGAGGAGGTATAGAGTGGGACAGAAAGTACATCCTTCTGGATTTAGGATAGGCATAACGAAAGATTGGGTAAGTAAGTGGTATGCAAGTAAAAAAAATTACTCCAATTTTGTCATGGAGGATATTATAATAAGAAGAGAGTTGGATAAATTGGGAATTGATGCGGCTATTTCTCATGTTGAGATTGTTCGAAAAGGAGGAGAAGCTGGTGGTGAAGTAAAAGTGATTATCCATAGTGCAAGACCCGGCATGATAATTGGGAAGAAGGGGGCAGAGATTTCTAAACTACAGAATAAATTAATGCGCGCAATTAATAATTCTAATATGAAAATAGGAATAGAGGTAAAGGAAGTAAAACGCCCTGAAACAAATGCTCAACTTATTGCTCAAAACATTGTAAGCAAGATCGAACAAAAAGTTTCATATAAACGGGCAATTAAGCAAGCTATAGGTAGGGCAATGCGATCTGGTGTTAAAGGGATAAAGATTCAAGTATCTGGTAGGCTTGGTGGAGCTGAAATTGCACGAACTGAATGGTATAGAGAGGGAAGAGTTCCTCTTCATACTTTAAAAGCTGATATTGATTATGCTGAATTACCTGCTTTGATTAAATTCGGAAGAATTGGGGTAAAAGTCTGGGTATATAAAGGTGATGCAAAGAAAGTTACTTTCTTTACTACTGAGAGATAATGGAGGTGGATGATTATGTTAATGCCAGAAAAAGTTAAACATAGAAAACAGCAGCGAGGTAGAATGCGAGGAAAAGCTACGCGAGGCAATTTTGTTGCATTTGGTGATTATGGAATACAAGCGATGGAACCTTCTTATATTACCTCCAGACAAATTGAAGCAACAAGACTTGTTTTGATACAGGCAGTAAGAAAAACAGGAAAGCTTTGGATAAGGATTTTTCCGGACAAACCTGTAACGAAGAAACCCGCAGAAACCAGAATGGGTAGTGGAAAAGGAGATCTTGATCACTGGGTGGCTGTTGTAAAACCAGGAAGAATTCTCTTTGAGATGACAGGGATCCCCGAAGAAGAAGCCACAAAACTTGCAAAGCAGGTTGGATTTAAACTTCCCATTAAAGTCAGGCTTGTTAAACGTGAGGAGGTTATTTAGTTATGAAAGTAGAAAAAGTTAGAGATATGACTGATGCTGAAATAGAAGAGCAGTTAAAAAGCCTTCGAAAGGAGCTTTTTAATTTACGTTTCCAATTTGCTACTCATCAGCTAAACAATCCTGCACGTATAAGACTTGTGAGAAGGGACATAGCAAGGCTTCTTACCATAAGAAGAGAGCGAGAACTTAACAAAGAAGAGGTGTAATTATGGCTAAAAAAGAAATTACCGGAAAAGTTATTAGTACTTATCAAAAAACTGTTGTTGTTCAGATAGATAGGCGTGTGCCACACCCCCTTTACATTAAAATTATAAATAAGGCATCAAAATTTTATGCACACGATGAAGATATGAAGGCAAAAGTTGGTGATGTTGTTAGAATTAGAGAAACGAAACCGGTCAGTAAATTGAAGCGATGGAGAGTTGTAGAGGTTATTGACGGAGGTGAAAAATGATTAGAGATTATTCACGACTTGTTGTTGCAGATAATAGTGGAGCAAAAGAAATTTCTTGTATAACAGTGCTTCGTGTCGGAAAAAGAGGATCAGCCACTGTGGGAGATAAAATTGTTGCTTCAGTTAAAAAGGCAGTACCAAACAGTGCTACACCTAAAGGTAGTGTGGTGAGGGCGATTGTTGTAAGAACAAAATATCCCTTAAAAAGAGCAGATGGGAGCATAATTAGATTTGATCAAAATGCAGCTGTAATTATTGATGAAGAAGGAAATCCAAAAGGGACTAGAATTTTTGGTCCTGTGGCAAGAGAATTAAGAAAGCAAGGATATTTAAAAATAGTTTCGCTTGCTCCAGAGGTTTTGTAGGAGGAATTTATGAAAGTTGATAATAAAATAATACCAAAAATAGAATTAAGAAAAGGTGATGTAGTTATAGTACTGTCTGGAAAGGATAAAGGGAAGAAAGGCAAGATTATTAGAACAATTCCTGATAAAGGGAAAGTGTTTGTTGACGGCGTAAATATGCAAACAAATTTTCTCCGTCCTACACGGGATATGCCACAAGGTAAAATTACAAGGAGAGAAGCTCCTCTGTATGTAAGTAAAGTGCAGTTAGTTTGCCCTCATTGTCATGAGAAGACCCGCATTGCTCATAAAATTCTTGAAAACGGGAAAAGCGTTCGGGTATGCAAAAACTGTCATGAAATAATTGATAAGGTCTAACGTGAGGTGAATATGACAAAAACAAAGTCAGGAACTAAATTAGATAAAGGACTTGAAAAACTTTTGGAAGAGAAATTTGCTCCTTCTCCTTTTAAAGAGAAGTACGAGAAAGAGGCAAAGAAAAGGTTAATGGAGAAGTTTAATTATAAAAATGTGATGCAAGTACCTAAAATTGTAAAAATTTCTCTTAACAGAGGAGTAGGTGATATTTCTCAATATCCAAAGGCGATGGAGAAAACTATAAGTGAATTCATTTTAATTACCCATCAACGGCCTACTATTACCCGAGCAAAGAAATCTATTGCTTCATTTAAAATTCGTGAGGGCGTGCCTATTGGGTGCAGGGTAACATTGCGTAAAGATGCGATGTATACATTTATGGAGAAACTTGTGAATGTAGCTCTTCCAAGAATTAGAGATTTTAAGGGGCTTTCACCTAATTCATTTGATGGCAGAGGCAACTATACATTTGGCGTAAGAGAGCAGTTGATTTTTACCGAGATTGATTATGACGCGATTGATAGAGTTCGTGGATTTAATGTTACAATTACCACAACTGCTAAAACTGACGAAGAAGCAAGAACACTTCTTGAGTTTATGGGTTTTCCTTTTAGGGAAAGGTAGGTGTTAGAATGGCAAGAAAGGCAATGATTGAAAAAGCAAATAAAAAGCCTAAGTTCAAAGTGAGAGAACATAACAGGTGTAAAGTTTGTGGGAGACCAAGAGCTTATTATGGTAGATTTGGTCTTTGTAGGCACTGTCTACGAAAATTAGCACTGGAAGGCAAGCTTCCCGGTGTTAAAAAGGCAAGTTGGTAGGAGGAGATTATGGTAAGCGATCCAATTTCTGATACATTAATAAGAATTAAAAATGCAAGCACTATGTATCACAAGTCTCTACTTATTCCTTATTCAAATGTAAGCAGAAGCATTTTAGATATCATGAAGAACGAGGGATACGTTGGAAATATTGAGGAACAAGAGGTTGATGGTAAAAAAATGTTGAGGATTTATTTGAAATACGGGAACAAAAGGGAGAAATTTATCTTGGGTATTAAGCGGATCAGTAAACCTGGTAGGCGAATATATGTTGGTAAAGACAGGATTCCGCGTGTGCTAGATGGTTTTGGAACAGCAGTAATTTCTACCCCGAAAGGCTTAATGACAGATAGAGAAGCTCGTAAAGAAGGACAGGGCGGAGAAGTTATCTGTTTCATCTGGTAGGAGGTGTATAAATGTCTAGAATTGGAAAAAAACCAATTATTATTCCTAAAGAGGTAAAGGTAACAATAGATGAAGATAATTTTGTAACCGTTAAAGGACCTAAAGGTGAGTTGAAAAGGAGCTTTCATCCTGCAATAAAAATTATTTTAGAAAAGGATATAGTCACTGTTGAGAGACCTTCGGACAGGCCTTTTTATAGAGCCCTTCATGGTACTACACGTGCACTTATAAGCAATATGGTTACAGGTGTTACAAACGGTTACTCAAAACAACTACAGCTTAATGAAAAAACATATAAAGGAGAGGTGCAGGGTAAAAAAGTTACATTTAATTTGGGATTTTCTCATCCAATCATTCTGGATATTCCGGAAGATATCGATACCGTAATAGAGAAGCGTGTTATTACTGTCTCTGGAATTAATAAAGAATCTGTTGGAGCTTTTGCTCAAAAGATTCGTCATTTAAGAAAAGTGGATCCATATAAAGCAAAAGGCATTATATATGTTGGTGAGAAAATTATGCGGAAAGCAGGGAAAGCAATTGCTGCTGGAGCTAAGTAGGGAGAGTGTGATATGATCAAATTGAAGAATAAAAAAGAGTTAAGAGATATAAGACATAAGCGATTAAGAAAAAATCTCTCAGGTACTTCTGAAAGACCAAGGCTTGCTGTTTTTATCAGTCTTAAAAATATTTATGTTCAGATTATAGATGATACAAAAGGAATTACTCTTGTAGCTGCTTCTACGAAAGAAAAAGAAATAGTAGATAAATTTGGAGGAAAGAAAAATATAGAAGCTGCAAAAGCTGTAGGGACTCTTATCGGGGAAAAAGCACTAGAGAAAGGGATAAAAGAAGTTGCTTTTGATAGAGGTGGTTTTGCATATCATGGAAGAGTCAAGGCACTTGCTGAAAGCGCAAGAGAAGCCGGATTAAACTTTTAGGAGGTAGAGGTGTATAGAAGAAGAGGCAGAGTAGAGGAACATAAAGAGTTTGAGGAAGGCGTTCTCCAGATAGATAGGGTAACAAAAGTTGTTAAGGGTGGAAAGATTTTAAAATTTAGAGTAATTATGGTAATAGGTGATAAAAAAGGAAGAGTTGGTATTGGTATTGGTAAAGCCAGAGAAATACCGTCAGCGATTAAAAAAGGTATCGCTGATGCAAAAAGAAACCTCGTTACTGTACCCATTAAAAATAACACGATACCTATGAGAATTACATCAAAATCTGGAGCAGGGTATGTATTTCTTGCACCAGCAGTTAAAGGTACTGGCATTGTAGCTGGAAGAGTAGTGAAAGCAATTGCAGAAAAGGCAGGAATAGAGGATCTTCTTTCAAAAACTCTTGGAACAGCTAACCCATTAAATGTAGCTAACGCAATGCTCGTAGCGTTCAGAGATATGGATACAATAATCCACAGAAAAGAAATGATGAAGAGAGAAATAGCGGGAGGTGAAAATGAAAATACAGAATTTTAAACCAAAAGCTAACTCAACGAGAAAAAAGCGTATTGTAGGAAGAGGAGATGGATCTGGAAGAGGCACTTATTCGACGCGAGGTTGTAAGGGTGCCAAGGCTCGTTCTGGAGGAACCAAAAAGAAAGGTTTTGAAGGAGGGCAGACACCTCTCTATAGAAGACTTCCTAAACTGAAAGGTTTCAAATCGTTAAATAAAATGGAATACATTGAAGTGAATATTGAAAAACTTGAAAAATTTTCTGGTGACGCAAATGAAATAAATTTAAATGAACTATTTAATGCAAGAGTTAAAGTACTTGGTAGAGGAGATGTGAATAAGGCACTTAATGTAAAAGCATCCAAGTTTTCAAAGATAGCAAAAGAGAAGATTGAAAAGATTCAGGGAAAAGCTGAGGTAATCTAATATGTGGGAAACAATAAAAAGAGCTTTTAGACTTAAAGAGCTGAGGAAAAGAATTTGGATTACACTGTTTCTTTTTATTCTTTTCAGACTTGGAACATATATTCCAGTTCCCGGGATTGACCGTGCTGCTATTCAAGCTTTAGTGCAAAAGGGAGGATTCCTTGCTTTACTTGATTTGTTTTCCGGCGGTGGTTTTGGGAACTTCTCTATTTTTGCATTGAGTGTTATTCCTTATATTAATGCATCTATTATACTTCAACTCCTTACTGCTGTTATTCCTGCTCTTGAACGGCTTGCAAAAGAAGGCGAAGCAGGACAAAAGAAAATGGCACGTTATACAAGGCAGCTCACTATTTTTCTTGCTACACTTCAAGCATTCTCTGTTGTTGTTATGTTTCAAAACTACCTCGTAAGCACAAGTATCTTGTTAAAAATCGTTATTATCTCAAGTCTTGTTGCGGGTTCTTATATTGTTTTGTGGCTTGGAGAAATAATGACAGATAAAGGTATAGGGAATGGTGTATCTTTAATTATATTTGCAGGGATTGTAAGCAGACTACCTGTAGGAGTTATTGAGATGAAGCAGTTATACTTTGCACATTCTTTAAGCATTGGATCAATAGTGGGAGAAATTCTTGGTATGCTTGTTCTGATAGTAGTTGTAATATTTGCTTATCAGGCTGAGCGAAGAATTCCTGTGCAGTATGCTAAGAGGATTGTAGGAAGAAAAGTGTATGGTGGACAATCTACATATATTCCCCTGCGTCTTGTACAAGCAGGCGTGCTTCCTATCATTTTTGCTGTATCTGTTATGATGTTTCCTCAAACACTTGGTCAATTTTGGCCTACGTCTTGGTTTACACTTCATATTGCAACTCCTTTTTTTGGGAACCCTTCAGGCTTTAGGTATAACTTAATTTATTTCGGCCTGATTGTTTTCTTCACTTATTTCTATACATCACTTACATACGACCCGATAAAACTTGGAGATGATTTGCAAAAATATGGTGGATTTATCCCCGGTATTCGTCCTGGCACGCGAACTGCTGAGTATATTGCAGGAGTACTGAACAAAATTGTTTTGCCTACTTCTATTTTTCTTGGACTTGTTGCAGTAGTTCCTAATTTGATTTTTAGAAATATGGCAGTCTCAGCTTTTGTTTTTGGAGGAACTTCGGTGCTTATTATTATTGGTGTTTCACTTGAAACAGTGAGAGAAATTGAGGCATATCTTCTTATGAGGCATTACAAAGGCTTTTTGAAATAATGAAAACACATCTTGTTTTATTTGGTCCTCCAGGGGCAGGAAAGGGGACTCAAGGACAGTTTTTGAGTAAAGATCTTGGTATACCTTTTATTTCTTCTGGTGATGAGTTGCGCGAAGGGATAAATAAAAAAAGTGAAATAGCCGAGAAAATGTATTCGTTTATAAAGAACGGCGAACTTGTTCCAGACATTATTGTAGAGGAATTTATGAGCAAAATATTGGATCAACATACCCTTGATAAAGGTTTTATTTTAGATGGTTTCCCTCGTACTATTCATCAGGCTGAGTTTTTAAATATTTATCTTAGCAAGATTAATGTGAATCTTGATGCAGTGATTTTTTTCTTAATTCCCAAAGAAGAGATTGTCAAAAGGATAAGTGGAAGAAGAACTTGTGAGCATTGTAGCACTGTTTATAATATCTATTTCAATTCTCTTAAAGATGATGCAAAATGTAAGAGATGTGGTGGGAATCTTGTGCAAAGAGAAGATGATAAGGAAGAAGTAGTGATTAGAAGAATAGAGGTTTATGAAGAAAAAACCGAACCTTTGATTGCTTATTATAAAAATAAAGGCTTACTTATCGAAGTGGATGCTTTGGGGGCAGTAGAAGAGGTGTCAAAGTGCATAAAAGAGGTGCTGAGTGATAGAGCTTAAGACTCCAGAAGAGATTGAAAAAATAAAAAAATCTGGTAAAATACTCCAGCAAACACTTGCTTTGCTGAGAGAAAATGTGCGTGCAGAGATTACTACAAGCGAGCTGAATGGTTTGGCTGAAGAGTTTATTCTTTCTGCTGGCGCTATCCCTGCAATTAAAGGATATGGAGGCTTTCCCGCTGCTGTTTGTATTTCTGTCAACGATGAAGTAGTGCATGGGATTCCAGGCACAAGAAAACTAAAAGAAGGAGATTTAGTTTCTTTTGATTCAGCAGTGCTTCTTGATGGTTGGTATGCTGATTCAGCGATTACAGTAGTTGTGGAAAAAGAAAAAAACGATGAAGACAAAAAATTAATTGAAATAACAAAGAGAGCATTGTATATAGGTATTGAACAGGCAAGGATTGGCAATAAAGTTAGTGATATATCGCTAGCAGTTCAGCGGTATGTTGAGAGTAATAATTTTTCTGTTGTGAGGGATTATACGGGACATGGAATTGGGAAGCATTTACATGAAGATCCTAGTGTGCCGAATTTTGTGACCAGGAATAGTGGGATAGAATTGAGAGAAGGTTTATGTATTGCAATAGAACCTATGGTTTGTAAAGGAGGCTTTGAGGTGTACACAGAAAAAGATGGATGGACTGTCAAGACTGCCGATCATTCTAATGCAGCCCATTTTGAACATACTATTGTTGTAACTAAAAATGAACCAGAAATTCTTACATTATGAAAAGGGGAGATAAGCGTGAATAAAAAGCAAGTAATAGAAACCGAAGGTGTGGTTATTGAAACTCTACCTGGCACCAGGTTTAAAGTAAAACTTGCTAATGGTAAAATAGTGCTTGCCCATATTAGTGGCAAAATGAGGCTTCATTTTATTAGAATATTGCCAGGAGATAGAGTAAGGCTTGAGTTCACACCTTATGATCTTTCTTCTGCAAGAATTGTTTACAGACTGTAGGAAAGGAGTATAAAAAGATGAAAATAAGAGCATCAGTAAAAAAAATGTGCCCAAAATGCAAAATTGTTAAGAGAAAGGGTAAAATAGCGGTGATATGTGAGAATCCAAAGCATAAGCAACGGCAAAAATAGGAGGCTGGACTGTGGCAAGAATTAGTGGTGTTGATCTACCAAAAGATAAACGAATTGATGTTGCGCTTGTCCATATATATGGTGTAGGAAAGCACAATGTTAAAGATGTTTTAGTAAAAGCAAAAGTTCCTTTGAAGAAAGTGAAAGATCTCACTTTAGAGGAAATTACAGCAATTGAAAGAGTTATTAAAAGTGACTATATGGTTGAAGGAGATCTAAGAAAACTGGTTGCTACTAATATTAAAAAGCTGATGGAAATTAATTGTTATAGAGGAATAAGACATAAAAGAGGTTTACCTGTAAGAGGTCAGCGTACTCGTACTAATGCAAGAACCCGAAAAGGACCCAAAAAGACTATTGGGTCAAAAAGAAAAGGAGCATAATTTAAGGAGGAGTGATGAAAAAGAAAAGTAGAAAAGGCGCTAAAAAAAGAGCACGTAAAATTACGGGTAAAGCGAAAGTATGTATATATTCTACGTTTAACAATACAATTGTTACTATAACTGACCCACAAGGTAATGTTGCAACATGGGCATCTGCAGGGTCTGCTGGTTTTAAGGGGAGTAAAAAAGGAACTCCATTTGCTGCCCAGCTAACTGCACAAAAAGCAGCAGAAAGAGCTATTGACCTTGGGGCAAAAACAGTATCTGTTTATGTAAAAGGTGGTGGTTCTGGGAGAGAAGTTGCTATACGTGCACTTCAATCCGCAGGGCTTGAAATTGAAGAAATCAAGGATATTACTCCAATTCCACACAATGGTTGTAGACCAAGAAAGTTAAGAAGAGTCTAAGGAGGCGGTGAAGTGGCAAGATATATAGACCCTGTTTGTAGGAAATGCAGAGCACAAGGGAAAAAACTTTTTCTTAAAGGGGAAAGGTGTTATACAAAAAAATGCGCATTAGAGAAAGGCAGAGGTATCCCTGGACAAAAACAAGTTACTCTGCATTTTAGTAAACCCTCTGATTATAAAATTCATTTACAGGAAAAACAGCGCGTAAGAAATATGTACGGTGTTCTGGAGAGACAATTTAGAAAATATTTCGAAAAGGCTACACGGCAAAAAGAAATTCCTACTGGTGATAAACTTATGGAAACTCTCGAGAGAAGACTGGACAATGTAGTATTTCGGATGGGTTTTGCTCCCAATAGAAGGGCAGCAAGACAATTAGTTCTCCATGGGCATGTTAGAGTAAATGGGAAAAAAGTTAATGTTCCATCTTTTATAACAAAGGTACAGGATGTGGTGGAAATTAAAGAAAGCAGCAGGCAAATACTATTGATAAAAGATTCTATCGAGGCTGATGTCCAAGTTCCAGCATGGTTGGAAGTAAATAAAGAATCTTACAAAGGAACAGTTGTGTCTATCCCAAATATCCCAGAACTTGGCTTAGGCGTAAACCCAGTTCTTATTGTAGAACTTTATTCCAAATAAGGAGCGATCTGATATGTGGAATCTTGATAATGTAAAATTTACAATAGAAGAGGAAAAAGAGCATTACGGAAAATATAGCTTTGGTCCTTTAGAAAGTGGTTACGGGCTTACGCTTGGCACTGCTTTGAGAAGGGTTCTTCTCTCTTCAATAGAAGGCGTAGCACCTGTTGGTATTGCCATAGATGGTGTAGTCCATGAATTTTCTACTGTCGAGGGTGTTGTAGAAGATGTTGAGGAAATAATATTGAACGTCAAAAAACTTATCGTTTCTCTTGAGGGGCTAGATGATACAGTTCTTCCCTTTAATGTAAAAGGCGAGAAAGATGTAAAAGCATCTGACCTTAAGTGTAGCAGCGAAGTGACCATTCTTAATCCTGATTTGCACATCGCAACAATTTCTTCGTCTAGGAATTATTTTAAAGGATCTATCTATGTAAGGAGAGGTAAGGGATATAAATTAGAAGAAGAAATTGTCGAAGAGAGTGATTTTCCTGAGACAGTAATACCCATTGATGCTTATTTTTCTCCTGTACTTAAAGTTAGTTTTCATGTTGAGCCAATGCGATTTGAAGAATCAGTTAATTTTGATAAACTTATTATAGGTATTTCAACAAAAGGTAATAAATCACCGCTTGATTCACTAAAAGAGGCTGTAAAAATTCTCATAAATTATTCAGAAAGGTTTAACCTTATTCTTTCTGGCAATGAAATGGAAAAAGATGATGTTGCGGAATCTGTAGGGAAAATTAGCATTAAGGATCTTAAATTGGCGGAACGTGCCTTTAATGTACTGGAGCAAAATGAAATTTTAACAGTCGGCAAATTGTTGGAGTATACAAGAGATGAGCTTATGAAACTTGATAAATTTGGGGCAAAATCGTTAGAAAGTGTAGAAACTTCTCTTAAGAAACTGAACCTGAAGTTAAAAGAATAAGGAGGTTATTGATATGTATCATCAGATAAAGCAAAGGAAATTGGGGATGTATAGTGGCTATAGAAAAAGTGTGCTAAGAAATCTTTCGACTTCTTTAATACTTTCAGGAAGAATAGAAACTACTGAAGCTAAGGCAAAAGAAGTAAGAAAAATTGTTGAAAAATTTATTACAATGGCTAAAAATGACAATCTTAATACACGAAGAAAAGCTTATGGCTTTCTTTTTAAAAAAGAAGCCGTCCAGAAACTTTTTGAGATGGCAAACAAAGAGTATGCAGATAGAAACGGTGGTTACACAAGGGTTTTTAAAGCGGGGCAGAGAAGAGGAGACGGAGCACAAGTTGCTATATTGGAACTTGTTAAGGAATGATCCATTTCAAAGATGTATCTTTTGCCTACAAGGAAGGAAAGTGGGCGGTTAGGCATATAAATTTTACTGTAAATAAGGGTGAGTTCGTCTCCATTATAGGAGGCAATGGCTCAGGCAAATCTACAATAGCCCGTTTATCAGACGGGCTATTATTACCTCAAGAAGGAAGTGTTTTTGTGGATGAGATGAATTCTCATGCGAAAAAAGACGAATTCCTTATAAAAGAAAAAGTTGGAGTTGTGTTTCAAAACCCTGATAATCAATTTGTTGGGACCACTGTTGAGGAAGATATTGCGTTTGGATTAGAAAATATTGGAATCGAAAGAGTGGAGGCAAAAGCAAGAATAAAACAGATTTCATCATTGCTTGGTATAGATAAATATCTTCATGGTTCTCCCTCTTACCTTTCAGGCGGAGAAAAGCAAAAAGTTGCTATTGCAAGTGTTCTGGTAATGCAGCCTGATTATCTTGTTATGGACGAAATTACTGCTCTTCTGGACCCCGTGAGTAGAAAAGAAGTGCTTAATCTTGTTCATTCGATAGTAGAAAATAAAAATATAGGTGTACTATATATTACTCATATTACGGAAGAAGTGATAAAGAGCGATAAGGTTTTGGTGCTTCATAAAGGAGAAAAGATAAAAGAAGGGGCACCAGCGGTTATTTTGCAGGATATGAAACTTTTGAATTCTGCAGGAGTTGCTTCACTCCCGTCAGTGATTATATCAGAAGAGCTCAGAAAACATGGCATTATTGATAATTCTTTTGTAGATGAGGAGGATCTTGTAGATTTATTATGCTCGAATTAAAAAATGTTTTTGTGACATATGATCCAAACACAATTTTTATGAGTAATGCCCTTGTTGACATTTCTTTGGTAATTAAAAAAAATGAATCAGTAGGTATTGTTGGTCGCATAGGCTCCGGTAAATCGACACTTATACAACTTTTTAACGGATTAATTAAGCCGGATAATGGCATAGTGTTGTTAGACAATGATGATATAAATAGTAAGCAGGTTGATATTAGAAAAGTAAGAAAGAAAGTAGGAATTGTTTTTCAATATCCTGAAGAGCAGTTTTTTGCAGAAACTATATTTGCGGAGGTTGCATTTGGACCTAAAAATATGGGAATGCGTGAAACTGAATTAAAAAATGCTGTATTTTCTGCTCTTAAAGATATGGGATTTTCTTCGGAAAAGATAGCACAGCGTTCACCATTTTCTTTAAGTGGTGGCGAAAAGAGAAGAGTAGCCATAGCAAGTATAATAGCAATGAATCCTGATATACTTGTTTTAGACGAACCTATGGCTGGAATGGACTTTAATGGAAAAGAAAAACTCATTAAATATATCAAAAATGAAATAAAGAATGGTAGGACGCTTGTTTTTGTTACACATAATATGGAAGAACTATTGGAAATTGCTGATAGAGTCATTGCTTTGGATGATGGCAAGAAAGTATTTGATGGTAGAGTTAGAGATTTTTTTTCCGATGAAAAACTTATTGAGAAAATTGGAATTGATATTCCATCAGTTGTGAGGATGCGCAATAGATTGAAAAAGCATTACTCCGACATTCCGTTTTGCAGAACCCCAATAGAGATTGCTTCATATCTTAAAAAGAGGAACAGACTTTGAGAAAAAGAAGTTTTTTTGGACAATATAATTTTTCTGACTCTTTGTTATGCAAATTAGATCCACGTGTTAAAATTGTACTTGTATTTTCTATTGTAGTATTTCTCTTTTTTGTGAAGACTATTTCGGGATATATGCTTCTTTTATTATTTTCTATTTTCCTTATCTTGCTTGCAAAGTCAAAAATTTCTGATGTATTTCGCTCTTTAGCGCCCATTCTCTTTCTTCTTTTGTTTACAGTACTTTTTCAGTTATTTTTTACTCCCGGAAAAGTAGTTTACTCTTTTTTCTTTTTGAATGTCACAAGCGAAGGCATATATCTTGCTACTTATATTGCAATGAGACTTATGTTACTTTCGTTTTTTACTTTTGTACTCACTGCCACTACATCTAATATTGAACTTACTGATGGTTTTGAGTCAGTAATCTCTCCACTTAAGATTGTACGGTTTCCTACAGAGGATGTTGCTTTAATGATTTCTATTGCTATGCGTTTTGTGCCTGTGCTTTTTGAAGAGGCCACTAGAATTATGAAAGCGCAAACATCACGAGGAGTGTTATTTAATAAGGGCAGTTTAATGCAACGTGCAAGAAGCTTCTTGCCATTACTGCTTCCTTTGTTGCTCAATGCATTTAATAGGGCTGACCAATTGGCAATTGCGATGGAAGCTAGGGGTTTTGTAGTGGGGAAAGCGCGTACCAAATACCGTGAAATGCGGATTAAGAAAATTGATTTATTTTTTATTTTTCTCTTCATATTAATTATGGCTGCTTCTATTATGGTAAAAAGAATATGAAAAACTATATTTTGAGAATGGAATATATCGGAAGAAATTTTTACGGGTTTCAAAAGCAAGGAGATCTTCCCACTATCCAGGGCAGTACGGAAGAAGCTTTAACAAGGATTCTTAGAGTACCCATAAGTGTGAATGGTGCTTCAAGAACTGACAGAGGGGTAAATGCATTTAACCAGTATGTTAATTTTTATTTTGATGGAGAAATTGATCTGGTCAAGCTTAAGAAAAAGCTTAATTCTTTGCTTGTACAAAAAGGCATAGTAATAAAAGAGACGCAAGAAGTCGATATGAAGTTCCATTCAAGAAAATCAGCAAAAGGAAAGGTGTATACTTATATTCTTTCTAGTTGCCGTGAGAGAGATTTTTTTCTTTCGCCGTATGTATATTTTCACCATAGTGAGTTAAATAAAGACCTTCTTAACCTGGCAATGAAAGGATTAAAAGGAAAACATGATTTTTCTATTTTTGCAAATAAAGATAGATCAATTCCACACAGAAATAATATTTGCGAGTTGTTCGAAGTTGGTTTTATAGAAAAAAATGGGTTACTTGTTTTTTATTTTTTGGGTAATAGATTTTTATATCACATGGTGCGTAGGATGGTGTACTATTTGATAAAAGCAGGAGAAGGGGCTATAAAAAAGGATTATCTGGAAGCTCCATTTAGTGTAAGTGGTATTCCGTACACAAGACAAGTACTTTCACCAGAACCGCTTTTTTTAGTAAATGTTGTCTACAATTCATTGACTAAATTTTAAAATATGCTATTATCTTTTGCAGTGACTGCGTATTATAGGAGGAGTAATAATTATGGAAAGGATTACGAAATTTGTTAACTCGAAGGATGTGAATAAAAAGTGGTATTTAATCGACGCAAAAGGGCAAGCTGTAGGTAGAGTTGCTGTCGAAGCAGCAAAAATTTTGAGAGGTAAGAATAAACCTACATTTACACCAAATATTAATATGGGCGATAATGTCATTGTGATTAATGCTGCTAAGGTAAAGGTAACAGGAAGGAAACTTGCTAATAAGCTTTATTATAGACATGCTACGAATTACGTTGGCAACTTAAAAAGGTTTACGCTGGAAAATATATTAGATGACAAACCTGAGTTTGCCATAAAGCATGCCGTGCGATTGATGCTTCCTAAAAATAGACTTGGAAGAAAAATGCTTAAAGGTCTAAGGGTATATAAAGATGACAAGTATCCTCAAGAAATAAAGATTACAAAAGTTGAGGAAGCTCTAAAAATCCCAGTAGTTAAAGAAACTGTAAAAGTTAAGGAAACTATAAAAGCTCCAGAAGTTAAAGAAACTCCAAAAGCAGAAAAAGTTAAAGAGGTTCCAAAAACT
>QMOQ01000011.1 GCA_003650285.1 Caldisericota bacterium | reverse complement strand
CGCTTTAATATTTTTTTCTTTTTCATAAATATTTTTAGCATAACTTTCAATCACTTCCCTTGCAGTGATTTCTTTGTTCTTGAGTTTGTTAGTAAGGCTGTATCTGGAAACAAGCCCATATGTTGGTTTTAGTCCTACAATGCCGCAAAATGCAGCAGGTTCTCTTACTGAACCTCCAGTGTCGGATCCAAGTGCTGCTAACGCTTCTTCACTTTTTACCGAAGCTGCAGACCCTCCGGAAGACCCGCCAGGGACGTAATCATAATTTACCGGGTTATGCGTGGGGAAAAATGACGAATTTTCATTTGAAGAGCCCATTGCAAATTCATCCATATTTGTTTTGCCTATAATAATAGCATTTTCTTCTTTTAATTTTTTAACAACTGTCGCGTTGTACGGAGATATATATCCTTTTAATATTTGTGATCCTGCTGTTGTTTCGCAGTTCTGTACATTCATATTATCTTTTATGGCAACAGGCACACCGAAGAGAAATCCATTTTTCTCATCCATTTTATCAAGCTTTTCTGCTTTTTTCAGTGCCTTTTTTATATCTAAACTGATAAACGCTTTAATATTTTTTTCTTTTTCATAAATATTTTTAGCATAACTTTCAATCACTTCCCTTGCAGTGATTTCTTTGTTCTTGAGTTTGTTAGTAAGGCTGTATATTGATAAATCAGTAATTGTCATGTTATTCACCTATAATATGCTTAACTTTATAGAAATTTCCGCTGGTAAGCGTTTTATTCTTTTCAAGGTCTTCTTCATTAAGGCCGTTTTCTATTTCATCTTTTCTTAAAAAAAGTTGCGCTCCTTTTGTGTATATCTGTGGTTCTACATTTTTGGTGTTTACTTCTTTCAATATTTCAAAGTAGTGAATGATTTCTTTTAGATCATTAAGTATTGTTTCTTTTTCTTTCTCTTTTAGTTTTAGCTTAGCGAGTTTTTCAATTTTATCTATATCAATCATATTTGCCCTCCTGCAATAAGCTTTTTGAATTCGTCTTCGCTTATTATTTTTATTCCGAATGCTTTGGCTTTTTCGTATTTACTTCCAGGATTTTCGCCGGCAACAACGATTGTTGTTGCTTTAGTAACGGTTTCAAGTGTCTCTCCACCTAAATTTTTCACAATATCTTGTGCTTCTCCACGTGAAAAACTTTTAAGAGTGCCAGTGAAAACGATTTTTTCTCTCCTTAATGGTAAATTTTGTGTTTTTATTTCTTCCTCTTCCATTTTTATGTTTGCTGTCTTTAATTTTCTTAAAATTTCTATATTTTGCTTTGAGGAGAAGAATTTTTTTACACTCTGTGCGGTAATCGGGCCAATACCATCTATTGCAAGAATTTCATCTTCTGTTGCAGCTTTGAGTGCATCAATGCTTTTAAATGTTTTTGCAAACAGACTTGCAGTGTATTTTCCTACCTGAAATATGCCAAGTGCATAAATAAGGTTTGAGAGGTTTTTATTTTTACTTTGTTGAATGTTTCTTAATATTTTTTCTGCAAGTATTTCTCCCATCCTTTCAAGTTTCAGAAGGTCTTCTTTTTTAAGGTAATAGAGATCGGAATAGTCAGATATTATTTTTTTGTCTACCAATTGGTCGATAATTTTATCTCCCAGTGCATCTATATCCATTGCATTTCGCGAAGCAAAATGTATAATACGTTCTTTTACCTGCGCAGGACAGGATACATTAATGCATCTTGTTGCTGATTCTCCTTCGAATCTTACCACAGGAGCGTTACAAGCGGGGCACTTATTCGGCATTTTAAAGGGTTGTGTATTTTGTGGGCGCTTCTCCTTTAGTACTCTCACTACTTCAGGTATTACCGAGCCTGCTTTTCGTACAACGATATTGTCATTTATTCTTATATCCAATCGTTTAACCTGGTCTTCATTATGCAACGTAGCGCGAGATATTGTGCTTCCTTCAAGTTTAACCGGGTCAAAAACAGCAACTGGAGTGAGGATTCCTGTTCTGCCAACCTGCACAATGATGTTTTTTACAGTAGTTTCTGCTTCTTCTGGTGGAAATTTGTATGCAATTGCCCATCTTGGCTCATGTGATGTCGCCCCTAATTTTTTTTGAAGCGCTATCTCATTTACTTTTATTACTATGCCGTCGGCTTCAAATGGATAGTCGTTCCTATGGTTTTTGTAATAGTAACATTGTTCTATGATTTCATTTATTTCATTACAAGGGGTAGCTTCTGGGCTTGTTTTAAATCCAAGTTTTTTTAGGAATTCAAGAATCTCAAAATGTGTTCTGAAACTGATGTCTTCTACTTCCCCTATACCATATGAAATCATCTGAAGTTTTCTCTGTGCTGTAATGCGTGAATCTAACTGTTTTAATGAACCTGCTGCAGCGTTTCTTGGATTAGCAAAAGGAAGTTCCCCATTTTTTTCTCTTTCTTTATTTAATTCTTCAAAATCTTTTTTGTACATAATTACTTCCCCCCGGACTTCTATGACAGGAGGAATAGTATTGCCAAATAATTTCAATGGTATGTTTTTTATTGTTTTTACATTTAAGGTAACATCTTCTCCGTTTACTCCGCTTCCGCGCGTTGCACCTTGAACCAGTATACCATTTTCATAACGAATTGATACAGCAAGGCCATCCATTTTAAGTTCAGTCACATATTGAAATGTCTCTGTCTCCAATTCTCTTTTTATACGCTTGTCAAAATTTATTAAATCTTTGTTGTTAAATGCATTACCGAGTGATAGCATAGGTATTTTATGATGCACTATTTTAAATTTTTTAAGTGGAGGCGCTCCTACGCGTTGCGAAGGAGAGTCAGGTGTTACAAGGGAGGGGAATTTTTTTTCAAGGGCAACAAGATTTTGAAACATTTGATCATATTCATGGTCTGAAATTTCAGGTTCGTTGTATGCGTAATACAGATAATTATGATGTTGAATGGTGTGCCGTAATTTTTTGAGAAGGGTTTTTGCCTCTTTATAACTGACAGCAGAAATGTCTATTTTCATCTCTTAATAAATGAAAATCAATTTGTTTCCATCTATAATAAAAATCAGATCTTCTTTGCTGCTAAGGCAAACTGACGGGATAGAATCGGAGGGGAACAGATATTTTAAAATCTCTTTATTATCCTTAATTAATGAGATATAGTATATATTTTTTTTATTTTTTTCCGAAAGACTTTTTTTATAAAAGCAGAGCTGGACATCATTATTTGATGAAAAATTAAGGGCAGAGAAACCTAATTTCAGCATTTTGTTAAGTTCTTTGCCATTTTGATCAAAGGTGATAAATTCATTTTCTGTTGCAAATGTGACGAGATTATTGTGCAGAGAAATATTATTGATTTTGCTATTTAGCAACACTTTTGTGACAGATTGAAGATCTGCACTGTAGAAAAACACTGGAACTGATGTATTTTCTTCTTCAGATAGTCTAAAGCCTGCTACTATACTGTCTTCTACAAAATAGCCAAAGATAGAGTGAAAGTTTCCTTTTTCAGTTTCTATTAGAGCGCTATTTTCAACCATATCTTCGTTAATAAGGTAAAGCTCTCCTCTTTCGCCAGCAAAAAGAAGTTTTCCGCTATTGGAAATATCTATTTGTGAGGACTCACCAAGATCGGGTATTTCTTCTTCGAACAATGTTTTCCCTGTTTTATCTATTGTAACAACTATGTATGAAAGGTCTGTGAGTGATTGGTACACAAGTTTTATATTTCCATTTGAAAGAAACTTCCCTTTTATTCCTATGTAATTTTCCAATTCCTTTTTTAAAACCTCTTCACCTTTTTTGTTAAATATGTAAAAGTTTACTCCGGCAACAATTAGCATTTCTTCTTCAGTATTTTCGCTTATATTAAAAATAGAAGAATCAATTTTTGTTTCCCACTGCGTATCTCCCTGCGTATTCAGTGCAATAATTTTTCCACCATGCGTACAAATAATGATAGTATCTCCCAAGCTTGCTAATCCAGCAATGGGTGTGTCTGTTTGTAGTACATCTTTTTTTATAATACTGCTCTGCGTTGTTTGTATGTATTTAATTAAAAAATAAGCGATGCCGGCAGCAAACAGAATTAATACTAAAACAATTATTATTTTTTTTCTCATTGTGTTTTATTGTACAAGTAACGTGTCTTTTTGTCAACAGTTGCTGAATAAGAAAGTAAGTTTTGCCCAATTCTACTTCATATGCTTGAGTATTGATTTCTGGAATCAAACCCTAAAATTTTTTTACTTTTTTAATTTTAGGAAAATATTTTATTAAAATTATATCTTTATTAAAAAAAAATTAATGTTATACTAAATTTTATGCAAAGGAGGAGATTACTATGCAGGAAATAGTTGAAAGCGCGCTTTTTACAGCAAAGAGAGCCGGCGCCTCTTATGTTGATATACGGTCTATTCAGAGAGAGGAAGAAGACATTACCACGAAAAATGGTGCAGTTGATGCAATAAAACACACTGGTTCCAAAGGATTTGGAGTGAGGGTTATTGCAAATGGTGGATGGGGTTTTTCATCTTCATTTATAGCTACCCCAGAAGAAGGAGAAAGAGTGGCAAACGAGGCTGTTCAAATTGCACTTGCGAGCAGCAAGACAAAGTTAGAAGATGCAAAAATGAGTGATTCAAAAGTTTATCAAGATAGAGTGCCACAACCAGTCAAAATTGATCCGTTTGAGATGCCTATTACAAAGAAAATTCTGATTCTTCTTGAAGCAGATAAGGCAATGAACGTCCATGGTATTGTTGTGAGAAAAGGATCTATGCACTTTTCAAAAGAGTGGAAAACTTTTGCATCATCTGAAGGAGCATACATAGAACAGGAAAGAATTGTCAGTGGCGCAGGAATATCAGTTGTTGCAACTGATGGAAAAGAGATGCAGGTGAGAAGTTACCCTAATTCATTCGGCGGCGACTATCAAAGAAAAGGATTTGAGTTTATTGAAGAAATGAACCTTGTTTCTCATGGCAAAGAGATTGCAGAGCAATCCATAAAGCTACTTTCGGCGAAGCAGTGTCCTTCTGGCACGATGGATATTGTATTGGAAAGTCCGCAAATGGCTTTGCAGATTCATGAATCAGTAGGACATCCCACCGAACTCGATAGAGTGCTTGGAGAAGAAGCATCTTTTGCTGGCACTTCATTTCTTACAACGGATAAACTCGGTACATTTAAATATGGGTCTGATATAGTGAACATTACTGCGGATGCAACAATTCCTGGAGCTTTAGGAGGATTTGCATATGATGATGAAGGTGTTAAAGCAAAAAGGGTTTATCTTGTGAAGAATGGAATATTTGTGGGATATCTTAATTCGAGGGAGACAGCGGCAAAATTAGACCTCGAGGTTATGGGCGCGATGCGTGCGGACAATTGGAATAAAATGCCTATTATAAGGATGACAAGTATTAATTTAGAGCCGGGCGACAAAACATTTGACGAATTGATTAAGGGTATCGACCACGGTATTTTGATGGGAACAAATAAAAGTTGGAGCATTGATCAAAATAGACTGAATTTTCAGTTTGGCACCGAGATAGGATGGGAAATTAAAAATGGAAAGATCCAGGAAATGGTAAAAAATCCAACTTACACAGGAATTACGTATGAATTTTGGCGGAAATGTGATGGCATAGCAAGCAAGGATTTTTGGCATGTTTGGGGTGTACCAAATTGTGGAAAAGGGGAACCAATGCAGGTGATGCAGGTGAGTCATGGTACTGCTCCGGCACGTTTCAGAGATATACAAGTAGGGGTGTTGAAATGATTGGGAAAGAAAGAGTGCTGGATATATTAAAAAATGTAATTTCTTTATCTAGCGCTGATCAGACTGAAGCCTTATTTATGGGAGAAGAATCTTATCTGACAGGTTTTGCGAACAATTATATCCACCGAAATGTTGGTGGGAAAGACTGCAGTCTTTCCGTGAGAGTCGCAATTGGTAAAAAGGTTGGTTCTGCGATGGTAAATAGTTTTTCGGACGACGCTGTTAAAAAAGTCGTTCACGATGCAATTCTTATTGCAAAGAATCAGAGAGAAAATCTTGATTTCGTCTCATTCGCAAAACCGGAAAAAAGAAAGGATAAAGATTTTTTCGTGGAGGCAACAGCTAATTGTACTCCAGAGTTCAGGGCAGAGTATGTAAGTAAGATATTAAGTAAAACAAAAGCGAAAGGGTTTATTGGTTCAGGTAAATTCGAAACAAATGCATTAGAAGTTGCAGTAGCCAATTCGTTAGGTGTGGAAAGATATACTAAATTAACGATAAGCACACTAAAAAGCGTTGTGTTGACAGATACTTCAAGTGGTTATTCAGAGTATTCTTCTATTGATGTTAATAAAATTCCTCTTGACGATATTATTCGAGAGAGCGTCGAGATTGCAGAAAAAAGTCAAAGTCCTGTACCAGTTGAGCCGGGGAAGTATGAAGTAATTCTTACGCCATATGCACTTGCAGATTTAATAGGAAGCCTTAGTTATATTGCATTAAACGCAAGGGCGATGAATGAAGGTATGAGTTTTCTCATCGGGCAGATTGGCAAGAAGGTAGTTGGTGAAAACATTACAATGTATGACGATGGTTTTTCTCGAGAAACAATTTCTCTTCCATTTGATTTTGAGGGCGTGCCAAAGAAGAAAGTAATGTTCTTTGACAAAGGGGTTGTTAAGGGTGTTGTGTATGACACGCTTTCGGCATATAAAGAAGGAAAGAGATCGACCGGGCATTCACTTCCGCAGCCAAACCCGTACAGCCCATACCCAATGAACCTTATTATGGAAGGCGGTGAGAGCAGTAAAGAAAAAATGATTTCTCATGTGAAGAAGGGGCTTTATGTCCAGCGATTTTGGTATACAAACCCGATGGATCCAAGAAATACTATCATTACAGGGATGACAAGAGATGGATTATTTCTTATCGAAAAGGGAAAAATCACAAAACCCGTCAAAAATATGCGTTTTATTGAAAACATTGCAACTATGCTAAATAATGTCCTGGAATTAAGTAAGGAGAGAAAAATTATTTATGACACGGCATCTGTTACCGCGCCGTACGCGCGGATAAAAGATTTTACTTTTACAGGCAAAACCGAATTTTAGGAGGTAATTGATGAAGAGATACGGGGTTTTATGTGATGGTGGAGATGCACCTGGCATTAATGCAGCGATCAGAGCAATTGCACGCGAAGCATTTGAAAAAGATGATGAAATGTTAGGTTTTATAGATGGTTTTATTGGTTTGATAAAAAATGATGTCAAAATTATTACAAAAGACGTGGTTTCAGGTATTTTGCCTCTCTCCGGGTCTGTATTAGGGATCTCTCGCATCAATCCATTTAGGAACTCCCAAAATATCCAGGCAATTAAGGAAAATTTTAAGAAAAATTCATTAACTCTTTTAGTGATCATTGGCGATAGAGATACAGTAGATTTAGCTAAGAAGTTTTCTGATGAAGGCATTCCTTCTATTGTAATACCAAAAACAATTGATAACGATGTATATGGCACAGATTTTGCTATAGGATTTGATACTGCCGTAACTACAATTAGTTCTGCATTGGATAATCTTCATGCTACTGCATCAGTACACCATCGGGCAATGATTGTGGAAACAATGGGCAGAGAAACCGGATGGCTCGCTTTATTTGGAGGAATATCAGGTGGAGCAGATTATATTATTATACCTGAAATTCCTTACAAATTAGAAGAAGTTGCATCGCATCTCGCGAAAAGGAAAAAAGAAGGTAAAAATTTCAGCATTGTGGTAGTAGCTGAAGGAGTTTCTCTTCCAGAAGGAAAAACTGAACAAAAGGAGTATGATGAATTTGGACATCCAATAAATAGCAAGAAGATGGTAGGGTACACAATTATGGAAGGACTTGAAAAGATTACCCATATTAAAGCCCGTACGACTGTACTTGGATATATACAGAGAGGCGGCATACCCACAAATACTGACAGAATTTTAGCAACAAGGCTTGGAGCAGCTGCAATAGAGTTTGCAGATAAAGGTAAATTTAATGGGCTTGTAGGGATTTGCGGAAGGGATATTGTGTTCAATCCTCTTCAAGAAGTTGCTGGGAAAATACATAGTGTTGACCTGGAATTTTATAGACTAGCTAAAACCTTCTTTTAGGTACAAACAACCGCATCTTGGAAAATTATATTAATGAACTTGACAGCGCAATAAATATAAATTATAATTTAATCATATCATTGAAAGGAGGAGTAAAATGAGAGTTAAAAAGTTGTTGGCATTATTGCTTGTTGTTGTGATGGTCGGGGTAGTATTTGTAGGATGTGCCCCAGCGGAAGAAGAACCGCCAGTTGAAACGATTAAAATTGGACTTGTTACAGATGTCGGCGGAAGAGGCGACAGGTCGTTTAATGACTCTGCCCTTCGTGGTTTAGAAACATGGGCAGGAAAAGTGAAGTATGTAAAGGGTGGTGGTTACGAGGCAATTACAGATGCGGAGTTTGATGCAAGCATTCCCGAAGACCTAAAAGACAGGAACATTCAGCCATTAGGTGTTTCTGCCAAGGTTCTTGAGTCAAAAGACAAAAAAGATTACATCCCAAACATTGCATCACTCGTTGAACAAGAGAAATGTGATCTTGTCATTGGTGTAGGATTTATGCTTGCAGGCGCAATTGGTGAATCTGCTGTGAAATATCCTGATACAAAGTTTATGTTGATTGATGCGCCTCCTGTAGATGAAGATGGCAACATGATAGACCCGCCAAATGTAGTAGGCTATTTGTTCAATGAGCATGAATGCGGATTCCTCGTGGGAGCAATTGCAGCTTATGCAACAGAGGCTGGCAAAGTTGGCTACATTGGCGGAATGCCAATTCCTCCAGTATTAAGATATGAAGCTGGTTACCGAGCTGGTTTAAAGACAATAGATCCAAGTATTGAGATTATTGGCCAGTATACTGGCAGCTTTACGGAACCTGCATTAGGTAAGAGTGCTGCAGAGTCTCAAATTAGTCAAGGCTGTGATGTATTATTTCATGCTGCAGGTGCAACAGGAAACGGAATGTTCCAGTCAATTTGTGAAAGAGGAGCACCTTACTGGGGTATTGGTGTTGATGTAGATATGGGTCTTGACGAAAATCTTTGCCCTGCCAGAACACTCACTTCTTCTTTAAAACATGTAGATTATGCAACATATCTTGCGATTAAGAGCGTTGTAGAAGATACATTCCACAGTGGTCTTATAATAATGACTCTAAAAGATGGTGGTGTGGGCTATGCCCCGGATCATGTGGCAGATGCACTTACTCAGGATCAAATTGATAAGGTTGAGCATTTAAGAGAGATGATGATAGATGGTGTTTTTGAAGTTCCAACAGATCCCCCTGATGTAGATAACTGGACTCCTCCAACTGATTTTTAATAGTAGAAGATAATTCATTTACACAGGGTGGAATTACTCCACCCTGTGTATTTTAATGAGAGGTAAAGATGAAGGCATTGGAGGTTAAGGGTATTGTTAAGCAGTTTCCAGGCGTTCTTGCAAATGATAACATAAATCTTTCCATAAATAAAGGGGAGATTTATGCTATTGTAGGAGAAAACGGAGCGGGAAAATCGACTTTAATGAAAATTATCTATGGATTATACACCCCAACATCAGGCGAAATTTTTGTATTTGACAAGAAAGTCGACATTAAAACTCCCTATGATGCAATTGGATTAAAAATTGGCATGGTACATCAGGAATTTATGCTTATACCCCGTTTTACTGTGACGCAGAACATTGTGTTAGGCGATGAACCCAGCAAAGGAATAGTTTTTGACTACAAGAAGGCGTTAAATGAGGTAGAGGAGTTATCTGAGAAGTTTGGGCTAAAAGTAGACCCGGCAGAAAAAGTGGCAAACCTTCCTGTTGGTATCCAGCAAAGGGTGGAAATACTAAAAATATTGCGAAGAGGAGCAGAGATACTGATTTTTGATGAACCTACTGCAGTGCTTACCCCAGAAGAGACAGAAGATTTGTTTAAAACTTTAATGAAATTAAAAAAGAATGGTAAGACGATTATATTTATTTCCCATAAACTCAAGGAAGTAATAGCTATTGCGGATAGAATTGCTGTTTTAAGGCGTGGAAAATTACAAGGAATCGTGGAAAGAGGAAAAACAAGTGAAGTAGAGCTTGCACGAATGGTTGTTGGTAGAGATGTTGTATTAAAAATCCCAAAAGCCGAAGCAAAAGTTGGAGGGACGGTAGTTTCAATTCGTGATCTTACAGTAAAAAGTAAAAGAGGAATTATAGGACTAAAAGAAGTTTCTTTCGATGTTTGTGCAGGTGAA
This sequence comes from Caldisericota bacterium, assembly GCA_003650285.1. GTDB lineage: Bacteria > Caldisericota > Caldisericia > Caldisericales > Caldisericaceae > UBA646. Next base: position 8,651 of record QMOQ01000011.1, on the reverse strand, counting down.
ATTGTTGGCATTGCTGGAGTAGAAGGAAATGGGCAAGCAGAATTAGTGAATGCATTGATTGGGTTTACTCGCCCTATTAAAGGCACTATTGCATTTGATGGCGAAGAAATTAGAGTAATTACTCCGTTTAACATAAGAAAGAAAGGGATGGCATACATTCCTAAAGACAGGAAAATGAGAGGCCTTGTACTGCCTTTTAGGTCAAGAGAAAATATTATTATGGGTCAGCATACTCTTTACCCCTTTTCAAAAAATGGAGTACTAAATAATATTGAAATAGATAAGTTTACAACAAAAAAATTGGAAGAATTTGATGTAAGACCAAGGGATATACACACAAGAGCCAGGAACCTTTCGGGAGGGAACCAGCAAAAACTTATTCTTGCCAAAGAAATGTCTATGGAACATAAGTTTCTTCTTGCTTCTCAGCCTACGAGAGGGCTGGACATTGGTGCTATGGAATTCGTGTACCATAAGCTCATAGAAGAGAAGGAAAGAGGTATGGCGATATTGTTAATTTCTCTTGAATTGTCAGAAATTATGGGGCTTTCAGACAGGATACTAGTGCTGTACAACGGAGAAATTGTTGGAGAGACAACACCGGATAAAACAACTGAAGAAGAATTAGGTCTTATGATGCTTGGATTGAAAAAGCAGAAGAGGGTAGCACAATGAAAGATGTATTAAAAAGGATTGTTTTTGGAAAAAGAGAAAAATATTGGTGGATGAATGCTTTAGTTCCTTTAATTTCTATTTTACTTGCATTTATTGTAGGGGCGATTTTTATAAAAATTACGGGCAGGAGTCCAGTTGTTGCATATAAATTATTGTTTGGGGCATCAGGTTTGTTTCCTGGTCCTTACTGGAAAAGCCATTTTGCAGAAATGCTTCTTTCTTCTTCTATGTATATCGCGACTGGCCTTGGATTTGCAATTGCTGCAAAAGGAGGCCTGTTTAATATCGGGGCAGAAGGCCATTTTATTGTTGGTGGCATTGCTGCTGCTTACCTTGGATATGCAAAGCCATTTGCGGGTTTACCAAAATTTATTCATTTGCCTCTTATTATTGTGGGTGTTATGCTTGCAGGAGGTATCTGGGGGGCCATTGCAGGATACTTGAAGGCAAAACGGGGCATACATGAGGTTATTACGACAATTATGCTGAATTGGATTGCCTTATATCTTATTGAGGCGTGGCTTGTTATTGGGCCTATGGAAGCAGCAGTTGAAACAGGTATTTCAGGTACGCCATATATCAGTTTGTCCGCCAAATTGCCTAAAATTCTTCCCCCAACACGGCTTAATATCAGTATTATCATTATCTTGGCAGTAACGTTTTTGATTTGGTATTTGTTTTATAAAACAACATTTGGATACGAAATACGTACAATGGGCCATACATTAATGTTTGGTATGGAGGCCCCAAAAGCAGCTGGAATAAATGTTGAGAGAAGAACTATTCAAACGATGTTTATCGCAGGTGCTGTTGCAGCGCTAGGCGGTGCATTTATGGTGTTAGGCGTTCTCTTCCAGTATCCTCCTATATTTGAAGGAGGATACGGATTTGATGGAATTGCTGTTGCTTTGATTGGTCAGAATGAACCGTTGGGAGTTATACTTGCAGGCATATTAATAGGAGCGTTAAGGACAGGCGCTACTACTGTTCAACTCGCTCATATTCCAAAAACGTTTCCTTCTATTATAGAGGGTTTTACTGTTGGATTTATTGCTCTTCAGATGCTTATAAGGTATTGGATTATGAAACTTATACAGGGAAGGAAAAAATCCGTTCAAACTGAAATGGGAGGAGGCGCAAAATGAACAGCAATATTCCTTTTTTAAATGCTTCTATTGCGCAGGCATTAGATTATACTGCCCCCATTCTTTTTGCTGCTTTAGGTGGCGTAATGTCTGAAAACGCAGGTGTTGTGAATATCGCACTCGAAGGAATGATGCGATTTGCTGCTTTTTTTGGCGTGTGGGGATCGTTTGTATCCGGTAATGCCTGGGTTGGGTTACTCTGGGGCGTTGGGATTGGTATTGTGCTCGGTGCTTTACATGCGTATATTACGGTTAAATGGGCAGGCGATCAGATTATTTCTGGTGTGGCAATTAATGTTATGGCAATGGGTATGATCACATATCTCCTCGAATCAGTTTTTAAAACGACAGGTTATTCTCCGCCAGTAGCCTATTTTGGGGCTCCAGCTAGCAAAATACACCTCGCGTTTCTTAAAGGTATTCCTATTTTAGGTGCGTTTGCTGAGCTTACAATACTTATCTGGTTTGCGCTAATTTTAGTTGTTGTCTTACATTTTGTTTTATACCACACAGTACTTGGATTAAGGATTCGTGCTGTTGGAGAAAATCCTCATGCTGCAGAAACCTTGGGAGTAAATGTATTTAAAATAAAATGGTTTGCTGTAATTTCCGGTAGTGTTCTTGCAGCATTTGGAGGTTTAGCGCTTTCACTGGGGACACTGTCTTCGTTTACTAACTCAATGGCCATGGGAAAAGGTTTTATTGGATTAGCTGCTATGATTTTTGGTAAATGGACACCTTTTGGCGCGCTTGGCGCGATACTTATTTTTGCTGGCGCACAGGTACTGCAGTTATTTATGCAAGGGACAGCAACTGGGTTTGCAAAGTTAATTCCACTGGGATTCTACCTTTCTCTTCCGTATATGTTAACAATTGGTGCATTGATAGGTGTTGTCGGAAAAGCAGTTGGTCCTGCTTCAGATGGAGTACCTTATAAAAAAGAAAGTTAGTTAATCTATATTTTGGGACGATTTAGTGCCTGATTTTATTAAAAGACATCAGGCATTTTTTATGGTAACAGGAATAAAAATAAATCTTTTCCGTCTGTTTTATAATCTGAATTTAAGTCAGCAAAGTGGTTAAATTCTTTGTCCATGTAAGTTTTACCAAAATTTTCTATAAGAATTTCTAAATCATTGCTATCCACGCGTTCATCCATGTTGATGTCCCGTATATCATATCCATTTATTGCAACATTGAATGTTTTATCTTCTAACAAGTCTTCGGTTGTGATAGAATCTTTTATTATTATTTGTCCTTTTATATTTCCTCTTACTATACCACTAAAAACTATTTCTCCAACAGCATTGTTTAATCGTATTATTCCAAAGGCATTATCGATTATTGTATTTTTCACCGAGGAAGATTTAATATAGATACCAGTGGGTAGCAGTATAAAGAGACTTGTTTTTTCAGGAATGTTTAATGTAATTTTTATATTTTTTGTATTATTTACATGTAAAGTTATAGGATTTTCGGTTTTTTTTGTTGCAGTGTATTCTTTTTGTTTTTCCACAACGTTCCATGTAATTGCCGGGTCTCCATATAGGTTATAATCGTATATGTTCATTAAATTGGCTTCTATAGGATCTTCTATGTTGTTATAAAAATCATTTTCAAAAAATTCTTGCAATGCCGTATAAAGGGATTCACCAACAGTTTTTCCTGCAGTTAGATTTTTTACAAAATAGCAGTTGATGCTTCCTGTTCCTCCATCATGAGGAGCAGCAAAATAAGAAGGTGAATAGCTTATCCCGGTTGATCCGATGAAAGCAACCCCTCCTTTTTTAAGTATGGTTTTGCCCAGGTTACTCGCGCCATTTTCATTAAGGCAACTGCCGGAGAAAAAGATGCCATTTGCCTTAAAAGCGTCGTCTTTAGTGATAAAACTTTCGAATTGAAATTCACCATCATCTGGAATGCCATTTTCATTTTTATCATTCCAGATTTCTCTGTATGCTGCAGAACTGCTTCCGTGAGCTACCCAATTCACAAATCCTGCAGCAGGTAGAATTGAATAAAAATTTTCTTTTGTAAGTTCAAAATCTGCATCATATATTGAAGGGAAAGAGCCAGATTTTTCATACAGCTTGATGACATTTCCGTTAAGAAAAGTAGCGATGAGTTCTTCTTCCCTTGCTCCATCACCGTTGAAGATCCTTGCTCCTTGATAAATTTCTCCTGGATATGCGATAAATGATGCGGCAAGCACAGCTGTTTGGGGAGGATTTTCTTCAAATTGAATTGTTCGGTTAAAAATTTTTTCGATCTCTTTATTGCTGTCAAATGGAATTCTTCCTACGAAAATATCAGGTGCTATATTCATCCGATCGTCATAAAGCTCTCCCGGAAATAAATCTCCGTCTTCGTCTAACTCTTCGTTCAGCAATGCGTAATATAGGTCTGTTTTTGTTTCTGAAGGTGTACTATACGAAGGTGAATGTACTGTGCTTGATGGGTACATTGAAGGACGCGGGATTGTATTTTCGCTTCCAAGAATGAGCAAATATCCTTTACTAGCGGCAATTTTCTTGAGATAATTTCTTATTTCTGATGGGCTATTTGAGCCGATGTCCTCAACTGTGATAATTTTTACATCGTATTTTTTGTTTCTTGTTTTGGCAATAAGCTGTGCACTTTGCACAAGATTATTCGTTGTAAGAATAATATACTGGGTTTTGTGCATTATTGCCGTTGCTTTAGCTCTATGAATATTGCAAATGGAGAATATTAATACAAGAATAATAATGAAAATGAACGGTTTTTTGTTTTTTACAACATTATTTATCTGCATTACATTTGCACAAATGAACTTATGTGGGTGATAAATATTATTAGAAACGAGCTGAATAGTAGTTTAAGGAAGAGTTGTTTTTCAAAATCTTTTTTCCTGTAAAAATATAGAAGCACGCAAAAAATTGCCGAAACTATCACTATGATAAGGTTAAGATTAAAAGATCCGGCTAACAGTGAAACAGCATTTGTAAAGAAAAGTAGAAATAGCGCAAAGTAAAAAAATCGTTTTTTAAATTCATTATTTTGCCAGATGAGAAAGAGTGGAAAGAGCATAAGAGCAAGCCACCCCCATATGTTGAATGAGAGCATTCCTGCAATTGATGGTGTGATAAAAAGGGAGAAATACATCAGGATTGCGGATATAGAAGCAAAATAAGATTCCTTGCTTCTATATTTGGTACGATTTGATGCTGTATAGAAAAAAATGCTCAGCAAAAAAAGCACTAACGAAAAAATGAGAAACTTAATAACTCCCATAGAAAGTACATTAAACAGAATAAGATAAACGATAAAGTATGATGCAACAATTGTTAAGGGTAATTTAAAAAAATCTTTATCTTTTTCCCGCATTTTTTTTAAGAGATTTTAAAATAGAGGAGTAAGACCTGGGATATTTTTGGGGAGTTTCTTTTACTTTTTCTATACAGATGAGATAACTTTTGTGTGAGGTATGTGGCAGTTGATATTCCTTTATATTTTTGATGTGTCCTCCCAATTTTTCTATAAATGGCACGCACTTCTCTATTTGTTCTATCTCTTTACCTCCTTTCCAGAATATTGCGTTTCCACCAATTTTTAAAAGGGGAAGGGCGATTTCAGAAATTACAGCAATTTTACTTACCTCTCTCATTGTAACAATATCAAATTTTTTTCTAAATTCTTTTTCTTTGCCTAATTTTTCTCCTCTGCTGTTGATGAGTGTTACATCCTCTATTCCCAATCGTCTCAATAACATACCTATAAAGAATACCTTCTTTTTTTGTGAATCCACGAGAGTAAGATTAAGTGATGGGAAAACAATCTTAATGGGAAGGCCAGGAAAACCGGCGCCAGTTCCAACATCGATTAATTTTTCATTGCCCTTAATTGGCATTGCTTGGACAAGATGAAAGGAGTCAATAAAATGCTTTATAGCTATTTCGTCATCATCTAAAATAGAAGTAAGATTGAAACGAGTATTGTTCCATTGCTGGAGCAAGTTTTTATATACTTTAAATACATTTAGCATCTCTGGTGTAATTTTTAACTTTATTTTTTTAGTTTCGCTTGCTATAATTTTTTCAAATTTCATTTTATTAGTTCGAAATTTATCCCTCTTTTTTCTAGACATCCCTTGATCTTTGTTCCTTTTTCTATATCGTGCGAAAGGATAAATGAGGCAAGGGGGTTTTCTATGTATTTTTGGATAGTTCTTTTTAACGGCCTTGCGCCATATACTGGATCAAATCCTTTATTTGCAAGGAATGTTTTTAATTCATCTTCTATGATTAGGTTGATATCTTTTTCTTTAAGTTTAATTAATGTTTCTCCAAGCAGGATATTTACAATTTGTTTAATTTGATTGATGCCTAATGGATTAAATATGATTGTTTCATCAATTCTGTTCAGGAACTCTGGCCTGAATATATGACGCATATCTTCCTGAACTTTTTCTACAATTTTTTCATACTGGTCCATATATTCTTTTGTACTGGGGAGCGCATTAATATCCGAAATATATCTACTTCCAATATTGGAAGTCATTATGATAATTGTGTTACGAAAATCTACGGTCCTCCCCTTTGAGTCTGTAAGTCGTCCATCATCAAGCACCTGTAATAAAATGTTGAAGACATTGTGGTGTGCTTTTTCGATTTCATCAAGTAAAACGACAGAATATGGATGCCTTCTTACTGCTTCTGTAAGTTGTCCCCCTTGTTCATATCCAATATATCCTGGAGGTGCGCCAATAAGGCGAGAAACCGAAAATTTTTCCATGTATTCCGACATATCAATTCTAATCAGAGCCTTTTCTGTGTCAAATAGCTCTTTAGCTAATGCTTTCGCAAGTTCTGTTTTACCAACGCCTGTTGGGCCAATGAAGACGAAAGAGCCGAGTGGTCTATCGGGATCTGATAATCCAGCTCTTGCACGCCTTATGGCATTTGAAATGGCAACAATTGCTTGTTCTTGCCCAACAACTCGTTTTTTTAAATGGTCTTCGAGATGCAGTAATTTTTCTTTTTCAGGAGTAAGCATTTTTGATACAGGTATACCTGTCCATTTTGAAACTATAGTAGCAATCTCTTCTTCGCCTACTTCTTCTTTGAGAACTGCTCCATCTTTTTGTATTTCTTGTAATTTTTTATTTACATCCTCCAGTTGTTTTTGAAGAGAAGGTAATTCTCCATACAGAAGGCGTGCTGCTTCATCTAAATCTCCGTGTTGTTCCGCAAGCTTTGCATCCGTGCGCACTTTGTCTATTTGTTCTTTGATTGTTCTTATTTTATGAATTGCATTTTTTTCCTGAGTCCATTTTGCCGTTAATGTAATATCTTTTTCTTTTAGATTGGCAAGTTCTGCTTCAATTTTTTTAAGTCGTTCTGATGTATCTGGATCATTTTTTTCTTTTTCAAGTGCTTTCTTTTCCATTTCTAACATTCTAATTTTTCGCTTTAATTCATCAAGCTCTACAGGCATACTGTCTATTTGCATTTTGAGAAGAGCTGCTGCTTCATCCATAAGGTCTATTGCTTTATCTGGAAGAAATCTATCAGTGATATAGCGAGCAGAAAGTTTAGCAGCAGTAATAAGTGCAGAATCTTTGATTTTGACTCCGTGATGTACTTCATATTTTTCTTTTAATCCTCTTAGTATGGCAATTGTTTCTTGGACAGAAGGTTCGTTGATTAATACTGGCTGGAATCTTCTTTGAAGTGCAGCATCTTTTTCTATATATTTTCTATATTCATCAAGTGTTGTTGCACCTATAGTACGGAGCTCTCCACGAGAAAGTGCGGGTTTTAACATATTTGATGCATCGAGCGATCCTTCAGCTGCCCCTGCTCCTACTACGGTATGAATCTCATCTATAAATGTAATAATTTTTTCCTGGGATTGCTTAATTTCATCTATTACCGCTTTTAATCTATCTTCGAACTCTCCTCTAAATTTTGCACCGGCAATTAATGACCCCATATCAAGTTGGAATATTTCTTTGTTTTTAAGCGATTCAGGTACATCTCCAGATACAATTCTTTGGGCAAGCCCTTCTGCTATTGCAGTTTTGCCTACACCTGCTTCTCCTATAAGAATAGGGTTATTTTTAGTTCTTCTTGAAAGAATCTGTATTGTATGGCGAATTTCTTCGTCTCTTCCAATAACTGGGTCCATTTTTCCTTTTCTTGCTATTGCGGTCAGGTTTCTTCCGTATTTTTCAAGGATTTTATACTTGATTTCTGGAGTTCTATCTCTCACTTTTTTGTCTCCACGTATTTCTTTGAATGAATTTAATATATTTTTCCTTGTTATTCCATATCTTGCAAGAATTTTGCCTGCTTCCTCCGCATCAGAAATTGCAGCAAGAAAAAGATGTTCCGTACTTATAAATTCGTCACCTATATTTTGGGCTTCTTTTTCTGCTCTTTTAAAGAGTTCTTCTAATCTGGGCGTGATATAAAATTTTTCGTTGCTTATACCCTGAATTTTGGGGAATTTTTCAATAACACTGTATATATTTCGCAGAAGCAAATCTTTATCTATTTTTAGTGTATTTAGAATCATAGGAACTATTCCATCTCGCTGCTGAATAAGAGCAGCAAGTAAATGTTCGACGTCTATTGATTGGTTATTTTGTGATGTAGCAATTCCCCTCGCAACCATTAAAGCTTCCTGCGTTTTTTCTGTTAATTTATTGGGATCCATAGAAAATCACCTCCTAACTTCTTAGTTTAGCACAAAAATATATAAAAATAAATATTTTGTAAAAAATGAACAGAAAACTGTTTGTTTTGATATAATATAAAAAGTATGGTAGCTGATTTTTCCCATTTATTT
>QMOQ01000010.1 GCA_003650285.1 Caldisericota bacterium | reverse complement strand
TTTTCTTACGTTTGCCACAATGTCACTCCGACTCCTATAGAAGCCCGAACTTCGCCTCCCTTCACATTTAACTTTTTATTTTATCAGTTTACAGATTTATTGTTATGTGTCAAGGCACGAATTACCTCATCGAAAATCTATATAAAAATTTTAAAAAGGAGTTGAAAGAATAAAATGAAAACTTTTCTTGACCTAATCAAGAAAAACTGTAAACTTTGCTGGAGGTGATAAAGATGTTTTATATTCCAGTAGATCAAAAAATGACAAAAAACGATATAGCAAAAATTATTGACCACACTCAATTAAAGGCAGAAACTACCTGCAACGATATTATTCGCCTTTGCACTGAAGCAAAAAAATATTCTTTTGGCACCGTATGTGTGAATTCAGGATATGTTGCTCTTGCAAAAAAACAATTAACGGGAACTTCAGTAAAAATTGCATCAGTAGTAGGATTTCCTTTGGGAGCTATGGATAGCGTTGCAAAAGCTTTTGAAGCAGAGAGAGCGATTACATTAGGAGCTAATGAGATAGATATGGTAATGAACATAGGAGAATTAAAATCCGAAAATTATAAAAAGGTAGAAGAAGACATAAAATATGTTGTAGATGCCGTAAATCCCACCCTCGTGAAAGTCATCATAGAAACAGCTTTGCTTACTGCAGAAGAAAAACCAATTGCATGCTCAATAGCAGTGTCAGCAGGAGCTAAATATGTAAAAACATCCACAGGCTTTAGCAAAGGCGGAGCTACAATTGAAGACGTAAAACTAATGCGTATGGTAGTTGGGAAAAATATAGGTGTAAAAGCAGCGGGTGGAATCCATGACTTTGAAACAGCAGTCAAAATGGTCCAGGCTGGTGCTTCCAGAATCGGTGCAAGTAAAAGTGTCGAGATAGTAAGTTAATGGGGTACATCTCAGTTAAAGGTATTACAATATCTTCCTACCCACATAAAGAAAGGGATAGAGTTGTGATATTTTTTTCTGATGAATTAGGGAAAATTAAAGCAAATATGCGCTCCGTGAGGTCCGGCAATTCCAAAAGATCCGGCCTCTCAGATGAATTTCTCTATGAAAAAATTCTCCTTTACCAGAAAAATAATTGGTTTACCGTAACGGATGTAACCCTTATAGACGCATTTGTGAAAGCCAAAAGCAATATAGACAACTACAAAGTATTTTCATACATAAGAGAGCTCGTTATATTGCTGGTACCATTTGAACAGCCGGATACTCAAATATTTGATTTAATCTTAGATACTATTAAAATGCTTGAATTAATAGATGCCCCGGATACGATACTGGCTTCTTTTATTTTGCATTTTTTAAAATATACTGGCTTTCCAGTAAAGCTACCTAAAGAAGTGCGAGATACATATTATTTTCACCCTGAGACAGGAGGATTTAATAATTTTAAAGGCACAACCGTAGATCAGGAAACAGTTAAAGAAATTATTTTTCTCGCAAGCACCCCCATAAAAAATATTAATCCAGTAGATAATGCAAAAATAATTTTACGATTACTAAATAATTTTATCATATATCATGCAGATTCAAGCCATTTTAATAAATTCCTTGAAACAATTGAAAAACTCAGTAATATATAATAAATTTTAGATAGAGGTGATTTATGAATTTTCAAGAAATGATTTTTAAATTAGAAATGTTTTGGAAAAAACAAGGATGCGTACTCTTGCTTCCCTTTGATGAACAAATAGGAGCAGGGACGCTAAGTCCTTACACATACTTGAAAGCATTGGGAAAAAAACCGTGGGCAACTGTGTATTTACAACCTTCCAGAAGACCTGCGGATGGAAGGTACGGAGAAAATCCCAATAGGTTATACATGCATCATCAAATGCAAGTTGTCATGAAACCTCCACCAAAAGATATACAGGAAATATATCTCAATAGTCTAAGGTCGTTAGGGCTCAAACTTGCTCAACATGAAATTAAATTCATCGAAGATAACTGGGAAACAGCAGTGCTGGGCGCACAAGGTATTGGTTGGGAAGTAAGGCTTGACGGGCTAGAAATTACACAATTTACGTATTTTCAGCAGGCAGCCGGTATTGATCTTGATCCGGTCTCAGTAGAAATAACATATGGATTAGAAAGACTTGCAATGTTTATTCAAAAAAAAGATAATGTGTTTGATATCCAATGGAATGATGATTATACATACGGCGACTTAAGAAAAGATATGGAGCGCGAAGAATGTGTTTATGCATTTGAAACAAGTGACCCGGACAAACTCTTCAGCCTCTTTAATATATATGAGGAAGAGGGAGTAAACAACCTAAAAAAGGGAATTCTTTATCCCGGATATCAATACCTGTTAAAATGTTCCCACATCTTTAATTTGTTAGATGCAAGGGGCGTAATAAGCATATCCGAGAGAGTACAAATTATTTCACGCATCAGAAAAATGGCAAATCTTGCCGCAAACATTGTGCTGGATAAGGAGGAAAATAATGAAGGATTATCTGCTTGAGATATATGTTGAAGAAATCCCCGCACGCTTTCTGAATAATGCAGTAAAAGACCTTAAAACAGCTGCTGAAAGTGAATTGACAAAATACAACCTCCACTACGAAGATATTTCTGTATTTGGCACTCCACGGAGACTTACTCTATACATTAAAGGCCTGGATGAAAACGAACCCGATACAGAAGAAGAAATAAAAGGTCCGCCAGCATCCATTGCAATAGGAAAAAACGAAGAACATCTCGTGCCGTTTAAAAAGTTTGCACTTTCAGCGGATGCCCACGAAAAAGATCTTTATATAAAAGAAACTTCAAAAGGTAACTATTTATTCGCAAAGAAAATAGTCAAGGGAAGAAGGACAGAGGACATCCTGAAAATATTCTCCCCATGGTTAATCAAATCTTTAAAATTTCCAAAAGCAATGCATTGGAATAATAAAAGTATTAAATTTGTTAGGCCTATTCGTTCTCTTCTTTCGTTATTTGGAGAAGATCTGGTAAAATTTACCTATGCGGAAGTAGAAGCGGGAGATAGCACATACGGGCTTAGAATCAACCAGTCAAACAAAATCAAAGTAAAAAACCCGGCTGATTACTTTAAAAAACTGAAAGAGAATTACGTTACACTTTCATATGATGAAAGAAAAAATAATGTCGAAAAAAATGCACATGCCCTTGCCAAAAAAATCAATGGAGCACCTCTATATTCAAACGATTTTTTAGAGGAAGTAGTAAATCTCACGGAGTATCCTACGCCATTTCTTGCAACGATTGGAAAGGAAGAATTTTCAATACCGCAATGTATTTCCATACGTGTCATAGAAGACCACTTAAAATCTTTCCCGTGCGTAGATAAAAACGGAAAGCTTCTTCCATACTTTATTGGAGTAAGAAATGGTTGTTCTGATTTCATTGAAATTGTCAAAAGAGGCTACGAAAAAGTAATTAAAGCAAGGATGCTTGACGGAAAATTCTTTTTTGAGGAAGATAAAAAAATTCCTTTGTCCGCCCGTGTTAGTAAACTTTCAGGTGTTGTTTTTTTGAAAGATCTGGGCACAATGAAAGATAAAATTGACCGATTAACAATACTTTCTGACTTCATTTCTCCGAAAATCGGATTAAACGATAACGAAAGCAAAGCATTAAAACGCAGTGCATATCTATCAAAAGCAGATCTTTTAACAAATATTGCCAGAGAATTTCCTGATTTGCAGGGAGAAATAGGAGGAATATATGCTAAGCTGCAAGGCGAAGACACGGAAGTATATGAAGCAATAAAAGACCAGTATCTTCCACACTTTACAGATGACAAACTTCCAAAAACATTAATCGGCACTTGCCTTTCTCTTATCGATAAAATAGACACATTGACGGGTGGTTTCCTCATGGGCATTGCCGTCTCTGGCTCTAAAGACCCATACGGGCTTAGAAGAATTGGCAACAGTATAGTACAGTTACTCACTTCTATTAATATGGAATCTTTCCCCTTAAAAGAGCTCGTACAAGAGTCCATTGACCTATACAAGCCAAAAAAAGAAATAGAATCCGAAGAAACATCAAAAGACATTGATTCTTTCTTGAAGGAAAGAATCAAAGGGATATTAAAAGAAAAAAATATCAGATATGATATAATAAATGCTGTTACAGCACTATCACTTGATCTAATCACTACGTACAAAAGAAGGGCAGAGGTGTTAACGAGCCATATAAGCGATGAAGAACTCACATCTATCGTACTGGCAAATAAGCGAGTAAATAATATCCTGCTAAACACAGATATCTCTTCAAAAACCATAGACAAAAAACTTCTTTTTGAGAAAGAAGAAGAGGGGCTCTTTGATGCAATTCAAAATACCAAAATAAAAGTTGAAAATGGACTTAAACAAATGAATTATGAAGAAATTATAAAATTACTTTACAGTTTGTCTCCCGTAATTTCTAAATTCTTTGATAAAGTGTTAGTTATGGATAATGACGAAAAAATCAGAAAAAATCGGCTTGCTATGCTAATAAATTTAAAAGAACTGTTTCTTAAATTTGCGGATTTTTCGGCAATTGTTATCGAGAAAGATAAAAATATATAAATCTTTGTTTTTTCTCTTAAATACGTATAATAAATAGGGATTAAAATTGCTAAGGAGGTTACACAATAATGACAGATAAAAAAATTTATGCTTTTGAAGAAGGCAATGGTAGTATGAAAAATCTTTTGGGTGGAAAAGGCGCTGGACTTGCAGAAATGACAAAAATTGGACTACCCGTTCCTCCCGGTTTTATTATTACTACAGAAGTTTGTAAGGAATATCAAAAAACAAAAAAAATAGATGAAGATCTAACCAGTGAAATATTAGAATATCTTCATAAATTGGAAGAAAAAGCTGGCAAGATATTCGGCGATAAAGCAAACCCTCTACTTGTATCAGTTCGCTCCGGTGCCCCAGTCTCCATGCCGGGTATGATGGATACCATTTTAAACCTTGGTTTAAATGACGATACTGTAGAAGGGCTAAAAGAGCTCACAAATAATGAGCGATTTGCATATGATAGCTACAGAAGATTTATCCAAATGTTCGGGGACGTTGCAATGGAGATCCCTCATAATGAATTTGCAAAAATCCTTGATAACCACAAAGAAAAACATGGATTAAAAAACGACACAGATCTCACTTCTGAAATGCTAAAAGATATAATAGCAGACTATAAAATACTTTACCAGGAAAAAACAGGAGAAGAATTTCCGCAAGATCCAATGATGCAACTATCCAGATCCATTGAAGCTGTTTTTAAATCATGGAACAATCCAAGAGCTATTTCATACAGAAACATTAACAAAATTAGTGATGAATTAGGTACCGCAGTAAGCATTGTAATGATGGTATTTGGAAATATGGGTGACGATTCTGCAACAGGTGTCGCTTTCACAAGAAACCCTGCCACAGGAGAAAAGAAACTATACGGTGAATTTCTTACCAATGCACAAGGAGAAGACGTAGTAGCAGGAATAAGAACTCCACTCTCAATTGATAAATTAGGGGAATTTTCCCCCACGATATTTAATCAACTTAAAGAAGCAGGAGAGAAATTAGAACAACATTATAAGGATATGCAAGATATGGAATTCACTATAGAAAAAGGGAAACTCTATATGCTCCAAACAAGAACGGGTAAAAGAACCGCACAGGCAGCTGTAAAAGTTGCTGTTGATATGGTTAATGAAAATCTTATAACAAAAGAGGAAAGTATTCTTCGCATTACTCCAGTGCAAATTGACCACTTGCTCCACAAAATGATTGACCCGAGTGTGAAAGTAAGTCCAATTGCAAAAGGCCTTCCCGCTTCTCCTGGTGCCGCAAGCGGCAAAGTTGTATTTGATGTAAAAGAAGCGACCAAGAGAGGAAAGGATGGAGAGGCAATAATACTTGTGCGCCTGGAAACTACTCCAGAAGATATTGAGGGTATGGCACATTCAGAAGGCATTCTCACTACACGCGGAGGTATGACAGCCCATGCTGCAGTGGTAGCGAGAGGAATGGGCAAGCCCTGCATTGTAGGCGCAGAAGATATAAAAATTGACGCAGAAAGTAATAGATTTACTACAAATGGAATTGAAGTTAAAAAAGATGAAATTATTACAATAGATGGTTCGCTGGGAAATGTTATTCTTGGAGAAGTGACCATGGTAGAACCAGAACTCACGTCAGAATTGCGACAGTTACTCGCCTATTCAGATGAATTAAGAGAATTGGGAATAAGAGCAAATGCAAATACGCCAGAGGAAGCCATAAAAGCTTTAGATTACGGCGCTGAAGGAATTGGATTATGCCGAACCGAAAGAATGTTCCTGAGTCCTGAGAGACTTCCTCTTATGCAGGATATGATTATCTCGGAATCAAAAGAAGAGCGTAGTATATCGCTCGGTAAGTTAAAAGATATGCAGAAGAAAGATTTTTACGATATCCTAATAGCAATGGACGGACTTCCTGTCATCATAAGACTTTTGGATCCGCCACTTCACGAATTTTTACCTCAAAGAGAGAGACTCGAAAAAGAAATTGCAGAGCTTAAAGAAAAAGGAAATGATCCAGAACTTCTTAAGAAAAAAGAAAAAGCGCTTCAACGATCCCAAGAACTTGCGGAATTTAATCCGATGATTGGTTTTAGAGGTTGTCGAGTGGGCATTGTCTACCCTGAGATTTATGAAATGCAGGTGACTGCGATAATAGAAGCTGCGATTCAGTTAAAAAAAGAAGGACATGATCCAAAACCAAAGATTATGCTTCCACTTATTAGTCATGTTAATGAAATGAAAACTCTTAAGGAAAGAGCTACAACTGTCATAACAAACATATTTAGAAAAGAAGGCACAACCATCGATTACCAAATAGGAACAATGATAGAAGTGCCTCGTGCTACTCTGACTGCTGATCAAATTGCAGAATATGCTGATTTCTTCTCATTTGGTACAAATGATCTTACGCAAGCAACATTTGCATTCAGTAGAGATGATGCCGAAGCCACATTTATCCCAACTTATCTCAAGGATGGAATACTTCCCACGGAACCTTTTATCACAATAGACCAGGATGGTGTGGGAAAACTTGTCAGAATAGGTGTTGTACTTGGAAGAAAAACGAAAAATAGCCTTGAAATCGGTATTTGCGGTGAACATGGCGGTGATCCAAAATCCATTGAGTTCTTTCACTATGCAGGTCTCAATTATGTAAGCTGCTCACCCTTTAGAGTTCCAATTGCCCGCCTGGCAGCTGCACAAGTAGCTGTAAAAGAAAAACTCGGAAAGGAATAAATTGCTACGGCAAGAATATGAAAAATTAGAAACAGAGTTGCTCTCTCCATTTGCTACACTGAGCAATAAAACAAAAGGGAGAGCAACTCCGGAAACGAAAGACCCTCATCGTACAGAATTCCAAAGAGATGTGGATAGAATTCTTTATTCTAAAGCATTTCGCAGATTACAATATAAAACTCAGGTATTCATAGCCCCAAAGGGGGATCACTATCGAAATCGTCTCACACATACGCTTGAAGTAATGACGATCAGCAGGTCAATTTCCCGAGCTCTCCGCTTAAATCCGGACCTTACCGAAGCTATCGCGTTAGGACACGACCTGGGACATTCGCCGTTCGGACATGCTGGAGAAGCAATTATCGACAAAAAATGCAAAGAATATAGTTCACATCTACATTTTTTCCATCCCGAGCAAAGCCTAAGAGTGGTAGATATTCTCGAAAAAAGACTAAAGTCAAACGGGAAAACCGTTTTTGGATTAAACCTTACATACGAGGTAAGAGATGGAATATTAAAGCACAGCAAGGGATTAGCAAATCTATCGGAATTAAAAAATGCCGATATGCCAGCGACCCTGGAAGGGCAAATAGTAAGAATCGCTGATCGCATTGCCTATATTCACCATGATATTGACGATGCAATACGAGCAAAAATTATAAACGAAAAAGACATACCCAATTCAATACGTCAAATCTTAGGAAAATCAAATTCAAAAAGACTTTCGACAATGATCCTTGATACAATAAAGGCAAGTAAAGGTAAAGATGAAATTTGCATGAGCAAAAGCATAGAAAATGCTATGGATAAACTGAAAAATTTTCTGACAGAGAAAGTATATATAGGTTCTTCACCCAAAAAAGAAGAGAAAAAAGTATTCAGAATGATGGCATACCTATTCGACCATTATTACAATAACCCGGAAGATATGGGGGATTATTTAAAATATCATCCAAGCGTTCTTAAAATTAAAAACCCAACAAAATATATCAAGAAAAATAAAGAAAAAAAATTACAAGTAATTTGCGACTACCTTTCATCAATGACAGATCGTTTTGCAATTCAAACATTCTATGATATCACCACCCCAAATCCACTGCCGCTAAACGATTAACCTCGGTCAATTTTGCCCACTAAACCACTTAATACAGCTTCATAGGGATTATTTGCGTATATTAGACATATATTTTATTTTTAAAAATTAAAGGAAATTTGTCTATTTCTTACGTATTTATATATAATGAAAGACTTAAAAGATTATATAGATGAATTGCATGAAAAAGTGGACATTGTATCCATAATAAGCCAGTACGTTAAATTAAAAAAAAGAGGACGTAACTATGTGGGATTATGTCCTTTTCACGAAGAGAAAACGCCTTCATTTGTAGTAAGCCCCGAAAAACAGATATTCCATTGTTTTGGCTGTGGAGCAAGTGGAGATGTGATAAAATTCCTTATGAAAATAGATGGAATGGATTTCAAAGAAGCAATTACTATACTCGCCCAGGATACCGGAATGCCTCTTCCAACATTTTCAGGTAAAAAAACTGACAAAACAGAAAAGGATAATTTACGTGAAGCAGTACAAGCCGCGTCAAATTTTTTCCATGAGCAAATCACAAAAGATGTCTTACTCTACCTCAAACAAAGAGGAGTAACCAAAGAAAGCATCGAAAAATTCCAGATCGGCTACGCTCCTCAAAACGGGGACAAACTCATTGCTGCTATGAAAAAGAAAGACATTTCACAAAATTCACTACTTGGCGCTGGTATCTTAAAAAAAATGGATGATGGAAAAATCAAAAGTTACTTCAGAAATAGAATTATACTCCCCATATTTGATATCCAGGGGAAAATTGTTGCATTTGGTGGAAGAATATTTGGAAAAGGAGAGCCAAAATACCTAAATTCTCCTGATACCCCCATTTTTTTAAAAGGAAATTTGCTCTATCCAATTAACATCGCAAAAGAAGGTATAAGAAAAGAAAAACAAGCAATTATTGTAGAGGGATACTTCGATGCACTCATTTTGCATCAATCAGGTGTTCAAAACGTAGTATCCTCGATGGGAACATCATTTACAGATGCACAAGCAGGGCTAATCAAACGTTACACAGATAATATTTGCTTCTTTTATGATGATGATGAAGGTGGAAGAAAAGGAGCTGAACGGGCCGTAGAAATATGCAGCAAAAAAGATCTTACTGTAAAGATAATAGTAGAGGGCAGTGGGCAGGATCCTGATGAAATTGTATTGAAAAAAGGTAAAAATGGCATTTTGGAGCTTATTGGCAATGCAAAAGATCCTCTGGATTTTATCACTTCCTTTGAATTAAAAATAGAAGGAAACAATCCTTCAGGAAAAGGAAGAGTTGCAAAAAAAGTGCTGGAAATTATAGATAAAATATCTAACAAAGTAGAGGCATATGAATATGTCAAACAATTAGGTACAATTTTGAACATTGACCCCTCTATTCTCTTCGCTCAATATACTCCTGTGTCAACAAAATCCAGAAGACAAAAAGAAAAATTAAATGTAAATAATATAATGTCGAACACGGAAAAATTGCTCACGCAGGCAGTCATTCAAAGACCAGAAACATTATATAAAATACTGGAAAAAGTAGACATTAATTATTTTCCGGATTCTCGTTACAGAAAAATATTTAACATGGCAAAAAAAGACATCGAAAAAGAAGGGACACCCGACATCAGAAATTGGAATAACCTCGCAGAGGATGAATTTTCCTTAGCTACAGCACTTTCTATGGGAGATCCCTCTTTAGTGAGTGACAAAGCAATAGAGCAGACAATAAAAAGAATGAACAATTATATTATGCAATCCGAAGTACAAGAACAACTATACAACGAAATAAAAGAGACAAAAGATGAAGACGAACTTAGAAAAAAGTTGGAAAAATACCAACAACAAATCATTAAAAAATTAAAAAAGAGGTAGCGTTTATGGAAGAAACCAAAGCAAAATCTTTAAAAATGATTAAAAATTATCAGAAAAAATTAAAAAATCTTACAAAAGAGGAGAAGGAAGTAATTAGAAAACTCTTTGAAAGAGGCAGAATAACCGGATTTCTCACATATGATGAAATAGCAGATTCTTTTGAAAAAATCCCACTTTCAATGAAAAGAATTGATGAATTTTACATCCTTCTTACACGAGTAAATGTTATATTTTGCAGTAGCAAAAATATAACAAAAGTAAGGGGAAGTTTAACTTCAGCACGAGAATCATTAGTACACGCTGAAATATCAGAGCTTAAAAATCCAGTCCAATCATATCTTGCAAATATTGGAGCAATAGATTTGCTTACAGCAGAAAAAGAGCAAGAATTGGGAAAACGCGTAGTTGAGGGAGATGTACAGGCAAAAAGGGAACTTACCGAGGCAAACTTACGGCTTGTAGTAAGTATTGCAAAAAGATACACAGGACATGGATTGTCGTTTCTTGACCTGGTGCAAGAAGGAAATTTAGGACTAATCCGTGCTGTAGAGAAGTTTGATTACAGTAAAGGTTATAGGTTTTCCACATATGCTACATGGTGGATAAGACAAGCCATTACAAGAGCTCTGGCAGATCAATCAAGATTAATTCGAGTACCGGTACATATGGTAGAAAGTATAAATAGAATTGAAAGAGCTACAAAAGAGTTAATGCAGGAACTAGGGCGCGAACCCTCGTATGGAGAAATTTCAGAAAGAACAGAAATACCTGAAAAGAAAATCAACAAATACCTGCGCCTCGCACAACAACCACTATCCCTGGAAATGCCAGTAGGAGATGAAGAAGAAAGTAGATTAGAAAATTTTATCGCAGATAACCGCAATCTTACACCTGAAGGTGAAACCTTCAACACTTACTATAATGACCAGCTAACTAAAGTAATGAAAAAGCTCACTGAAAGAGAAAGAGAAATACTCAAACTCCGTGCAGGACTTGGCAGAGAGTACCCTCACACGCTAGAAGAAGTAGGCACAATTTTTGGAGTAACACGAGAAAGAATACGACAAATTGAAGCGAAAGCAAAAAGAAAACTCACAAAGGAGCTAAAACAACTTGAGAAAACAGAAGTAAAAATTAAATAATCCCGATAAACATGTTCCACTTAATGAAACACACTCATCCAGCCTCAGTAGTTCGATTTTATCTCCTTTCTCATTTAATGTAAAGATACACTTATGCTCTCGTATTTTCAAATAAAATTCATCTAATTTGCTAACATTGTTCATACAGAGCAATCCATTATTTTAAAAACATTAAGAGCCATATATTTTCATTGCAAAAAATGCCAAATCTACATCCTATCTTTACTTGTAAGTTTTGTTAAACAATTTATAATTGAAAAATGAATAACTATTGGGAGGCAAATAATGGCTGAATTTCATCTAAAATGTGAAAAAAGAGATATAAGTGAATATATCATACTGGTTGGTAATCCGCAAAGGGCAAATAAAATATCCAGTCTTCTCAAAAGTCCTGCCCTTGTGAATGAAAATAGAGGGCTTTTTGTATACACTGGCTTTTATAGGGAAACGAGAATTACTGTTGCAACAACAGGAATGGGAGCACCTTCTACTGCCATTGTGTTAGAAGAACTTGCTAACCTTGGGGGAAAAGTTTTTATAAGAGTTGGCTCTGCTGGTGGTATCGATCCAAAATTAGATGTCGGAGATGTAGTCATTGCAACAGGAAGTATTAGGGACGATGGCACATCGCCTCTGTATCTTCGATCAAGTTTTCCAGCAGTTCCTAACTTTGACGTTCTCCAAGCAATGATCGCAACAGGGAAAAGGATAAAAGAAAACATAGAATATGGCATAGTAATTGCAGAAGACGCATTTTACATTCCATACTCAAGAGAAGAAATGGATTGCTTTGTAAAATCTGGCGTGAAAGCAATTGAAATGGAAAGTGGTTGCGTATTTATTGTTTCCCAGTATAGAAATGTAAAAGCAGGAGCAATATTTGCCCTTGATGGTAATGTTGCATTAAACAAAATAAAACCAGAAGGCGCAGAAGATGTTTATAAAAAAGGAGAAGCGGTTGCGATTCAAATTGGCCTGGAATCGCTTTGTACTCTTTCGAAAAACAACATAAAATGAAAATAAATAATGAAATTTTAGATGCAATAAATACTGGTAGGCCAATTGTTGCACTTGAGTCGACGATCATTGCCCAGGGAATGCCGTATCCCAAAAATATTCAAATTGCCCTTGCAGTTGAAGAAGAAGTGCGAAAAATTGGTGCAGTACCAGCAACAATCGGTATTATTAACGGAAAAATTATCATTGGTATGACACAAGAAGAAATTCATCACCTTGGACACACTAAAGATGTACTAAAACTTTCTACCCGTGAAATTCCATTTTGCATAGCAGAAAAAAAGGATGGAGCCACGACTGTTTCTGCGACCTCCTATATTGCAGAGCTTGTCGGGATCAGAGTTTTCGCAACTGGTGGCATTGGTGGAGTTCATAGAAATGCAGAACATACCTTTGATATTTCACGGGATCTGGACGAACTTGCAGTAAGAAATATTATCGTTGTTTCTGCAGGAGCAAAATCAATACTCGACCTTGAAAAAACCCTGGAATACCTCGAAACAAGGGGCGTACTCGTTGTAGGATTTAAAACTAACGAATTTCCTGCATTTTACACAAGAAAATCAGAATTAACCATACCACAGGCAAATTCAGCCAAAGAAATTGCAAATATTTATAATACTAAAATTTCGTTAGGTATTTTCTCATCAATTCTTGTTGCCAATCCAATACAAGAGGAGTATGAGATTCCTAAAGATAAAGTTGACCGGTGGATTGACATTGCTGGTTCAGAATCACAGGAAAGGGGAATAAAAGGAAAAAAAGTAACACCATTTCTTCTATCTCGAATAGTTGAACTTAGCAAAGGAGAAGCTCTTGAGGCTAATTGTGAGCTTGTAAAAAACAATGCACGAGTTGCAGCAGAAATTGCTAAAGCACTGCATGATAACTAATGGACTGGACAAAAAATTATTTTGATGAATTTTATCTTCGTTATTTTCTTCAAACCCAAAAAGAAGAAATAACAAAAAAGCAGGTAAATTTTATTGCAAAGTTTTTCGATGCAGAGACCTATCTGCTCGACGCTGGCTGCGGCATTGGCAGACACACACTTTTACTGGGAGAACAGGGTTTTAAAACATTAGGAATAGATAGCTCGCCATTATATATAAAATTAGCAACAGCTGAAGCAAAAAAAAGAGGTCTTAAAAATGTTCAATTTATACAACAGGACATAAGAAAGCTTTCCTTTCAATATAAATTTAATGGGATATTGAGTCTCTGGTCCTCGTTTGGATATTTTGATGATGACACAAACTTTGACATTTTAAAGAGGTTCTATAATTCATTAAAAAAAGAAGGCAAGCTCATCATTGATATTGAAAATAGAGATTACATTCTAAAACATTTTGTCCACGAAACTTTCAAAGAAAAAGAAGATATTTTCATCTTAGAAAGAAGACATTATCTTCCTCTTACCTCAATAGTCACAACTCACCGTTTCATTGTCGGAAAAGATTTAAGAGAAGAATATTTGCGAAAAATCCGCATATATTCCGCAACAGAGATGGTCAATCTATATCGAAGTATTGGATTTAAAAATATCAAAGTTTTTGGAGATTATGCAGGTAAAAAATTTTCAGAAGATTCAAAGCGAATTATAATAATTGGTGAAAAATCTTGACTTATTATTAAATTACACTAAAATATTACCGGAAATGTAATAATTGGAGGCAAAAATGGATGGAATACTACAAGTTAAAAACCTTTCACTTATAAAAGATAAGAAGGAAATTATAAAAAATTTTAATCTCTCTGCCGAGAGGTATTCCATATCCGCAGTAATAGGAATAAATGGAGCTGGCAAAAGTTCACTCGCGTATGTACTTATGGGTTTAAAAGGTTATAAACCTGATAGCGGTGCCATTTATTTTAACAGCAAAAATATTACAGAATTTTCCATAACTGACAGGGCACAATTAGGTATGACCCTTGCCTGGCAAAATCCTTCCCTGTTTGAAGGACTTACTGTAAAAGATTACATTCAGGTTGCAGTCAAGAATAAATCCTTAAACATTGTCAAAGATTCATTGTACAGAGTGGCTCTTGACCCCTCAATCTATTTGCATCGGATAGTAGATAAATCACTCAGTGGCGGAGAAAGAAAAAGGATAGAACTTGCGGCAGTCTTCGCAATGAGACCAAAGCTTGCAATCTTGGATGAGCCAGATTCTGGCATAGATGCTATTTCTTTAGATAAAATTATACACCTGATAAAAGATTTTAAGAAGGTAGGATCCACCGTACTGCTTATAACGCACAGGGATAAAGTAGCAGAAATTGCAGACAGAGCTTTTCTTATATGTAATGGAGAAATTATAAAAGAAGGTCCAACGAAAGAAATCTCCTTATTTTTTAAGGAACAATGTAATGAGTGTACACATAAAAATATTCCAATCAGCGAAATTGTTAGAGAAGGAAATGCGTGATGAGCACAAATATATTAAATGAGTACCAAGCTCTGATGGAGGCATATGAAAAGAATGGGGGTAATATAGGAGAATTTGCAAACCCCAATATTCCATCGATTGTTATAGGTGGAAACAAAGTTTTAGGAAAGAACCAAATTAAAGGCTTAATTATACACTCCGTTCCTACATCCAATGGTGTAGATGTAAAAATTACCGTAAAGAGCGGAACAAAGGTGTTGTACCCTATGGCACTTTGCTTTGGTGTAATTCCAAAGGAAGGCACACAGATAATTAATATGGAGACAACTATTGAGAACAATGCAGGAATGAATGCCATTTCTCATTGTGTATTTCCAAATGCAGAGCATATTGTTCATAAAATGAACTACAAAATTAATATTGGGCAAAACAGTTTCTTTAGATACAAGGAGATACACTTTCATGGTTCAAAAGGTGGTGTAGAGGTCATACCTTACACTAAAGGAACAGTTGGAGAAAACTCTCTCTTTATTTCAACATTTACGCTTAAAGAGGGAAGAGTTGGAAAGCTTGATATAAAATATGATATAGATATAATGAAAAAAGGGAAACTCGAACTCTATTCAAAGGTCTGGGCAAAAGAAGATGATAAAGTTCAAATTGAGGAAAAAGGCAACTTGCAAGGAGACGAGGCAAGAGCGTTAATAAAAAGTAGAGTTGTATTAGAAGACGAAGCCAAAAGTAAAGTCCTGTCCGTTGTAAATGCATATGCTCCTTATTCAAGGGGGCATGTGGATTGCACAGAGATAGTCCAAGATAATGCCGTGGCAGAAGCTATTCCAATTGTGAGAGTTTTTAATCATCTCGCAAAAGTAACACATGAGGCAGCAATTGGTTCTATTGATTCAAAAGAGTTAGAAACCCTTGAAGCAAGAGGACTAAGTAAAGAAGAGGCTGTAAAAATAATTGTAGAAGGGTTGTTAAAATAATGTTAGTCACAACCCTTGAAGGATACGCGCTAAAAGCACTAATTTATCTTGCGAAAAAAAAGGATAACAGGGCAACAATTAGAGAAATTTCGAAAGAAAACAATATTTCTTTTTCATATATCCTGAGAATATGTTCAATGCTTCGCAGTAATGGTTTATTGGACAGTGTGAGGGGAAGAAACGGAGGATATATCCTTTCACGCAATCCAGCGGATATTTCTCTGTGCGAAATAATACAAGCTGTTGGAAGAGAAACAATAGAGATAAAGTGCAATTATGGGAAAAGAAAAGACATACCATGCATCTCAACAGACTGTCTTGCTCTACACCCATGGGAAAAAACAAAATTAAAAGTCGATAAACTGTTTAAAAATATTTCACTAAAAAATTTAATGGAGGATAAAAAATGAAGATGCAATTACAACAAACTCAAGTTATTAATATATTGAAAGCAACATTTATCCCTGGATTAAAAAAATTACTTCTTAGCGTCGGGAAAGTACAAAAAATAGATGTTCGTGAAGATGAAGTCCTAATTTCTATTATGATTCCTAAAATTCCTGATAAGGATGTTTATACACTCAAAGATACTATCACAAAAAGATTAAAGGATATAGGCGCAAAAAAGGTAGAATTAACTGTTTCATTTAAAACAGAACAAAAAATAAAAGACATTATTGCCATCGCATCAGGTAAAGGTGGCGTTGGCAAATCAACCGCAAGTACAAATATTGCCATAGCGCTTGCAAAATCAGGCAAAAAAGTTGGTGTGCTTGATGCAGACATACACGGCCCAAACCTACCTATTATGTTTGGTATCCATGAAAAACCTTTTGTTAACGAAAACAAAAGAATTATTCCACTTGAGCGATACGGAGTTAAAGTAATATCGCTCGGCTTCCTGACCGAAAGCCCCTCTATCCCTATCATATGGAGAGGCCCGCTTGTAACAAAAGCTATCGAGCAACTATACAATGACGTAGAATGGGGAGAATTAGATTATCTCCTTGTAGATCTTCCTCCAGAAACAGGAGATGCCGCACTTACCGTCATGCAAAGTTTGCCACTTAAATACGGCATAATAGTCACTACACCTCAAGATGTTTCCATTGCTGACGCATCAAAAGCATTGAAAATGTTTAAAAAAATGAACATACCCGTATTAGGCGTTATAGAAAATATGTCCTACTTTATCTGCCCGAAATGCGGTGAAAAAACTGAAATATTTGGACACGGCGGAGGCGAAAAAATAAGTTTAGAAAACGAAGTGCCATTTCTCGGCAAAATTCCATTAGAAACAAAAGTAAGAGAAAGTGGAGACAACGGTATGCCAACTGTTGCATTGAGCGAAGAAACAGAAACTAAACGTATTTTCATGGAGATAGCAAAGAAAATTATAAAAAACACTCAAAAAAATTAAAATGAAAAAAATTATCATCTGGATACTTATAGTAATTTTAGTGTTTGGCTTTATATATGTAGCAAATAATATCTTAATAAAATATACAGAAAACCAAACAAAGCTCTCCTATCGATACATTCCGGATGTACCTTTTTTGCTTAAATTTAATCAAGAATCCGAACAATTTGCAAAAGAATGCTGCAACTCTCATCTTTTCATTTCAGATATAAATTTTTAGCAACAGTTACTTAATGATTTTTAATGATAGTTCTCAGCTTGTTACATCCAAAATAGAAAATAGTGTCACTAAAGAATCAGATAAAATAGCCAGAATATTAAAATACAAAGAGGCATTTGAAATAAACCGAACATGGGAAAGAGGTTTCACTATTCTGACCTGACTACTGCTCTTTATTTTCTTTTTCATTCTCAGGCTTTTTAAGCCACAACAATTTCGGATTGTTTATTGTGCCGTCAAATAAACCGCTTAGATCATTACTTGCTATTTTTAATATAAAGATGTTCGTCTTTTCCCTAACCTCGGTATAAACATTAGTACTCTTTTTTTATATTCAAGATAATCTTCACCAAAGCGTTTTGTAAGTTCTGGCTCCTCAATCATTTTCAACTCAAAAATGTTAAGTCTGATTAATGGATTGCATAAACTATTAGATACGCCACCAAAAATATTAACCCTCTCCGGGCTCTTAAATTATCAAAAAGAAAACATAATATGAAATTTAGCTACTAAATATAAATGGGATATATATAAATTATAATTACTCTTTACATACATTAAAAAACATTTATCCACTTCCACGCTGAAATTGTTTGTATAATTATTTTTTACCTATTGACAAAAAGTACATATGTACTAAAATTAATTTAAATCAAAAATAATTGAAGGAAATGAGGAAGAATGAAATATAGGAAGAAATGCGCAAACTTTGGGCTTAAATCAGGCAATATTTTGCTCGCTGGACTCCTATTTCTATTGATAGGCAAACCAACCTACGGATATATCCTTGTAGACAGACTAAAGGATATTGGAATAAATCCTTCTTTTGTGCCATACAGTATTGCATACAGGTTGTTGCACAATATGGAAATAGAAGGACTTGTTATCTCAAAATGGGATGTAGAAGTAGCTGGGCCATCAAAAAGAGTTTATTCTATAACAGATAAGGGTGTCCAATATTTAAAAGAATGGACGGTTGAGGCACACAAGAATGTAGAAGTAATAGAAAATCTAATTGGAAAAATAGAAGAGGCTGTAAATGAGCAAAATAAGTAAAACATGGCATGGAATTCTAAGAGAAGAAATACCATGGTACCCTACAGTAAATGAAGAAAAATGTATTGGCTGTGGACTTTGCTTTGTAACCTGTGGAAGAGACGTTTATGAAATGGCAGACAAAAAAGCAAAAATGATAGAGCCTTATAACTGCCTGGTAGGTTGCACGACCTGTGAAACAGTATGCCCGGTCGGTGCTATCACCTTCCCTTCGAAAGAGATGATACAAAGAATTGAAAAGGAATATGCTGTGTTAAGGTACGTGCAAAAAGAGAAAGAAATAAAGGGGACGAAATTAGCTCTTAGCAAGGCAAGGGCTAAAGCAGAAAAAATTGTATCTGAATCTTCTCACCGTGCAAATTTCATAGTTGCAGGGCATATATTAGAAAATGACATTCCCGAAAAACTTGTTAACCTTGTATTACAGTGCAGTTGCGATATTGTTGACCTACAACTTGAAACACCATCGCTTAAAGCATGCTTCGATGAAAAAG